>PSRA01000258.1 GCA_003175695.1 Bacteroidota bacterium | reverse complement strand
GAAGGAAACCTTAGCCTAGTTGAAAAACTGCAAAAAGCCGAGTAGAAGCCGAGTAGCGAAAGGAGCGGGTCGAGTACCCGCTTTTTTTATGTCTCAATAAAATCAAGATCCTTACCAAATGTTTCTTCGGTGAAAATGGCGGCCACAATAGCTGAGACCATTAAAATTACACCTGTGACCCAGGCCCCTGTAAGATAACTGTTCAAAATACCACGCAACCATTTGAAGAGTAAAATGATCAATGGCAATGCACCGCGTACCATATTGGGTATGCTGATGGCCGCTGATGCGCGTAAGTTTGTTCCGAATTGTTCTGCACTCATAATAATGTAGACAACAGTAAATCCTGTTCCGTATCCCAGGCCAGCACATATCAGGTAAAACCGGAGTTGCGAGCCACCTTGCTGAAGAAAATACAGCACGCAAAAAAAGACCGTAATTCCATAAAATATGAAAAATGGCTTTTTTCGGCTCTTTAATTTTTGACTCAAAAGACCAACGCTTAAATCTCCAAACGCGATGGTAAGATATAAATACATGATCGACTTGCCTGGATCAATATCCGGTATACCCATTTCTTTTCCGAATTGGTCGGAGAAAGTTGCCAACACGCCGATAATATACCAGGCAGGAAGCCCCATTAAAATACTACGCATATAGCGGTAGAACCTGGTTCTGTTGTTGAAAAACATCAGGAAATTTCCTCGCTCCACCCCTGTCTGTTTCACTTTTGCAAATAGCTGACTTTCGTGAACGGACAAACGCAGAGCCAGCAGGACCAGGCCTAACACTCCTCCCAGAAAAAAACAAGTTCTCCAGTCAAAAACTTTGCTGAATAAAAATGCCGTGACTGCCCCCAGGATTCCAAATGAAGGGATCAATGTGGCGGCAATCCCGCGCTTTTCCTTTGGAAGCAACTCACTGACAAGGGTTATTCCTGCACCCAACTCCCCCGCAAGACCCACACCTGCAATAAACCTGAAAAGGATAAAAGGAGGCAGGGAATTAACCATTCCATTAAAAATATTGGCGAGGGAGTATATAAGAATGGAAGCGAATAACACACGGAGCCTTCCTTTTTTGTCACCCAGTATTCCCCAAAGGATGCCACCGACCAGCAAGCCAATCATCTGCACGCTGATGATTAATTCTCCTTTTGTCAGTATCTCATCAGGGCCCAGGCCAAGGTCGTGGAGACTGGGGCGTCGAATGATACCAAATAATAGCAGATCATATACATCGACAAAAAATCCCAGCGCACTAACTATAACGGCTAGTTGAAAAAGACTTTCAGATTTAGGTTTCATGAAGAACTAAAACTAATAATTCTCTCTGAATCTTCTGAAGCAAATATTAGACAAGAACAAAAAACCAGTGACGTGACTCCGGTCGACTACAATGCTATATTTCTCTTCACCTACAATTCATACATCTAAGGCGTCGACAGGGCAGGGAATCTAACGTTGATGAATAAGTTTTTATGGTAATTATCGAAGCAGAACGACAACACCTTTTTTAAAAATCGTGTTACCCGTGTAATCAACACCTTGTACCATCCATACGTATCCTCCGCTGTCTTGTGGTTTTCCATTCAACGTGCCGTCCCAACCCTGGCCAATTTGTGAAGTACTAAAGACCAATTCACCGGAACGATTATATATTCTGAAATATTCCAGGTAGGCAACGCCTACTGGTATTGGCCGGAAAATAGTATTGCTATTTTTACCTGGTGTGAAAGCATTTGGAACAAAAATATCCGGGCCGGTCCTGAACACTTTTACATGGATTGAATTTTCGCCCATGCATCCGACTGGGTTACTCACCTTGACTGTATACTTTATCGAATTAATGCTGGCATTTAATAACGCAATGGGATTTGGAATATCCGGATTGTTGAGGCCGGTGGTTGGTATCCATTCATAAGTATTGGCGGTGGGATCATTGGAGCTTGCCTGCAATTGCAATGGTTGATTCACCACAACAGAAGTATCTCTTCCTGCATCGACAATAATAGGTGGCAGTACCTTCACATGGAACGTATCATTGAGGGCATTTGGACATCCTTCATTAGTGATACTAAGTACATAGTCTGTACTTGATGGAGGATTGGCAATTGCCTGAAGCGTATAGGGCATGCCGGTAATTTTGCCGTCGCCCGTGTTAATCAGGCTTCCGGGATTGAGCCAATTGTAGCTTGTTCCAACTGTTATGCTGGCATTTAAATTAGCACTTGTTCCAAAACATATTGTTGTATCGGCCGGACTAATATTGGCTTGCGGGAATGGGACCTTGAATAGTGCCACCTTGGCTACTGAACTTGTATCAGCCGGGCACACCCCATTTTTCACGATGGTTCTATATGAAGTCGAGATAGGAATCGAATTGACCATGAAAACAGAATCATTCAGAGGCGGATTAAAATTCTGCCAGTTGAAATTATCACTTGAAGATTGCCAATCAATGATATTGCCCGTCTTACCTGAGAGATTCAGAATTGATCCGATCTGTTGCTGTTCACACAAATTGCTGTTGGCCGGATTGATAACACCACCGACACTTTTTGCATCTACACTAACAGTGGCTCCTGAACTGGTATCCGGACTACAAACCGTTCCATTTTGCACTACTGCTTTGAACGTCGTGGTTGTAGTTAGATTCTGGGCTACATATTTGGGTGTGGTAACAGGCAGACTATCCCAGTTACTTCCCCCATCTGTAGAATAAATCCAATTCTGAATATTTCCCACGTTGTTACTCAGGACTAGTGTTTGCAAGTTAATGCCCGAACATACCGTTGTATCTCCAGATACTTTGCCGCCTACCGGCGACGGTAAAGTGTTCACCTGAATTGTATCCTTAAGATCTGCACAACTATTCTGTTCGCGGACAATAATGGGACCACCTTGTGTACCTGCTTTTACACGGATGATATTTCCTGAGCTATAGTCCGTAATCTGCCATGTATTGGGAACAAACCATTGATAGGTGGCGCCTGCCAGAGCTGGTACTGAATAGGCAATATTACTGTTGACGCAAACCAGCGAATCACCGCTGATGCTCAGACCTGCGCAATTATTTCTTAAGGCAACATATGCATAAGCAAAATGACCACCAGGAATACAATTATCGGCTTCAAATGTCAGTGTTACTTTTCGACCCCGGTAAGGGGAAAGATCAAAAGTAACCTCGCGCCAACCTTTTGTCCAGACATCCTGGAGATACGTAGCTTCAGTCCCGCTGGGATTAGGGTTTGGATTAGGAGATAAAACGGGGCTGACAATGAAACCATTCTTAATAGCAGTGGCAGAATCCAGGGTAGCACCGCGCTGGCCTTCTTCAGTATTGTTAAATGTGGGAAGATAATAACTGGGGGATGCGCAGGTAACTACACTATCATCTGTTTTAAGTGTCGCGGAAAAAAGCGGCTGTTCATTGGAGTTATGGCTTCCATTTTCCAGCACCATGGCATAAGCATATGTCATCGTGTAAGGCTCGGCAGTGGGACCGGGGGGCACTGTAAATCTATAGCTGACCCCCCGAATATAACCACCCATAGTTGCGCCTCCGCTACCCGGACCGCCGCGGGTTATTAAAGTAGAACCAAGCAAAATCGAATATGCATATTGGTAACCATTAATATTTGGTATGATTTGAAATCCTCCAAACCGATCCGTCCCTTGTCGGGTAAGAATTTGGATTCCGGGTACTAAAGGCTGATGGTTCCATTCATAAATTATGGTAAGCCCTTGCGTCCCCTGGGGAGGACTTGCCAGCGAATCATAGGTCTGCTTGATGGCAGTTGGCCCATTCCCATTCCTGTTATTACCCACATAGGCAAACCAATGCGTGAGGGTACCACTCCCGAAATTGATGTTAGCGGGACAGGTCTGCATTTGTGAAAATGCCGAAGAAAAAATAAAGAGACTTAATCCACATAACCAACATTTCATTCTTAATCAATTGAACCAGTTAGGAACCTTAAGGTTGTTTGAGTTATTTTACTGCGAGGGTCGATCTCTCCTTTACCAGGTTAGCGACATGAATCATGTCTTGATGCATTCCAATTTTTAGTTGGTTTGGAAGCTTTAAGGGTAGCTCTAAATTAATAAATTTAACCGGGCCGCATAACTTTCTTCCACAGCATTACGGTTAAATTTAATGTTTCTCCAATTCACATGAAAAATTCATTAGCAATTGACTATCAATTGACTAATATCCCCCTTCCCAGTACGACTACTTGATGGTTGTTGGCCATGCAAAAATTCAACAAAGGAGTTGAGTGGCTATATTTCATTGAAAAAATCCAGGCCAAATTTCGACGGTGCATTTCCGTTAGAATGTCAAGAGAGTGCAACGAGGAATTTGCACAAAAAAAAGCCGGTCAAAAGACCGGCCCTTGATTGCTTGGCAGTAACCAGCGCCTGTAGGCGCATTTAATATAAATTTCAGAACCAGCCAAGGTTAAGGATTGGGCTGCTGGTCTTTAAGCACTTCATTGTTGGCCTGCCTCTGCTGTAGGATTTTGACATAGTGCAAAGCGAGATGGTTATTGTAATTCTCATAAGATCGTTGGGCCCATTCAACAGCCTTATCCAAATCACCATTGATTTCACTTATGATAGCCATGTTGTAACAAGCCCTGCCAGCGGTCTTTTTACTGGGGCTGGTTGTTTCTTTTTGCCAGAGGTCAGCCGCTTCGTTCCAATTTCCTGTTTGCGCCTTTCTTCGGGCAATCCGGAAATTATCACTTCCCCTTACGAAATAATCTCTATTTACTCTTAACCAAATTGGGACTATGCGCAAAGCATAAGCCTGACCCACCTGGTTACCGGCTTCTTTCACCGCATCTTTTCTGGCTACCAGTCCCTGGGCGGCGACAGCGGGGTTAAGTCCTCTGGCCGTATATGAGATTTCCCTGGAGATGGGGAATTCATCTAAAATCAATTTTGTGCTGGGGTCATATATCCTCCATCCTGTTTTGACTAAAGTACGCATGGTTGCCTGGGGATCAACAATAGGAACTCTACCCAGCGCGGTGGTCATGTTAGAGGGATTGATAGCATAGTTAATCTTTGAATCCGTATCGAACATTTCGAGTACGAATATGGCGTCTGTGTTATTGTCTCTACAAATCTTCTCTACCACATCCCATGACAATGGCGCAGGAAACAAGCCAGGTGTATTTGTGCGCAGGTTTGCGTTAGCCAGATTTTTTATGTCTGTAAACCTATTATTTCTTTGCAATTCATCACCGAGACCGGTTATTGTTGCCTGTGCTCCTTCTTTGTCGAGGTTCGGGCCCTCCAGGCTAAAAATTTTATCTACCACATCAATAGGCTTACTTTGGTCTGAAACCAAAGTTCTATTGACTAAACCCACCGATTTAATATAGGGCGGAATGGTGACAGGTGCCGGAGCCTGAACACTGATATAGACCAATTCAGTCGACCTGCAAGAAAAGAAAATGAACGATACCAGGATAAAGTATAGGGGTTTTTTCATAAAATAGACTTTTTTCAAATGGATATGGCTATAGAATTAACGTTTTCAGGGGATAAAAAGTATTTGGAAGAGGGGTGTTGGGCTGGCCGGAGTCAGCTCCCAACTCACGATTCCAGATTCCGGACAAAACCCTGCATCTTATTAAATTTTAATGAACTATCACTCAACACCACGGCATTACCCATTCGAAGATTACTTTGCGTTATATACTAAGTCATGATCATATCCACTCAACCTTTCATTGCAAATGGAATATCTTATCATCCGGCCGGAAAACCCATTGTAGTCATTTGCGCAGATGGCTCAGCCGATGAATACTATAACGAAGCCCTGATCAGGGAAAGAATGCCCAATCTGAAGAAAATGATTTTGAAGGGCTATAGAGGATCCGTTAGGTCGGCTCTCCCCAGCTTTACCAACGTCAATAATACATCCATCGTGACCGGGGTCAGTCCTGGAAACCATGGCATTTCGGGAAATTTCTTTTATGATGAGACCAAGAATGAAGAAGTGATGATGAACAGTGCCGACTACCTCCGGAAAGAAACCATCCTAGCGGCTGCTGCCAATGCCGGCAGAAGAGTAGCTGTTGTGACCGCAAAAGAAAAACTGAGGGATATTCTTTCACATAAGATGAAAGGCATTGCATTTTCCGCCGAGAAAGCCGCACATGCGACAAAAGAAACACACGGAATTGACCAGGTTGAAAAATTGGTAAAGGAAAAAGCCCCGGAAATATATAGTGCCGGTGCCAGTCTCTTTGTTTTGAAGGCCGGGGTTGAGCTAATTGAAAACGATCTGGCGGATTTTTTATACTTATCGTTAACAGATTATGTTCAGCATACCCATGGACCGGAATCAGAGGAGGCATCGGAATTTTATGCGGGTATAGACAAAGAATTAGGTAGGCTCATGGACCTGGATGCCATCATTGGATCAACACCAGACCATGGCATGAATGCAAAGGTTGACGAGACGGGCAGGCCTAATGTCTTGTACCTGGAAAATTTGTTAGAAAAGGAATTTGGGAGTGGCATTAGAGTCATTTGCCCAATAACGGATCCGTATGTGCGGCACCATGGAGCTTTGGGATCGTACGTCGTTGTGCACATGGATGATAAGTCAAAAATCCTGGTCGTCAAATCCTGGCTCGAGTCTCAGCCAGGCATAACCGAAGTTCATAACAGGGACAGCGCAGTGAGTTTGCTTGAACAGCCGGCTGACCGAACCGGTGACCTGGTTGTGTTGTCAGCCAGGAATGTTGTGCTTGGCAGAAAACCTGCCTATCACGATCTAAGTGCACTGGATGGAAGTTTGCGTTCCCATGGAGGCAGGTATGAAGAAATGGTTTCGATGATCATATCACATCCATTGAATGATCATTACAAGCGAAGGGCCGCAAGCGATCCGAGAAATTTCCACATATTTGACTACACGATTAATGGCACGCAATAAAAAATAAGAATGAGCCTGGATATCATCCAAAAAAATAGTCTTGTCGCAGGAAATCCTGTAGGACAAGGTGATTTGTTAGTAGTAAAGAATCCGTATACGGACGAGGTGGTCGGAACTGTAGTGATGGCGACGAAATCGGATGTGGAACAATCCATTGACAAAGCCTTGCAGGGAGGGCGAAAACTATCTCGTCATGAACGATTCCAAGTACTTGAAAAAGCCCGGCACTTATTGACTCAAAGAAGGGAAAAATTTGCCAATTTGATTACATCGGAGTCAGGGCTGGCTATTCGGGAAGCGCTTTATGAAACCGGACGAACAATTGACGTGTTGCTTTTTGCATCTTTGCAATGTTTGCAGGATGATGGAGAAATATTTTCTGGAGATACTTCAACCCAGGGAAAGTCCAGGAAGATATTCACCTTCCGGGAGCCGTTGTCTCTGGCAGTTTGCATCACACCATTCAATCATCCATTGAACCAGGTCGCACACAAAGTAGCTCCTGCTCTTGCCGCAGGCACACCAGTTATTTTAAAACCTTCAGAAAAAACGCCGCTAACAGCGGTCGCCTTTGCAGAATTATTATATGAAGCAGGTATGCCATGCCACATGCTCAGTGTTCTTTTAGGGCCGACATCAGAAATTGCCGAGCCCCTGGTAAAGGACTCACGGGTACAAGTAGTCGCTTTCACGGGAAGTGTCCCTGTTGGAAAGCGCATTGCTTCTGCGGCGGGATATAAGAAATTAGTGTTGGAGCTAGGAGGAAACGATCCGATGATCATCATGGAAGATGCAGACCTGGGAGTGGCCGTTCATCTCGCAGCAGAAGGCGCGTATCGAAACAGCGGGCAAAGATGCACCGGCGTTAAGCGTATACTCGTTCACGAAAGCATTCATGACACTTTTGTCGAAAAATTTGTTGCAAAAACAAAGGAATATGTCTGCGGTGACCCCTTCGATCCTGCTACCGTAGTTGGAACGGTAATCGACGAAGCGTCTGCCATCTACCTCGAAACTGTGGTTAATAAAGCGGTTAGTCAGGGAGCGAAGGTTGTTTGGGGTGGAACAAGGACCGGCGCACTGATGCAACCAACTGTGATTACGCAAGTGCCAGCGGACTCGGACATAGTAGTGCATGAATCATTCGGTCCATTGGCACCTGTTTTATCCTTTAAAGATGTAGATGATGCCATCCGCTTATCAAACTCAACTGCATATGGATTGTCTGCAGGAATTGTTACAAAAAATATGGATAATGCATTTCGATTCATAAAGGAATTGCATGTAGGCTCCGTAAATATCAATGAAGTTCCCGGCTATAGGGTTGAAAATTCTCCATTCGGAGGAATCAAAGATTCAGGATTGGGTGTGAAAGAAGGTGTGATTGAAGCCATGAAGGCTTTTAGTTACGTGAAGACGTTCTCTGTTCCGTGGTGAGAGAAAAAAGTTGGCTGCCAGAAGTCAGTTTATAGTTTTCTAATAATCCGATGTGTGATTAAACCTCAACTCCTCGGCGTGAAGGCGATCAACTATCAACTTTCAGCCTATAAAACTATTTTCTTTCCCGTTCTGGCAGATTCACGCGCAGCAGAGAGAATTCGAACCACGATCAAATTGTTTTCGAGGGAAGAAAGATCATTGGTTGAATTGGCCTTTCCATCTATAACTGCTCTCAGGTAAGCGATATTGTCTTTGTATTTAGATTGGTAGGCCGGCAATTTTTTATAGTTGGTCGTGTCTCGACCCTCCACATCTGTTGAATTCAATGCATGCAAATAAGATTTTTCTCCAAAAACTTCCATGTCTTTAATGCCAAAGGGCCAATTCCATGAGGCTTCAATGATGCCCGTCGCAGAAGGATATTCTAAAATGATGGTTGCATCGTCATCCACTTTCGAGTAAATACCTGGTTTTATATGGCGAGTTACCGCCATGACTGAAACAGGAGCTTTACCCTGCATCATCCAGGTCATGAGATTGGCGCCATAACATCCAAAATCCATGACTGCTCCTCCGCCATTTTTAACTGAGTCTGTTAGCCAGGACAAAAAATAAGGACTGCAACCGATCTCTTTCGGACCCTGGTGGCCAGAATGAATGACCATTTTCCGGATCGAACCCAGTCTCCCCTCCCCGGCAAGGTCAAATACCTGTTGATTGCTCGGATACCAGGTCGTTTCATAATTAGTCAGGAGCTTTATATGATATTTATTAACCAGTTCCTTCATTTTTTCAGCTTGCTGATTTGTTGTTGCTAAAGGTTTTTCAACCATCACTGAAATTCCTTTAGGAGCACAGGCTTCTACCACTGCGAGATGATCTGCAATCGGGTTATAGGCGAGTACAAAATCCGGCTTTATTTTTTCAAGCATAGCCGAAAGGTTGTGGTAAAATAAAGAGTCTGGTAAGTGATAATTTTTTTTATACTCTTGAACAAGGTCTTGATTAGATTCCGCGATCCCAAGTATTACCACTTCGCCTTCCTGAAATTGATGAAGCAGACCTCGAATATGGTCATGGCTTAAGCCGGCAACACCGACTCGCAAAGGCTGAGCAACGAGCGAGAAGGATACGATGGAAAAAATGAACGTGGATAATAATTCCAAGGACACCTGACGAATAAACTGATATATTCTTTTCATGTCGCAAAAGTAGGATTCCTCATCTAGATTTTTCATCCCTCTCATGCAGTCTGCAATCGAAATTTGATCGGTTGTTTTTTATAAGATTTTACTTTCCTGCCATATTGAAAAGCAGGTTTCCACTTTGGGCTGTTTTGAAATACTTTGACGGCAGCTTCTCTCAGCAATTCTGGACCACTGAGTGCTTCAACATTGCTGACATTTCCTTCTTTGTCCACGATAAATTGTACAATCACATCCCCTTCAATATTTTTTTTAACAGCTTTTTTTGGATACACAAGATTTGCATTCAGAAATCTTGCCCAGGCTGTAGGTCCTCCGGGAAATTCTGATTCAATTTCCATTTTCGATGAATCAGCGTGAATGGTGACAATTTGTGAAGTGTCATTGGTGGCTTTTGGTTGCGCCTTTGAAGCACACGCAATCAAAAACAATATGCAGATGGAAAAGAATATTTTCATCGGTTTAGTTTTTGGCCGGGAAATTATAGGCAGTTCCTGCCACAAAATACAAAAGGCAATAAAATAGGCAAATCGGACGTCGGGCGCTTCGGGCAAGCCACAAAATAAATTGTATTTGATTTGTTTTCTAAGTAATATTGAGCATATCATCATAGAATTATATCCCCATGAAGAGCATTTTCATTTTGTGCTTATTTTCTATTATCTATTTCTCTTCATACGCCCAAAAAATTCTTGAAATTAGCTATGACCAGGACGCCCAGGGCAACTGTACCTTCTATTGCAACAACAATGGATACAATGACTTTATTTTACAAATTGAGTTTACCAGCTTGAATAATGCCACTGCGGATCGGTCGCTTCCTTACAGGGAAGAAATAAAGCCCGGAAAAACGAGATTGTTCAAATTATCGAAACAGGTAGTTGAGAACCCAATGGGTTTTCGGTATATGACTAGCTATATCAAGGGATGCATTAATCCCAAGGTTAACCCGGATTTCGTATACCTGTTACCGATCGCTCCTGGTAAAGAAGCACAGGTGTATGAGATGGTGAATCTCAGTGAGCAAAAAAAAGCGAGCGCCAATCCCACAGTAAATGGTCAGGAGCTGATTCCAAATCCCAAAGACTGGTATGTGGTTCGTCTTAGAATGAAACCCGGCGACACAATTTATTCTGCCAGAAGAGGGGTAGTTACACAAGTGGACATGAGTAGCGGCCTCAATGACTCAGGCGTTGCAAGTGCCGGCCATGAAAACTTTGTTGAAATTGTGCATGCAGATTGTTCGTTTGGTCATTATGGAATCTTCAAAAAAAACGGCGTATTTGTAAAACCAGGACAAACGGTAGAAGCAGGTCAGCCCATCGGCCTGGTGGGCGGAGATCGATTTGGCAGAGGGTCTGAAGCAAGATTCAGTGTATTTTATAACATAGAGACAAATGACCAGGATGGCCACGGGGTCTTTTCCGCATTTGTGCCGTTAAAATTCTGGACTAAAAACAATGGAGCGGCAAAAATAAAACATGGAGCAAGTTATGTTTGTGAAGACCCTCTTCAAATTGTTAACCAGGAAAAGAAAGTCGAGACGAAAAAACCTAAGCCCAAGACTAAACCCAAGTCAAAGCCAAAGTAGAATTATCTCCGCGCTGTTTCATTGACTCAGATAATGTGATATCGGTTGAATAAGTGAAAGTTTCAAAAAAAATGCTTTCCGAACGCGCTAAAAACAATTTCTTTCGATCCTCACACACTTGCAGTAGAAAATCCAAAGCTGATGGGTGAATTTCACCAGGTATGCTTTGCGCTAAATTTTCCTAATTTTTACCAACAGCGATTAAATTAAAACCGAATCTTTCCTTAATTTTGCATCCTCGTTGATTTGATTGCATTGCCTCTCTAAATTATTGATAATAAACGGTATACACGTCCATTTGGGCAGGATTTGGCCCTTTGATCAACCCCATAATATTCAGTTTCATTTTTACACCCAAATTTGACATTATTTCTACTTTTTAGTATAAATAACCCGTAATTTTGCATTTGAATAAAAGGAATTGCTATGAACGATGTCCTGATGAGTACCATTGAGCAGACGGTTTTGAGTGACTATAAATACGGTTTCGTTTCCAATATCAATGCTGAAGAAGCACCTAAAGGCTTAAATGAAGACATTATACGATTTATTTCAGCCAAAAAACAGGAACCGCAATGGTTGTTGGAATGGAGATTAAAAGCTTATCGTCAATGGCTCAAGCTGGAAGAGCCCAAATGGTCGAATGTTACCTACCCTGCTATCGATTTCCAGGATATTATCTACTATTCCGCACCTAAGCAGCGAGTCGGGCCTAATAGCATTGATGAGATAGATCCGGAATTGAAAAGAACATTTGACAAATTGGGAATCTCCCTGGATGAACAAAAAAGATTAACAGGTGTCGCAGTGGATGTAGTAGTTGACAGTGTGTCCGTCGCCACCTCATTTAAAGAGCAGCTTGCTGATTTAGGAATTATCTTTTGCTCGATCAGTGAGGCAATTCAAAAGCACCCCGAATTAGTTAGGAAATACATGGGATCGATCGTCCCCCCAACAGACAACTATTTTGCTGCACTCAATTCGGCAGTGTTTAGTGACGGATCGTTCTGCTATATACCAAAAGGTATTCGCTGCCCAATGGAACTTTCTACTTATTTCCGGATCAATGCAGAAAATACAGGGCAGTTTGAAAGAACACTTATAATTGCCGAAGAAGGCAGCTATGTAAGTTATCTCGAAGGTTGTACCGCTCCTATGCGGGACGAAAATCAACTCCACGCAGCTGTTGTCGAATTAATTGCGCTGGACCGGGCTGAAATAAAATATTCAACAGTACAAAACTGGTATCCCGGCGACAAGAATGGAAATGGGGGTATTTACAATTTTGTAACCAAGCGGGGAATTTGCCAGGGAGTAAATTCCAAGATATCCTGGACCCAAGTAGAGACAGGGTCAGCGATCACATGGAAATATCCAAGTGTCATACTCAAAGGTGATAACTCAATTGGTGAGTTCTATTCCGTGGCTGTCACAAACAATCATCAACAAGCTGATACGGGCACCAAGATGATGCACCTAGGAAAAAACACAAAGAGCAGAATAGTATCTAAGGGTATTTCTGCGGGTGTTAGCAATAACAGTTACCGGGGCCTGGTGCATGTCAATAAGAACGCCGTCAATTCCCGCAATTTTTCACAATGTGATTCCCTGTTGCTGGGCGACAAATGCGGCGCCCACACCTTTCCTTATATCGAAGTAAAAAACAGCTCTTCCGTAGTAGAACATGAGGCGACAACGTCCAAGATCGGAGAAGATCAAATCTTTTACTGCAATCAGAGAGGAATCGACACTGAAACAGCAGTGGCACTCATCATAAATGGTTTTGCGAAGGAAGTCATGAACCAACTGCCGATGGAATTTGCAGTGGAAGCTCAAAAATTACTTGCCATCAGCCTTGAAGGCAGCGTTGGATAATACAAATGAAAAACTAAGAAATATCATGTTAACGATTAAGAATTTACACGCAGGGATTGAAACCAAGAAAATACTGAAAGGAATTGATTTGGAAATTAAGGCTGGGGAAGTGCACGCGATCATGGGGCCAAACGGATCAGGTAAAAGTACCTTGGCATCAGTATTGGCTGGGAGAGAAAACTATGAAATCACAGAAGGTTCAGTCACATATTTTGGAAAGGATTTGTTAGAAATGTCGCCCGAAGACCGTGCCAGGGAAGGAGTATTTCTGGCTTTTCAATATCCAGTGGAAATTCCGGGGCTTAGTACTACCAACTTTATTAAAACTTCTGTAAACGAAATTCGCAAGTATCGTGGAGAAGAGCCTTTGGATGCTGTTGGATTTCTGCGCTTGATGAAGGAAAAGATGGCTCTTGTCAATATTGATCAGTCTTTGCTGAGTCGTCCGTTGAATGAAGGTTTTTCAGGTGGGGAGAAAAAGCGGAATGAAATTTTTCAGATGGCCATGCTCCAACCCAAACTGGCGATTATGGATGAAACAGATTCGGGTCTGGATATTGACGCCATTCGAATCGTTGCCAACAGCGTGAATAAGTTGCGCAATAAGGACAACGCGGTCTTACTTGTTACCCACTACCAGCGCTTACTGGATTATATCATCCCGGACTTCGTCCACGTGATGTATAATGGACGCATTGTAAAATCCGGATCCAAAGAACTCGCTTTGGAACTTGAAGAAAAAGGGTATGATTTCATTAAACATGAGGTAAGTCTTCCTGAAGAAGCTTAATCCTCATCCGAAGAGACGGAATGATTTGAGGTTTTAAACAAAAGAAATGAATCCAACGGCAAATATTAAAGACTATTTTGATCAGGCAGTTTTACCAGAAACCAAAGGAAAGATCGGTTCCTTGCGTAAAAATGCCCAACAGCTATATACAAGGCTGGGAATTCCAACGACCAAGCAGGAAGAATGGAAGTATACCCGCATCAATGGATTGTTTAGTAAAACGTATCAATTGACCAGCGATCTTTCGAAGGTGCCTGTCTCCTCCGGGGATATTGATGCCTTGCGACTTCCAGGTAATGCCAATGCCAATGAATTGGTTTTTGTGAATGGGCTATTTTCCCTTGAATTATCCAAAATCATTTCAAAAGATCTCATTGTTTTGCCGTTGGAAGAAGCGGCCACGGACGAATTCAGTGAGACCATAGCTAAACATCTGGGACATTCTGGTCATTATTTGAAAGACGGGATCAATGCATTAAATACGGCCTTTGTTCAGGCTGCAGCTTTTTTGCATTTGAAGAAGAATAAAGTGCTTGAGCATCCGGTATATATTTACCATTTCTTCGATACAAGAAATGGGAATACTTTTTCTCAACCCAGAAGTCTTGTTCATATTGGCGAAAATGCTTCCATGCAGGTAGTGGAAACCTTCTTCACTGTGGGCACAGGAGAGAGTTTTACCAACCAGGTAATGGAAATCGTGGTCGAAAAAGATGCCAGGCTGGAATACTACAAGATTCAAAATGACTCTAGTGAAAGCAGCCAGGTCAGCACTACGCATATTCGTCAACTCGGCAAGAGTTACACTCATAGTGTGTCCATTTCCTTAAATGGAAATATTGTCCGCAACAACCTGAATGTAATCTTCGAGGCAGATCATTGCGAGTCTCATTTGTACGGACTCTATTGCCTCAAGGGTCAAACACACGTAGACAATCATACTGTCGTAGATAATGTTCAGCCCCATTGTTTCAGCAATGAGCTCTACAAAGGTGTTGTTGATGGCAAAGCCACTGGAATTTTTAATGGAAAGATCTTTGTTCGCAAAGACGCGCAAAAGACTAATGCGTACCAATCGAATAAGAATATACTGCTATCCGAGACCGCTACCGTGAATGCAAAACCGCAATTGGAAATATTTGCTGACGACGTTAAATGTTCACATGGATGCACAGTTGGAAGCCTGGACGAAGAGGCATTATTTTATCTCCGTTCCAGGGGCCTAAGTTTAGACCAGGCTAGGTCCCTGTTGTTGCAGGCATTTGCCATGGATATTTTAGAAAACATTCATCTGGAATCCATTCGTTCGCATGTTTCCAGCCTGATTTCTCAACGACTAGAAATTAATGAGCATGATAGAATCCGCGACGATATCGAATAACCTGGACGTATATTCGCTCAGGCAGCAATTTCCGGCCTTAGACCGGAAGGTGAAAGGAAAGCCATTGGTTTACTTTGACAACGCGGCCACAGCGCAAAAGCCACAGGTCGTGATTGAAACGCTCAATCAATATTACACTCAATACAACGCAAATATTCATCGGGGCATTCATACGCTGGCAGAAGAAGCAACGGCAGCATTTGAAGCAACCCGTGACACAGTCCGCCAATATATTCACGCCACCTCGCGGGAAGAAATCATTTTCACACGTGGAACTACAGAAGGGATCAACTTGGTGGCGTCAACCTGGGGAAGGCAGAATATCGATAAAGGAGACGAAATCATTATTTCGACCATGGAGCATCATTCAAATATTGTTCCATGGCAAATCTTATGTCAAGAGAAAGAGGCCGTCTTGAAAATCATTCCTATCCATGACAATGGTGAATTGATCTTGGAAGAATACGAAAAACTGATCAGTCCAAAAACCAAATTCGTCTCTATAGTCCATGTGTCGAACGCTCTTGGCACAGTTAATCCCGTGAAAAAGATAATCAATATTGCGCATCGTGCAGGAGCAAAAGTTTTGGTTGATGGGGCTCAATCGGCGGTTCATTTTGATATAAATGTGGAAGATTTGGATTGTGATTTTTTCGTTTTGTCGAGTCACAAAATATATGGACCCACCGGCGTGGGCGTTTTGTACGGCAAGAAATCGCTTCTCGAATCGATGCCAGTGTACCAGGGAGGAGGTGAAATGATCAAAGAAGTGAGTTTTAAAAAGACCATTTATAATGACCTTCCTTACAAATTCGAAGCCGGTACGCCCAATATTGCTGACACAGTCGCTTTTAAGGCGGCCCTGGATTTCGTTCAGGCAACCGGAAAGGAAAAGATAAGAAAACACGAATCTTCATTGCTGGCCCATGCAACGGCTAAATTGAGTGAAATTCCGGGACTGAGAATCGTTGGAACAGCAAAGGATAAAACCAGTGTGGTTTCGTTTGTGATGGAAGGAATTCACCCGCAGGACATTGGTATCCTCTTGGATAATCAGGGTATCGCTGTTAGAACCGGGCATCATTGTACGCAGCCACTGATGGACAGATTGGGGATACCAGGTACAGCAAGAGTTTCGCTGGCTATGTACAATACGATGGAAGAAATCGACGCCCTTATCCCGGGCGTTCACAAAGTCAAAAAAATGTTGTCCTAAAATATGAACCAATATCAAACGATAGAATCAGTGGAGAATGAGATCGTGGATGAGTTTTCATTATTCGATTCGTGGGATGACAAATACGAGTACATCATCGATCTGGGCAAAAAATTGCCGCCGCTTGACGAACAGTTCAAAAAGGATGAAAATAAAGTCAGGGGGTGTCAATCAACTGTTTGGTTGGTTGCGGAATACAGAGATGGGAACGTGTACTACAAAGCTGAGAGTGATGCAATCATCGTAAAAGGTTTAATCAGTATGCTGATCCGTGTTCTTTCGGGACATACACCGGAAGAAATCATAAATGCAAAACTGGATTTTATTCAAAAGATTGGCATGACAACGCACCTGGCACAGACAAGATCGAACGGTTTGCTTTCTATGGTGAAGCAAATGAAACATTTTGCTCTCGCATACAAACTAAAATCGGAGGCAGAAAATAATGAACGAAGAAGCGCTTAGGCAGAAAGTAATAGAGTGCCTGCAAACAATCTATGATCCGGAAATTCCGGTTAATATCTATTCGATGGGCCTGGTATATACGATTGATATCCTTCCCATCAATAATGTACAGATTGTTATGACGCTTACAGCGCCGAGTTGCCCTGCTGCACAGTCACTTCCTATCGAAGTAGACCAGAAAGTAAGGCAAATTGAAGGCATCAATGATGTTCATGTGACTGTTACCTGGACTCCACCCTGGAATAAGAGTATGATGTCGGAAGAGGCTCAGCTGGAGTTAGGCTTTCTATGACGGAGATAAGAAAATTAATTACATATTCATTTTTAAATATAAAATAATGCCGCAGATCAATATCAATAGTCTTTTAGGGAATTCAGGACCCAGTTATCCTGAAAATATCGCCAGGCCTTATCGTGAAGAATTAATTGAGTCTGGGTACGAACAATTATTGACTCCGGAAGATGTTGATAAGGCATTGTCACGCAAAGATGATAAAGTAGCTTTAGTTGTTTTGAATTCTGTGTGTGGTTGTGCTGCCAGGGTAGCCCGTCCCGGAGCCAATCTGTCCTTGTTTAATGACAGGATTCCAGACCTGCAGTTTACTGTTTTTGCGGGCATGGAAAAAGACGCGGTTACTCATTTTCGTGAAAAATACCTCGCGGGACTGACTCCTTCGTCACCCAATATTGCCATCTTTAAAAACGGTGAATTGGTACATATCCTTCATCGTTACCAGATCGAAAGGCTGGAAGCAGGTGATATTGCTGATGACCTGATTGAAGTTTACAATTCTATTTGCACTAAGGAACAAACGCAGGAAGGAAGGGAAAAACTGCGTGATCAGTTTATCAAGCGTTACCAGATCGACCCCACCCAATTACCCACCGAATAATTTCTTGTATGAAAATCAGCGCCCAGGAAGAATACGGTCTTAGAATTCTTATTCGAATTGCCAGATGTAAGAATAAGGAAGGCATGAGCATCCCCCAGTTGAGTGACACTGAAGGCCTGAGCAGTCATTATATTGCTAAGCTTACCCGGATACTTCGCATGGAGGGCTTTATTAACAGCACTCCCGGAAACAAAGGAGGGTACGTGTTGGCTAAACCTGCGGAAGAGATCAATATCAATAAAGTATTGAAAGCGCTTGGTGGCGCGCTGTTCAATTCTACTTACTGCGGATCGCATACCGGCGTTTTGAAATTTTGTACCAATTCAGTTGATTGCTCTGCAAGATCGCTCTGGCAAATGATTCAATTTTCAGTAGATCAGTTATTGGACAAAGTCAGTTTGCAGGATCTGATATCTACAGAAGCAGAATCAGGCGTTGTTTTAGAGAGAATCATGGAACATTCAAATAATTATACGGCGTTGCGATAACTTTGAGACCCGGCCATTTTATCATTTTTTGAATATTATGTGCGGCCCGGCCTTCGTAGTCATTTATTTAATCCTTCCATTTTCTTTTTCAGGTTTTCAAACGTTTCCAAAGGTCCTTTCGTCATAAAAAGATTTGTAACAAATGCAGGGACGGATCCGCCAGGATCTAACTCTAATGTATATACAAGATGGACTGTGCGCGGGGTAACTTTCGTGGCGATCCATTTGCCCGTAGACTTGGGTACTCGTACTAAACCATCTTTCACAGGAAGATAATCTTTCTTAGCCACAGCCACCACCTGCAAAGAGTTTCCAGATGAATCCCTGGTCACTTTCAAATCTGCATAAAGGTCCCGGTTGCTGGCTGGCCATGGCACTTCAATCTCGCAATAGTAAATCAATTCATTTTCGTTGGTGCGTTTTACTACCTTACTGATTTTCGTTCCATAAGCCCATTGAGTGTAATTAGGAATATTCAAAAGGATTGAAGCCAACTGCTCAAGCGTTCCTTTTAAATCAACCTCAACTTTCAAATCATCAAATGATGAAGTCTCAGACGGACGGCTATAGACCGATATCCCGTCCTTTTGTTTTTTGAGAATCCAATTGGTTTGTGCGGTCAATGAAAAACCTGCAATCATACAGATCAGGAACAGCAATTTTACTTTCATCGACAGCTTCGCTTTATTATTAAAATTACTAATAATTATAAGAGGTCTTTTTCTGACAGGCTGCCAGTTCCTGAATAAACAAAAGTGATTCTTGCCCGACAAATTCCATATTCCCTAATTTTATGAATCAAAACTATCTTATGGCAATTCGGATATTCATCACCGGAGGTACTTTTGACAAAGAATACAATGAGCTCAACGGGGAATTGTATTTCAAAGAAACACACATGCAGGACCTGCTTCAAATGGGACGTAACCGGGTACCTGTCGAAATCAAAACCCTCATGATGATTGATAGCCTGGAAATGACAATGGCTGACAGGGAGCTGATCGTGAAAGAATGTATCGACTGCCCTGAATTAGAAATCGTCATCACCCATGGAACCGACACCATGCATGAAACGGCGAAATTGCTTGCACAAAAAGTAAGAAAAAAAACAATCGTACTCACAGGGGCAATGATACCTATCAAATTCGGGAGTTCAGATGGATTATTTAACCTCGGCAGTGCACTGGCTTTCGTTCAATCACTGGCACCAGGTGTATATGTTGCCATGAACGGTCGTTACTTTAATTGGGACAATGTTCGAAAAAACAAATTAACAGGCGTGTTTGAAGAAATCAAGTAAGGCTACTTCTCTACTTTCATTCTTTCCAGCGCCTCCTTCAACGCTGCAAAATTTACTTGAATTCCCGGATTGGCCGTTTCTTCTGAATATCCAATATGGCCCAAATGATCCACGACTACCACTCCCCTCTTTGCTACGCCACGAATACCGCATACAAAATTGGTATGGTACATTTCATACTCGTGGATCGTCACTTTATTAAAGTCGGATAGTAATTCAAAGTTGATATTATTTTTCTCTTTGAAAGCCTTCAATGAGAATGGCATGTCAACTGAGATGCCAATAACGGCTGCATCCAATCCTTTGTAAAAACTGACCTCATCACGGTTCGTGCATAGCTGTTCAGTACATACGCCGGTAAAGGCCGCAGGAAAAAAATTAATGACCAGGGTTCTTCCACTAAAGTCATTGAGCGACATTTCTCTTCTCTCTGTATTGTACAATTTGAAAAAAGGTGCTTTTGATCCTACCGCGAGTGCCATAATTATCAATGTTTGAATTATCTTATTATGAAAGATCCGTCAACGAGCTCAATTATCGTACCAGCCAATTCCACTACTTACGATCCTAATTGAATATATATTTCGTGGTCTACCACGACAGTACCACCGATTTTTACTTCAATGCGATTTTCGACCTTTGAAGCTTTGACTTTAACACGGCCATTCATTCCCAACATTTGACCTTGTCGTACAACCATGTTTAGCGAATCGGTTGTACTCCCTTTCAAAAGGAATGCCGCCAGGCACCCACTGCTATTTCCATTAATTGCATCTTCGTAAACACCAATATTGGGTGCGAACATTCTTGCGGTTACCAAAAGCTGCTCATCCTGCTGATCTACAGAATAAACAAAGCAACCAATGCATCCGCATGCAGCATCCAGTTTTTTTAGCTGATCAAAATTTGGATAGACCTGATTTACCAGGTCTGATGTTTTCAGCCCAACTAAAAACCGGTTCGAACCGGGTGATGCCATTGCAATCGAGTTTTGGGAGGAAAGATCCGGTTCGCTCACATTGAGTGCATCGAGCAGCCTTTCCGTGATCTGCGCAGAAGGAGTCGTAATCTTTACTTCTTCGAGCGTCAACCAAATCTGATAATCATGATCTTCAAAATCGATTTCAATTTTTTGTATCCCTTCTTTGGTTTCCTGGAATAGAAATTCCCTATTGGGATGATGATTTAACTCGATTGCTCTAACGTAGTGGGCTGCGATTGTTCCATGTCCGCAATTCAAGATTTCCCCGGCAGGTGTAAAAAACCGGATTTTCACAAGAGAACTTCGATCGGGCATTTCATACGCAAATGCAGTGTGCGAAGTGCCCGACCGATTGGCAATATATTGCATCTCTTTTACACTGAGTCCAAAGGAATGCAAGACTACTCCTGTTGGACTACCTCCGGATTTACCCTCAGTACATGCACGAACGATATACGTCTTGACTCTTTTCATTGAAATTCCTGGAAGCAGTCGGTTCCCTTCCGGTGAAGTGGGATCTTCCGCTATCCAGTCCATTTCAATTTAAATCAAAATTGAAAATAAATGAATGAACTACTGCTTGCCTGGCTGAAAATAATTGCCAGGAGGATGATTGACCATAGGATTCCAACCACCCACCATGGCCAACGATATACCAGGGTCAGGATCCTTTTTTCGCGCATCAACCAATGAACAATCAGCATGCCGCCAACGATGACCGAGATTTTTATAATGGCAAGGGTGGACAGCAGCGGCTTGGCGTCCGATGCCCTTCCAAACATTGACATCAGCAAATCCCCCGCTTTAGAGAAAGTAGCAGATCTAAAAAACACCCAGGTTATGTTTACCAAGGAGAATGTGAGCAATGCATAAAGGAAACCTCTTAGTGATTTGCTTATTCCACCAGAAGGGCCCATGGAAGCTTTGACCATCGCTGGCGCAACTTCAATGCCGACCGATTCGTCTACGGTTGGCGTGGGGCTGCCCTTTTTCGTCCTATCCCTAATGAATTTTTCAACCCACAAATAAAAACCGTGCAAACCGCCCCAAAAAACAAAAGTCCAGTTGGCACCATGCCACAAGCCGCCGAGCAACATGGTGATCATCAGGTTCAAATATGTTCTGAATTTTCCTTTTCGGTTACCCCCTAGCGGTATATAGAGGTAGTCGCGAAGCCATAATGATAGTGTAATATGCCATCTTCTCCAAAAATCAGAGAATCCGATCGCGGCATAAGGATATAAGAAATTTTGAGGTAGGACAAATCCCAGGCAAAGTGCTGCACCGACCGCACAAGTGGAGTAACCTGCAAAGTCGAAGAAAATTTGACCTGAAAAAGCAAGTACACCCATCCATGCGTCGAGAGCTGGTAGTTTGCCATTAGCTCCGAAAATTGTCTCCGATGAAGCCGACAGCATGCTATCAGCCAGCACCACTTTCATAAATAAACCAATTGTCAGCAGAAGTAATCCCTCCATCAATTGTCTTTTGTTTGCTCTTTTCGGCGACTTAAATTGTGGAACCAGCTGAGGAGGTCTCACAATAGGACCCGCGACCAGGTGAGGAAAGAAAGTGACGAAGAGTGCAAAATCAAGCATTGACTTCACCGGTTCACTTTTCTTCTTGTACATGTCTATTGTGTAACACAGTGTAGTGAAAGTGTAGAACGAAATACCGGCGGGCAAAATAATGTTTGGTTTAGCGGCGTGAAATGGGATCCCTAGAAGATTAGTCAATGCGACAAAATTCTCAAGGATAAATGCTCCGTATTTAAAGAAGCAAAGCATGCCCAGGTTTCCAATAAGACTGATGACAAGGAGCAATCTTTTCTTTCGCTTGTTGGTTTGCGTAAAAAGGGCACGACCTACAAAAAAGTCCACAACAGTCGAAAGCCAAAGCAAGAGGATGAACGGCGGATTCCAGGCTGCATAAAAAATATAACTGGCAATTAAGAGATTAATCTTTTTAACCTTCCACGGAAATGGAAGATTGTGAAGGATCAGGATGATAGCGAAGAATACAATGAAAGTATATGAATTAAATAACATGATGGTTCAATTTTGGGGTGAAAGAATTCTACTGACGCGAAAATGATGGTGGCAGGATATCTACCAAAGCATCTGTATAAACCGTGGCATCAGATGGAGACAGATGAGACCACTCAGGGCATACAAAATGATCCCATGCATGATAATCCCTGAAGTGAAAACCCCTGCACTTGGTTGCTGCTAAAATGGGTTCCCACATTCTGTCTCTGGGAAAAGCTTCATATTCACCCTGAAAGAATGGACCGCTGCAAGGCATCCGCAAGAAAACCACGTCACCGCCACGCGCCTTGATCTTTTCAACCGCGACTTTGGTACGATTTATCACGATGGGAATAGGATCGGAAGTTGGCTTAGGTGCCTTCCCAGCCTCAGCAATAAAGTACAACCAGATATTCTTGACCTGCCTTTGAAGATTGGTGTCCCTTACAAAAGTGGGTGTCATTTTAGTTTGTCGATTGAAGTCACAGGTCGCAAATTCTTCCGGGAATAACGGTTCAGCCTCGACGTTTGGCCGGTTCTTTATCTTCAGTTCATCCAGCTGCCGATTGAGAGCGAGATTCTGATCAAGAAAGACGAACTTGGATTCCAGAAAGTGATTGACCTGGAAACTCGCCAATTGTGACGGCGTCCGGTCTTGGTAATACTTAATGAATGTAGCTGGCTTTCGGTTTGATCCCGGAGATAGATCAAAGTATAATGGTTCCAGTAAGTCGACGACAAGATGTCCTTTAAATTTAGGGTCATTGGATAGATCCTCTAAAATGTTGAGAGGGGAAGTGCCGACAATAGCCAGTTGAATAGCGTGCTTCCCGGTCTTTTTTTCCCATTCAACAATATCCAGATCAAATTTGATCCGAGAAGGACCACAAAAGACTGTTGCCTTGTCGGAGGGTTCGTATACCATTGCTCGTTTATCTGCCCATAGCGCAGCATTGTCGTCATAGGAAATAAAAACACCGCGATTTCTTTGATGGATTTCCCACCACGTCACGGCGACAACAGAAATAACAAGCATTAAAAGAGCTGATTTGGCAAGTGTGTTTTGAGTCATTGGTTAGGGGTTTGAAATTGAACAATTATGCGGTTTACAGGAGGTTTGCACAGATGCCCCACGTACATTTTAATATCGTTCAATCAAAATGTTATGGCCTTTAAATTGGTGATCCGCTCAACTTGTGGGGTTCAGGAAGTAGCCAAATGAAAGATAATCATAATCTTGAAAAACAAACGAAACTTATTCAACAAATGATTAAGAAAATGTGGATCAGGCAAAAAGAACAGAAATAAGATTTCAAGCTAGTCAATTTATCCACCTTTTGCCTGCTTAACGATTTAATCATTATTAATCAGAATATCAGGCTTTAGCTTTGCCTAATAAATCTTTTTTATGAAAGCATTAGTATACCATGGTCCACATAAAAAATCCTGGGAAGAAAAACCAATTCCGGTCATACAAAAGCCGAGTGACGCAATAGTCCGCATCACCAAAACGACTATTTGCGGAACAGATCTTCATATTCTCAAAGGAGATGTGCCGGAGGTTACGGATGGAAGGATTTTGGGACATGAAGGAGTGGGGATTGTAGAGTCTGTGGGAGATTCAGTCAATAATTTCAAGAAAGGTGATCACGTGTTGATCTCCTGCATCACTTCCTGCGGTAAATGCTATTATTGCAAGCAGGGTATGTATTCGCATTGTGAGGACGGCGGATGGATATTGGGTCATCTGGTAGATGGTACGCAGGCGGAATTCGTTCGCATTCCGCATGCAGATACGAGCCTCTATCATATCCCTAAAGAAAGCGACGAAGATGCTTTGGTCATGCTCAGTGACATCCTACCCACGGGATATGAATGTGGCGTGCTCAATGGAAAGATTTCTCCAGGTTCTTCCGTAGCCATTGTTGGAGCGGGTCCAATCGGACTTGCCGCTTTATTGACTGCACAGTTTTTTGCACCGGGAACAATTATCATGATTGACCCGGATGACAACAGGCTGGGTGTAGCCAGGAAATTTGGTGCCACCGATACCGTCAATAATAAGAAAGAGGACCCTGTCAAGAGCACTTTGGCAATAACTGAGAACAGGGGTGTTGACACTGCCATAGAGGCGGTCGGCATTCCTGAAACTTTCGAATTATGCGAATCGATTGTTGGTCCCGGGGGCACAATAGCGAATATTGGGGTTCATGGAAAAAGTGTTGAACTTCACTTGGAGACTTTGTGGTCAAAGAACATAACTATCACGACAAGGCTTGTGGATACGGTAACGACGCCTTTGCTGCTTAAGTCGGTTCAATCAAAAAAATTAGATTCAAAGAAACTGATCACGCATCATTTTGAACTATCGGATATAATGAATGCGTATGATGTGTTTGGGAATGCCGCGAAGGAAAAGGCCTTAAAAGTGATATTGAAGGCGTGAGACGTTTTATATCGAAATAACAGAATCACCTATAGGTAAGCCGGTTAAAATATAACTTTGAAAAGAGTGGAGAATTATTTTAAATCGGTTTTTTGGGTAGAAAATCCTGAGGACTGCATTCCAGAATCTTAGCGAGCAAATTCAAGTGTTTGATATTATAATGTGCTGGATAATTCGTGCTCTCCACCTTCCCGATGAATCCAACTGACATTCCCAATTCATATGCAAGATCAGCCTGGGATAAGCGCATCTCAAGCCTTCTTTCTTTTACACTATTAATTACATATTGATCAATTTTGCTCTTCATGCTTGCCCATGGGTGATTACAAAATTGAATTATTCTATTACGTGGAACAATCACCTATGAGTAAGCAAGACGCGTTCAATTAAAATGCCAAACCCGATAACCCAAAAAATTATTAACTTAATTGTAATCACCTCAAACTTTAATAACTATTTAAAACCTTTTCATGATCATAGGACTCTCCTTTGAGGTGAGATCGGCTTTCAGTGATGTACATATCAGGAGTGAAATAGCGAACTATCAGAAAGAGATTGAAAGCGACTGCCCTGCCTAACTTCATTTTACTGTAAAATCCAAGAAAGGAATTTGTTCGCAATAGTTTTCTTCCTTTTAATTTTAGCA
This sequence comes from Bacteroidota bacterium, assembly GCA_003175695.1. Classification (GTDB taxonomy): domain Bacteria; phylum Bacteroidota; class Bacteroidia; order Chitinophagales; family Chitinophagaceae; genus Puia. The sequence goes on along the minus strand of PSRA01000258.1, from coordinate 174,759 downwards.
AACCTTCTAACGATCGCATTTCAGCCATTGTTAATGAAACCAAACTGCAAGATCTGCGAGTGATTTATTTGTAAATTTATATCAGTCGATGATTTCAAGGTTGCGCAATGAAATTCGTTAGATACCCATGGCAACAGAAAAATCTTCCTTGAGATAAGTCGCCAAAACTGGTATTCAATTGTTCTTGCGGTGAACCGTATTACAACTTGTTTAGAAGACCAGGACTGAAAAAACCTGATTACATGAAGAGCTTCATCGGATCAAAACATCTCTGCTACCTACTTATCATCTTAATGATTGGAGCCACTACGGCTTTTGGACAGGACTCGACGAAGCAAAATAAGCCAGATACCACAGCTGACAATTTTGACATAAGGACAACTAGTTTTTATCTCCCTCAAAGCTTACCAAAATTAAAATATTACCAGTCCGTTTCAATACTCTATGTCATTCTCCCTAAAGACTGGACACTTGACGTGATCAATGCACCCATGTTGAGTTACGCTGGAAAATTCACTTTACCGGCCGGCTTCAACGTGCAGGCGAGCCTGGTTACCTTGTTCATTTCATATCGCTTACTCGCCGGGCCTTTCTGGAATTATTCTCATGACCACTACCACATTGGTCTCGGTTATCAGGTTGCGTTTAATTACGGATTCCTGACCGAATTTGGATACAACACACACCTCACAATATTTGAGCAACAGCCTTCACTCACATTGGGATATAGTTTCAGGAAAGTAGCTGTGACACTCAGAGGAGATCTTTATTGGACGAGCAATATCACAGAAAGTCAAGGAGGACATACGTTGCCTTTTTCAACTTCTTTCCTCAATGGTACCAGCCTGAGTTCCACCGTCGAGCAAAGACTTTGGAAAAACCGTATAATGTCTTTCGGAGTCAAATTCTATTACGTGAGGTATCATATTATTGCCTGGCCGGCTTTCCCGGTAAATCAATACCGGTATTGGGTACCTGAGTTTCAATTGGGACTGAGTTTTTAAACAAAAAAGCATGAAGAACTGGAAGATTTTGATTTTATCCTGCCTTATCATCACCTCCTGCTCAAAAAGTAGGGTAACGCCTCCTCCATTCAATCCCGACCCTAACCTGGCAAATACGTTGAAAATCTCTGACACCATTATGCGAAATATGGAAGGCGTCTATGTAATTGGCGTGGGTAGCCAGGAATTGGGTACAGAATTCGTTTGCAAGGTGTCGAAGAAAAAAGTCTCTTTCTTCAGTAATCACGCAGGAATATATATTATCCTTGACTATGGGTTAAATCCTGTGGACAGTTCGATCCAATTCTCGGGATTTTGGAGATATTCGGAAGCGCCAACGCAGGGATTGATCAGCTTTGATATTGCTAAAAATCAGGGCGCATCGGACCTTCTGAATGGCATTGCCCGCAATTTGAGATTAGATGGTAATATTTTGAATGGCGGCAGTACCAATGAATCGATTTCTATTCGGTATGACCATCCTTTCTCTGACTATGCAAAGAACAGCAACTTCATGATTTTTGCGCATCATGGCGTTCAAACGGTTTCCGACCCACCTTATATTGAAAACACCATAAATGGGGTTTTACACGATGAAGATTATGGTACAAATGGCCTTGAATTCGACGTTCATTTGACTAAAGACCATGTTCCCATCTGCGTACATGATCCAGGCATTAACATTCGGGTCGAAGAAAAGGGGCCCTTGTATGGCAATTACATTCAGTACACTTTTGAATTCCTTGAAAATTACCTGGCGTTAAAAGACGGGCAGAAAATTCCTTCTGTTGAACAGGTATTGACGGCGTTTATTGATTCGACCAATATGAAAGAGATGTGGCTCGATGTCAAAGGGGATCCTGATATTTTCAAATATCTTGAGCCTGTAGTAAAAAATGCTTATGCCTATGCGGCTACCAAACACAGGGATGTTAAAATCATTGCCGATCTTCCTTCCCAAAAAGTCATAGACGAATTTAACCAACAACCAAGTTATGGTGCCAGCCTGCCGTCGATGTGCGAATTGAGTCTGCAGGACGCCATTGATAACCACTGCCAATATTTTGGTCCCCGGTTTTCACTGGGTCTGCTTTTAGATGACGTACAAAAAGCACATAGCATGGGAATCAGAGTATACAGTTGGACTTTAAACAGCCAAAACCTTATCCTCAGTTATCTTCAGGAGGGAAAGTTTGATGGTTTCATCTCTGATTACCCTGCCTATGTGAACTATTATTATTATACTCTATTTTGATGATATTGAAATAGACATACACCGAATCAAGTCTTACATGAGCTTTCGATCAACCATACTTGTTATTAGCTGCACGCTCCTTTCGACGCAGGCTTTCTGCCAAACGACTCAAAACCATCTTACACCTAAACATACACTCGCGCTCTATCTTGGCGTAGGGCCCAATTATTATTTTAACAACCTGGTTATTGGAAAAAATCGCGTGAATGAATTCAATTATTCCTTTATTGGCAGGTTTATGTGGGAGCCGGGGCATCTGTTGAGTGTGGGGGTCGAATCTGGATATTATCGCTTATACACCTTGACTACCCCGCAACCAACCAATGCAAGAATAGCCAACAGTGCTGTTCCGATCCATATCGTTGTGTCAATGAAATTCCTGAAGAATTTCTATTTCAATTTTACCATGGGTCAATCCATGCTCATCAACAAAGCTAGCTCGGATACCTATGGCAACGCCGATGCAGTAACCTGGTCTCTTGCAGATTTCGGATCTTCAGTTGGATTCAGGCACCGGTTCAAGAGCCGGATTTCCATTGGCATGGAAACCCGGTATTATTATTCTACAGGTAATGATGACAGTAATATTGCCCTGGTAGCGATGGTGGGTTATAATTTCTAGTTTGAAAGAAGAACCTGGATATCTGATGCCGGCGATTTGATACAGGATTCTGGATGCTGGATACCCGATACTTTCTATTTACTACTTTCTACCACTCTTAACGCCTCGGACGCATGCTTGGTTCCCTGCATCATTGAATTGAAAGTGTAGACGATCTTTCCGTCCTGACCGACTACAAATGTTTCTCTTCCCGAGATGAAAAATTTATTCTTCACCCCAAATAACTTTAACACCTTGCTGCCCGGATCACTCAATAATACAAATGGAAGCTGATGGTGTTGTTGAAATTCTTTATGACTTTCCACAGTTCCGCTGTTGATACCTATGACCATGGCTCCCCGTTTGGCAAAATCTGAATAGTTGTCTCGAAACGCGCAAGCCTCCTTGGTGCAAACGGTACTTTCATCTTTTGGATAAAAATAAATCACCAGGATCCTTTTTCCGACATAGTCCTTTGAATCAAAAATATTCCCATCCTGATCATGCAAAGTGAATCTTGGAATAGTATCACCGACAGCCAAAGTGGATTGTCCATTAGTTTTGAGCGCCAGGCAAAGAAATGATGAGACGCACACCAAAAAATTTCTTAAAAATATCACTCGGCAATATGACATGGAATTAATTAAGATGATCGGACCAGGATAATTTATTCGGAAAAACAAGAGATTTTATTACCTTCAATATTGGTCATTCAAAATTACTCTCTTTAGACTTAGCCCGTGCCAGAATGCTGGCAGAAAAGCAATGGCTTTTATCCGTTTGAAGGGTCCGGACATTTTTCTTGTATTTAATATTTAGGTGAAAGTCCTGGAAGGTAGCTATTGGAGGTGGCTTTGCTTGGAAATGGATCCAAAAACTGAAAACGCCCAAAATTGGAGATAAGATTTCAGGTACTGCTCAAATTGACCAAAGCCCCGGAACCTTTCAATTCAGTTTTTCACCGACGCCCCCATGTGAGCATTTAATATCATTTCTGATTATCAGGGAGACTCAAAAAGAAACCCATGAAAAATGAGAAAAAACAACTGAAGAAAGTCACTCACATTTATGATGAAGAATCGAAACAATATTTACCAATTGTTGACAGGATCGATGAATTCAAGAAAAAAAGCAAGCCTTCTTCTGCCGCCAGGTTTAAAGAAAACAGAAAAGAAAAGATCAGGGTGCTAAAGAAATTGAAAGTAAGGAATCCACCATCACCGGGTGGCGTAGGGTACGGAGTTTACTACCATCAATCCTTCCAATGGCGTTTTACAAATTTTTCCTGCCTGGATTTTGGCATCCTTATCCCTGAGACGGCCGGAGGAAATTCTGAAAATTATCTTTATCTCACAGCAACCAATGGTACTGCCCATGGAGTGGAAGCCCTCGCCAGCTACAACGGCCAGGAAGAACCGTATTTCAAAATTTTCGATTGGGCAAAACCCGAAGCAGATAGATGGTCGCTTTCAATTGCCTTTAGCAAGCTCGCAGCCAATGCTTCTACGGTAAACATTAATGGAAAGCGCTTCAGGTATTGCAGAATATTGAATCGGACCGAAATGTTGTCGCCCGGAATCTGGGAAAACAAAGTTTGCCTCTTTAATTTCCAGCATCAAAATTGGGATCTAGTATATAATTTTCAATATTCCTCCGAGCTTGAGCAGCAAAAGGATAACTACCAGGGTTCATGGGGACCAATCATAGAATGTTTCCAGGAAAATTATCAAGGATTAAATCCAATGGGCTTCTACAAAGCCATGCTATACAATGATGCTCATTCTCCAAAACTCACTGTTCAAAACACGCGCATCCGAAATGATGATGAGGGAATTGAACTGGCTTACATTGACAAGAATTGGGTTTTCTACGTTTCGTAGAATATTTGACGAACTGCAGGAAGCAAATCCCTTCCATATAAAGTAATGAAGAAAACAGGAAATAGTTCAACCTATCATATTCAGATCAATTCAAGCGGGGAATTGGTGACGGTAACTGCAATTTCAAATGCGTTCCTCAGAATCAAAGTGGGTTGAATTGCCCGGGGGAGACAACCGTAGTGTGATGATTATTCGCATGTTAAAAGGAAAGCGCCCCGTATTGGAAATGAATGACCAGGGCAATAATGATGTACAAAATACAACCGAACTAATCCTGGACCTTTTACAATACGCTGCAGCGAAAAGCGAGAAATTCATGCCTTGCTTGGAGTAAACCAGTATTCCAACCATTTGAAGATGCGGCCTTATTTCCTTCTTCTATGCCATCTGCTAACTTTTGCCGGGGCCTACGGGCAAGAAGGACAATTAGATAAGGACACTTTAAAAAAAGAGAATATAAATGAACTCAGGCGAAAAAATGCCAGCTTGTCCGCACATAACTTCATTCGCGAATTCAATAAGCTACATGGCATTCTGACCTTGCCAATGAAATCAATCGGGAGTTCGAAAACTCTTTCTTCGATTATTCAATCCAATAGGCAGGCCACAGCAGCGGCCAATTCTGCTGGCAATGCTCATCTCGCAGCATTATCAGGAAATCCTCCCTGCAAAGATTCTTCATTTGAAAAACTCATCAACCTCACAAATTCTGTTCTGTATATCACCAGCCTGATTCACACACATGATGATGGCGTTTTATTTGTAGGGCAGTATTATGATTCCACGATTTATCATGATTTTCTGCATTTCAAAGGTCTCCTGTTCAAAACAGATCAGAATGGACAGGTTCTCTGGGTAAAGACCTTCGATGATGGCAACCACGATCAATTTTACCAGATCTACCTCATGTCTGTCTTTGAACTCCCAAGCGGGGATATCATGATTGCGGGTGGATTAGACACCGTATCGAATAGTTATAATACAACCACTGTTATATTTAGACTGAATTCCATCGGAACAATTGTTTGGGATCGGACCTATGTTTCTGCCATTTCAGTTGCCAACCAGTGGGCTCCCATAGATTTCAGGTCCATTACAGAAGCTCCAAATGGCGACCTCATTCTCTGCGGCACAACTTTTAACAATGCAGGAGTTAACAATTATGAAACGATTGTAAGAATGAGCAGTGCGGGAAAAGTAATTTGGGATTCTAACATAGGTAATTTTGGCGATTATAAATTCGGGGCAGAAGGTTTGGCAGCCTATTTCGAAAATGGAAACATAATTGAAGTAGGAATAACTCATGGAGATGGAACGCCCGGCACAGTCGCAGCTGTCAATTTACTTACATTAGACTTTTCATCAGGGAATGTTTTGAATCGAAATTTTTATATACCCGACTTCGCCAACCAACAAGTTGCAATCAGAAAGCAGTTTTCTTCTTATTATAATTATTGCACGAGAATGCAAAATGGACATCTGATAATCAACGGTCATTTGTTTGCCAATTATTTACCAAATCCAAGTTCTACGGTCGTCGACCATTTTGGAATTGTAGAGATTGATGAAAACCAAAATCTGATTGTTTCTTACTCCATCAGCTCAACGTTGAAATCAAGTGATAATGCCAATCAGGCTTTTTTTGATGAGAACGGAAATGGTATTTTTTCTATCATCGATTATCCGAATGACCAATCGGCCTTTGCATACATGGGGACTTTACACAATCATCATTTTTCAAAAGAAAGAGTTGTGTATTATAACAACGTATCGATAGGAAGTAACGGAAGTTTTGGTGACAATTATCGTTTCTGTTTTTTTAATGATGGTGGATATTTGTTGGGACAGTCGTATTACGCAAGCATGAGCCTGGGCGCCAGTTATGTTGAATTCAAGAAAATGCATGACGCAGATACTTCTTCAAATTGTACCGGAAGAGATACGCTGTTCGCTTTACAACTGCCACTTCCCATGAGATCCTATCCTGGTTACCCTGACCTCGACAACCCAGTTCTAAATCAAATCTCAGAAGTTTCTTATAATCTGATACCTTGGAATAATCTGGTTTCGAATGAATCGTTGCCCTGCAGACAACAAAATTTTTGTGATACGATCAAAATACATGGGCCAACAGTTTTTTGCAAGACTTCGGATCCACAAATTTTTACTGCTTTCAAGAACCCCTCCTGTGGAAGCTTTGTTCAATGGAATATCGATTCCTCGGTAGTAAATAGCAGCACTTTACTAAATGATTCATCGATATCCATATTATTTAACCAGGTCAATTGGCAGGGAAAAATCTATGCGCGTATTTCGCAAGGACAGTGCACCGTGGCCATGACGGATTCAACATTCATTCACATAGCAGGGGCCTCTGATACACTTAACATCGGCCCGGACACGACCATTTGCAATAATAACCCTATTACATTACATGCGGGAACCCAATATGCCTCCTATCAATGGCAGGACGGATCTACCGATTCCATACTTACAGTAACGCAACCCGGTAAATATTTTGTAACAGTAAAAAATTATTGCGGAGTTCAATATCGTGACTCGACAGAGGTATCTCTCGCTCATTATGATCTGGGAATTGCAAAAGACACAACCGTATGCACGCGCGATTCAATAACTATTATTCCTGCAAGTGGATATTCGAACTATGAGTGGACGCCTTTGAATTATTATATGACGGCCGATCAGGCCAATGGTCACGCTATTTTTTATCCACTATCAGACACGAGCTATATAGTGTCCGCACTACAATCCGGAGGATGCCTGGTAAAAGATACCATTCATTTCACCGTGCTGAATTCGCCCGATGTAAATATTGGCAAAGACACAAGTCTTTGTCCCGGGCAACCCCTTTCGCTGGATGCCGGACCAGGTTTCACTTCATATAGCTGGAACACAGGAGCCAATGCCGAAACCCTCCAGGTTAGTAATGCCGGTATATATGCAGTTAAGGTGAAAGCAACAAATGGTTGCTCCGCAAGCGACTCGATTCTTGTCAAATACCTGGGTCTCCCCGTCTTCAGCCTGGGCAATGATAGTTTTCTTTGCAAAGGCCAGCAAATGATACTGAGTCCCCAACAGAATCCGGCTGGCAATTATGTATGGCAGGATGGAAGCACTAATCATTCTTACACGGTAGATGAACCCGGACTTTATAGTCTAACAGTAACAAATACATGCGGTTCAAGTTCTGATTCAATTAATATTTCTTCAGGCGTTTGCAAATTACAAATGCCTGACGCCTTCACTCCGAATAATGATGGGAAAAATGACGTATTTCGCGTCAAATATGTTTATGCAGTCAAAGAATTTCATTTAAAGATTTTTAATCGATGGGGCCAGCTTGTGTTTCAAAGTTCGGATATGCGGCAGGGATGGGATGGTACATTTAATGGACAAAACCAACCAACCGGCGGTTATGTTTGGTTCATCGATTCAACAGACTCAGACGGTAAAAAGATTTCCCTGAGAGGTACTGTGGTGCTGATCAGATAAAACGTTTCGGGATCTTTATGATGATAATGAACTAAGTAGTCGGAGCCAACTTGGTGCTTTGTTTTCGCAATTTACTGTTAATCCATTTTCGACAGGGTACTTCAAGGTATTTATAGCTCAGGGCAGATAAGCCAATGAGTATGATAAACGTAATTACAAAATATATTAATCCCACTGTAAAACTTGCTTCATGTCCCGAAGGCGATTTGCTGTAATTATATAGTTTTTGGATAACGAGAATTAAAGAAGCGAATTCGAAGGATCCGCGATCTGTTCTGCTTATCGTTTACTAAGGTCAAAGATAAATGTTAGAACTCATTCAATCAATATGCTATGGGAGTTTGCAAATAAGGGATGCTTGCAAATAAGAACCGGAAAATGATGGCAAAGAAGAAAATTTCTCTTCTTAAATTTAGATACTAGACGAAAATATTTTGAAACCAGCACAATTATACTCACAAGCTATGACTTCACAATTTTATGCCGCAGGAGCATATGCAGGCTCTGGTTTCTTCCACTTTCCATTTAGCCATTTCCTACAAGGCACTTCAATAAATTTATAACTCAACGCTGACGAGCCAATGATTGCAGCCAGGAAAATTGCAAAATAAATTAACCCAACCCAAAAACTTGTATCATGATCGGCAGAAGTTTTCCCATACTTTACCAGCGGAAGGTGTAGACCAAGAATAAATGGCAGAAAGACCAATAGCTGAACCATGTAAATTGAATAAGAAATGTCGCCAATAAATTGAGCAAACCGAAGATTACAAAGAAGCTGCACTCGTCCTGCATTATATGCAAAGCATAAAACTATTGTTGCAAAAAGTATTATGTAAATACCATCATTAATCTTCAAATGGATAAAATATATTGTCCCCAGAATTACCAGAAACGCAACCAGGTCTTTTCGGAAGAAATTTGTCAAAAAACCCGATCGATAAAGTTCATATACTAACATACCTGTGGTAAATCCTGCGAAGCCGCGTAAATAGCCAAAATTATAAGTTACATCTAAGTTATGGGGAACGATCGTATTGGGCATCAAAAAGCTTTTCAAGTGAACCCGATATATGAGAGCGAAATAAGTTATTAAAATGAGTGGTACCAGGATTAAGATTGCCATCCTCTTGTTTTTTGATAAAAAAAAAGCAATGAATGGAAATATCATGTAAGCCCACCATTCAGCACTTATACTCCAGGATGGAACATTCCAGGTGAATATGTGAAATAATCCAAAAGAGTGAATCAGGAAAATATTAGCCGGAATTGCTTTAGCATCAAAAATTGTGTCCCATGCCTTATTGGCTGCCACAAATATGATCAATACGATCAGGGTAAATAAATGCAATGGATAAATTCTTGCAAATCTCGCCTTTGCAAATGCAGAAAAATCCCTTCGCGACATTCCTGCTGAAAAATGTTGCCCATAGACATGGAGAATGATAAATCCACTCAAAATAAAAAACATATCAACCATCAAATACCCCAATTCAAAAATATGCGTTTGAGCGGGATGAATGAAAGTCGCGACGATGGCCTGAAAATGATATGAAACGACCCATAATGCCGCGAAACCGCGCAAGGGAGTAAGATTTGAAATGTAGGTTTGTGTTTTTCCCATAGTTCCACAATGGGGAATTATAAATTTCAATTATCCCAATTCTTTGATTAGGTATTAAGCAAAGAAAGATAGGCCACGATTACTGCATCTTACGCCAATGGAGCGTAAGCAGGTCTTGGTTTTTTCCACTTTCCATTTAGCCATTTTCTGCAAGGCACTTCAATAAATATATAACTTAGAGTTGACAAGCCAATTATTACAACCAGAAAGATAGCAAAATACATTAATCCAACCCAAAAAGTTGCCTTACTCTCAGTTATTGCATTGCCGTATTTTATAAGTGGGAGACGAAGTCCGCTTAAAAATGGTACAAACAAAAAAGTCTGAATCAAATAAATCGAGTAAGAAATGTCTCCGATAAATTGAGCAAACCGAAAATTACAAAGCCTTTGCAATCGCCCATCATTGCAAGCGAAACAAAGAACTACCAAAGCAAAAAGCAGGATGCATATCCCATCGTTAATTTTCACATGCATGAGATAAATCGTTCCAAGGACAACCAGAAGAGCAACCAAATCTTTTTGGAAAAAATTTGCCAGTAGGCGCGATTGATAAAGTTCATAGGCTAACATGCCTGTAACGAATCCCGCCATACCGCGTATATAACCATAATCAAAAGTGATATCTAAATTGTGTGGAACGGGCACATTCGGAACAAAATAGTTCTTCCGGGGAAGCCAATACATGAGGGCACAATAAGTCAACACAATAAGAGGTATCAAAGTCAGGATGGCAAGCCTCTTGTTTTTTGACAAGAAAAGCACTATCAATGGAAATATCATGTAAGCCCACCATTCCGCACTGATACTCCATGATGGAACGTTCCAGGTGAATATGTGAAATAAACCAAATGAATGAATAAGGAGAATATTTGCCGGAATCGCTTTAGGATCAAATATGGGGCCCCAGGCATTCGCAATGGCAGCAAATATAATGAGTACGACCAGGGTAAATAAATGCAATGGATATATACGTGCGAATCTCGCCAAAGTGAATTCAGAAAAATTCCTAACTGACATGCCGGTTGAAAATCTGCTGCCATAGACATGGAGGATAATAAATCCACTCATGATAAAGAACAAATCAACCATCAAATAACTCAATTCGAAAAAATGCGTTTGACTTGGAAAAATAAAGTTCGTAACGAGCGCCTGAAAATGTAATAAAAAGACCAATAAAGCTGCGACTCCACGTAAAGGAGTAAGATTTGAAATATAGCCGGGTGCTTTTTCCATGGTTGCGTTTTTGGGTTAAATGGTGTTATGAGCTTCAAAAATTAGAAAACTATTAATAACCCACCTATAGCCGGGCTATCAATAGTATTATTCATCCTAATAATATGTAGAAGTAATTGTCTCTAGGGAACGCCAGTTTCAGAAGCTCTGGAAGTAATCCTCCGCGATACGCGATGTACACCTAAGATACGGAATAAAGAATTGCCCAAGAACCGGCTCCCGCTGGATTGGACGGTGGATATTGCTTGAGGTAAACGAAAGGTGAAAAAGAAAATGGCGCTTTCGCGCCATTTTCAAGAGTGTTTAGAGTACAACTTTCTGAGTAAAACTAAGTTGATTGTCTGAATACAAGGAAACTACAATCGCACTATGTTGCTTGCTGGCAGGAGGTTGAATTTCAATAATATTTGTTCCGTTAGTCAGATGTACCGATTTGGAGATCAGCACCTGGCCCAGGACATTATATACGACAAGGGCAGCTTGTTGATCTTTGTCTGAGCGGCAAACCAGGGCTATTTGGTTTCCACCATAATTTCTGATCAGGCTGAATTTTTGATCGCTAGTGACGCCACTCAGTTTAATAGTATTTGAATAGGCCGTCTTGCCATCAATTGAAACAGCCTCGATCCGGTAGTAGGCACTTCCATCCAATGGATGAGTATCTGTGTAAGCGTACGAACCCAAAGAAGATCCCTGCTGCGGATATACTTTTCCGATAGAAATAAAGTTGACGCCATCAGCAGACCTTTGCACAACATAAGATCCGGGGGCTAATTGAGCAGCAGCCTGCCAGTTTAATAAGATCGACTGGTTGTCTGTTTTACCGCTTAAATTCATGTATTCAGCTGCCAGTACCTGGAAATCCCAAATATTGAGTGTCTTTACTGCTGTGTCCGTACAACCGTTCCTTTTTTCCGTTACTATCAGCTGAAAAACACCCCAGGCCGTATCTGTCAATGGATTCTGAACTGTGCTTGTAAAAGATTTCGGACCGGTCCAGTTCCAAAGAAGACCTTGTGAGCCGCCAAATGGAGTCATATAGTTACTGGCTGCTACATCACCACCATATAATTGCAAATACGAATAATTTGAGCCGACTGTAGCGTTGATAGAAGCCTCTGGAGGGAATGTATCAATGGGTATCACTACTGTATCAATTCTCGTAGGAGGACAGCCTATAGCCGGTGATGCGGAAACGACATATTTGCCCGCTTTATTAACACTCACTTGAGAACTATCCGTGCTAGACCCCACAATATTTCCGCTGAGTGTTTGCCATGAATAGTTGCCTATAGTTGAATTATTTGTTAACTGAATGGTTGCGACTGAACGATTACACCTCAGTGTATCCGGTTTGAGCGAATAGTCCATTACAGGAGGACGAAGGAATTGAAGCGGTGTAACAAAGTCCTGCATGTTCGACACAAATGAGTTGGATGATCTAGACTTGAAGAAAATGTCAGAGAACAATGAAGTACATGGATTCAGTCCCAATGCCGTGTACAATGCGGGGTCCAAGCCTATTCTTGTCAGGTTTAAACCAATTTCAACCAATTGTAATGTTTGGTATTGTGTTCCCCAGACCTTGGTAGACTGTTCAGTTCCCCAGGGAGTGGCATAAGTCGTGTCCTGCGCCGGAGTAGCCGAATAGTTGGCTATACCTGAACCAAATGCTGTAGTTCCCGACTTCGACAAAATAGACGCATATCCAAAAAAGGGAGTTGCGCCGTCAAAATTGGGCCCAAAATTGAATCGTGCGGGTTTGACATTTAAAAACGTAACCTGACTCACCCATATTCGCAAGTCCACAACCGGAGGTGCCCCCGGTGTATAATTCACGGCAAGAATCATGTCCCCGGTCTGCGTAATGTTACCAGCCGCGTCAAATAACCATTGGGTATGTCCACTCTCTGTTCCTGCAGTACTAAAAGTTCCTGTGGATGAATTGTAGCTAAAGTCTTTTTTGTACAATTCGACATCAAAATATCTTGAACCGGAAGTACCCACTGTAGATACTCCGGTAAAGAGCCATAATGAGTCATATACAGAAAGTCCGTCGCGACGCATGTGTGCGTAAACATCGAGCAAGTCGTTTTTGTCTGGGACGTTGGACGTTCCCCCTAGCCAATTGATGGGATTGTCGCCATTTTTTGCTGCGATGGTAAATATTGTGGAGTCAAATAACGGGCTCGTACACACGTAATCTCTGCCATATACGGCGTCTAGCCAGAGTTTGCCGTTAATTTTTGAATAAAGAGGAACCGACATTCTCTTGAAAAATCCCAGGTTAGCTCCCGATTGCAAAAGCGAGAGGTAAACAGATGCATTGGAGGTATCAATCAAAGTAACTCCGGAAGGATTCGAAGAAAACCAGTCATCACTTACGATATTACCGGTAGAAGGACCATACTTTACATAATTACTTCTTGTATCACCGTCGATGCCAAACAAAGCGTTGATTCCACCATTATTTAGCTGGGCTAATAAGGAGAGCGGGGTTAAACAGATGAGGTGAAAAAGAACTCCTAGGTAGAGTTTTTTCATAACGAACACGGATTTTTAGTGATACATAGGATTTGGAATACACAAAAATCAATTATAAACTTATAGAGAAAGAATGGCAAATGCAATAGGCAGGAAAAAATTTCTTAGGTTCAAAACCATAAGACGTTGAAAATTAATGAGCAATTTTTTTCCACTTCCATTCCCAAAAATGGAAGATGAATCAAGTTGTTGTTACTAACGTCTTAGTTTAACCGATATAATGGAAGATCCGTGACAATACTATCCCGGCGCCATCCGCCAATGGCGGATGGGGTCGAAATTTAGAACCGTGTATGTTAATGATGTTGCAGCTTTACAGTATCGACTGTCGTGATCTGCCCCAATGTTACAGAGGCTGCACCCGTGAATGTTGAAAAAGCTGTGTCAACTGGAATATATACCAAAGAATAATTTCCAGCTGGAACATCTTTGAATAAATAATTACCATTCGTAGTATCAGTAAAAGTAGATGCAATCGTATCTGTACCCATAATGGCAAGAATAGCGGTACGAACTGAATCAGGAACAACGACTCCTTTAATATCACCACCTGATGGCACCAGTGAGATAATCCTGAGCACTGGTTTCAATAAATAGTTTCCGCTATTTCCTGCTTTTACTATTGAGCGTCCGGCATCAAAATCAAGTTTGAGCCTGTATAAAATACCTCCGCTAACTTCCTGGTGAACCTGAACTTTTAAACCTGACTCCTGGCCACTGGGAGTTTTAAGACTAATTTTTGATCCGTCACTGGTGACTATATAGTTGTTATCCCCTAAAATCAACCTGATCTGGCTTATCGTTCCGGGTGGAATGGTGGCATCAGCCAACAATGTGTCCTTTCCATTTGTGAAATTGAGCAAATTGTATAGACCGGGATGCGTTCCATTTAGAATGAGTGGGTTGGACGTATCACTCATAATGATTTCAATCTGTTTGATATCTACCCAAACTTCTTTTGCGTCGGGGAATGGGCTGTCTGTGAGGCTTATCTGCAATTGCGCAGTATTAGCGGAGTTACCTGATTTTGCATTCCTTGAGCAGGCATAGAAAGCCAGGCTGGCAATAATAGCCAGCATGGTAAGTAAAAACCATTTCTGAATCATTTTCATAGTAGTGTGCTTTTTTTAATTTCTTGATGGACGCTCTTTATTATACAAACTCCATTCCAAATCGGCTTCAAAAAAATCTTAAAATCGTGAGGTAATGATTGTCAATGTGATCGAGCAAAAAAAAACGATTGATCTTAAGGGTTAGAAAAGGAGAATCGCCCCAAAAATGAGGCGACTCCCGCTATTATTTGATTTTAGCATTTATTCACTCTTACTTCATTCTGACGCCCAAGCTCTGCATGATGTATGCTCCTGATTGAATGGAGCGATGTTCAGTGATCTTGCCAGCATCATTAAACGTAAACAAATCGGCATCCCTTGTCCTGAATGATTTTCCTGTAGGTTTCATTTTTCCCATCGGATTTTTGAAAGTCCCGCTATATTCTCCAAATACGGCAACCATATTGGCTTCGCCTATTGCCACCAGATTTTCTGCTTTGTAATCTGGAAATGCAGCCAGGAATTCCTTGATTATACCCTTAATGGAATCGAGACCCTTTGCGGGGCTCATGCTGCCGTCTCCAAAGTCAACAGCGTCAGTTGCAAAATTTTTGAAAACTTCGTCTACTTTACCTCCGTTAAAGGCTTCTATTGACGCGAGGGCAGTAGCTTTGTTTCTGGCCACAGCACTGTCTCTGGCATGCAAGGCAGCCAATGCTGAATCTGTCGCAGACGTGGAACCGACATCACTCCTGGTATTACAACCCAGTACGAGCGCGAAGGCGGATATGAAAACCAACATCTTCTTCATAATATTCGCTTTAAAGGTTTTAGCAATAATAAAAGGTAACGAAAAATTCGTATATGACAATGAGGCATTTTCGTGTTTCTGCGCCGATGAGCGACCCTTTCCACCACATAGGCACATAGGAAGAAACGTTTTTTCATCAAGCTAATTTGAAACCTATCTATTGCGTATCTATGACCATACGTGCGTGGGTGTAGAAAAAGCCAGATCCCTTGAGACAATCTAACTCTAACACCAGACCGATTTTCAAAATTCATTCATTACCAAAGGGCTAAACCCATTCCTGGCCACCCCAATTCCTCTTATTTTTTTGCCTTGATTCATATTTATTCTCCCATTTTCCCGTTTTATTGGAAATTCTTTTATTTTTTGGCCTGATTTACCCCATCACCGCATGAAATATTGGTCGTTACTCGTTACAGTTTTTATTACAAGCTCCGTTGCACTAGCCCAAAAGTCCCAGCTTATCAATTCGAGAGAATTGATCGAACATGGAACGCAGCTCCATGATTCGGGCGAATACAAAAAAGCCATCGCCATCTATGACCAAATCGACCGGAATGACACTAACTATGCGTGGTCTGTTTATGAAAAAGCACTGAGCTGCTCCGCTGACAGCCAGTACAACGAGGCTATCAAATATTGCGAAGAGGGACTTTCTCTCCACTCTGACAACGACCATGAAGCCGAATTGTATAATCAATATGGCAGTGTACTGAATGCAGTAGGACAATCTGAAAAATCATTAACCATCTTTGACAGCGCTATCGTAAAATATCCTTCGTTTTCACTCTTGTATTTTAATAAGGGGATCACGTATGTCACAATGGACCGATACAAAGAGGCAGAAGAGCTGTTTAAGCAAACGCTTATCATCAACCCCTACATGTACAGTGCGCATTTCTACCTTGGCATTTCGGCACTGCATCAAGGGAAAATTGTTCAGGCATACCTCAGCTTTATTGGCTACCTGCTGATTACGCCCGAGGGAAAATATAGCTCAAAAGCAATTAAGTTGCTCGATGAAATTGCCAATGCAAAAGACGAAATTCTTGAATACAAGAATAAACGAACAGAGGCTCCGGATGATAACTATGGCCTGGTAGAAGAAGTAGTCTTGGCTAAGATTGCTTTGGAAAAAGAATATAAACCACTATTAAGCCTTGATGATGCCATTCCACGCCAGATCCAGGTAATCTTTGAAAAATTAGAAAGGAAAGATGAAGACAATGATTTCTGGTCTCAATATTACCTTCCATTCTACAAGAAAGTTTTCAATGAAAACAGATTTGAATTTTTTGTGAACTGGATTTTTGAAAATGTCAAAATCAAACCCATCCAGGATTTTAACCGGAAGAATAAAAAGGAAATGGAGGCCTTTGTCAATGAGGTATCTGCCTACTTTAATTTAATACGGTCTACCCGGCAATTGAAATTCAGCAAACGGCAAGGAGAAACCAACCGCTACCTCTTCGATCAGGGTAAACTGTTAGGCAAAGGAAAGGTAAGTGTCGATGGAAAATTTCTCACGGGACCCTGGACATTTTATTTTCCGGAGGGCAACCTAAGTGCGACCGGCCAATTCACGAACGACGGAAAGCGTGATGGCTTTTGGACTTATTACTATCACGACGGTGCATTAAAAGCAAGCGAAAACTACAAGAATGGAAAGTTGGATGGAGAAGCTATTAAGTATTATAAAAATGGTCTTCAATCCAGTCATCAGTTTTTTGTCCAGGATCAAAATGAAGGAAATTACACAAGCTATTATCAAAATGGAGCTCCATACATGAGCGTGAATTATAAGAATGGAAAAGCGGAAGGCGAGAAAAAAGAATTCTACAATAATGGTTCAATCAGCAGGATCAGCCATTTTGCCGGATCCCGATTGGAGGGGCCATCTATCTTATATTATAAGAATGGGAGTATAAAAGAAAAAAGCAATTATCAAAAAGATGCTTTAGAAGGATCCTACCAATCACTCAATGAAAATGGAACCGTTGCGGCAGAAGGTTCATTTGTGAAAGGAAAAGGCGAAGGTGAGTGGAAATATTACTATGAAAGTGGAAAACTGAAAAGCAAATGCGTCTACAAAGGCGATAAACGGGAGGGTAATTTTGAAGAATTCTATGAAACCGGAGAGTTAAAAGCAATTTATCCTTATGAGAAAGGAACGCTGAATGGAGAATGCATTTATTACGACAAGGATCAGAGAATTTTTGGCAAACTTGTTTATGCCAGGGACGTTCTTCAATCTGCGGGTTATTTCGACAAGCTAGGAAAGCAAATCGGTTTCGCCCGGAGAAATAATGATTTGATCTCGCTGGATGCATACAACGCGGAAGGCTATAAAACTTCTCACCTTAACTATGATGCGAAAGGCAATTTGACTGGCCTGTGCACATACTATTATCCATCGGGAAAAATTAGCCAAACAGAGGAGTATCGTGACGGCAAAATCAACGGTTCTTCCATTTCATACTATAGGAACGGACAAAAGAAATCCGAAGTGACAATGGTAGATGGAAAAGAAGACGGCTATTATACCGGATACTTCCTTAACGGACAAAAGCAATCAGAAGGTTGGTACCGGAATGCTGAAGCGGAGGGACATTGGATTAGTTATGACGAATTGGGCAATGTTACCACGAAAACCTATTATATTGATGGTGAGATTGGAGGATACAAGGAAGAATTTTCTCCCAATGGCAAGAAAACTTTTGAAGGACATTATTCCAATGGCTGGCTGGAATCTTTGACACAATACGATACCAGTGGACAAATTTTGGTCGTCAACCGCTTCCCTCGCGGTTCGGGCAAGTACACTCTTTTATATCCAAATGGGAATAGGATGGTGGAAAGCCATTTTGTATATGGCGACTTTGATGGTGCTTATACATCTTATTATTTCGATGGGACCATCGAATCAGTCCAATTTTTCCGCAGTGGTTTACAGGATAGTATTTATCATAGTTATTCCTATGGTGGAAAAACAAATACTATTGGCCATTTCGATAAAGGCAAAAAAACTGGCGAATGGAAATATTTTGATGAGGATGGCAATTTGAGTAACCAGGCTGTTTATAACTTTGACATGATTGATGGACTTTCTACCTATTATTTTGAAAATGGAAAGAAAGACATCGAGATTCACTATAAGGATGACCACCGACATGGTTCGACCGTGCGGCTTGATCCTGACGGATCTGTCGCCTATGCCGTGAGATATGACGAAGATGTTCCCAAGGCATACAATTACCAGGACACCAAAGGAAATTTTGTCCCCGAAATCCTGATTCCTTCTGACAGCTGTCAATTTAAAACATACTTTCCCAATGGCAAAATGGCCAGGCAATGCACATATGTGGATGATAAACTCTCTGGCCTGGACATTCTATATTATCCAAATGGACAGGTGAGGTATCGTGACAGCACTGTTTTTGGAATAGATGAAGGACCGAGGATGGAATACTTCCCTAACGGAAAGATCAGGAAAGATTATTTTTACTTACACGATAACAATCATGGGATCTGCAGGGAATTCAGTGAGAATGGCATTATTCAGAAAGAATTTGCCTATTGGAATGGAGCACTGCATGGTACGACAAAATATTTCAAAACGAATGGTCAGCTCAAACAAACAAGGCATTATTATTACGGCAAATTGCTATTTGTAAAAAATGAAAACTAGTCTCATTAATATTGTTGGATCAATCTTGTTAGCAACTATTTTACTTCCGGTATTTGGTTCAAGTCAGAGCCTCGAAGAAATCAAGTCGAAATTTCCGGATGAGAACGCAGTATTTCTTACAAAGGCGCTTCATTACAAAATTTCGTTGAATAACGGCCAACCTGCAGTAGAAAGCGACGAACTCCAGAGAATTGAGTACCTGACTGCACAGGCACCGGCAGACATGAGCAGACATGGATTTTTCCAGAGCGACTTTCAACAAGTTGTGGCATATGAAGCATTTACTCAAACAGCAAGGGACAAGAAACTGAAGGTAAATGATTTCAAAACGTCTACTAACAAAGAGGATTTTGTTTTTTATGATGATGTCAAGGAAACTACATTCGATTTTCCATCGATTGGTGAAGGTGCCATAGGAAACCTTCGTGTTTCATGGATCAACAAAAATCCTTACCTGCTTTCGCCATTTTATTTTTCAGGTGGCATTCCAGTTATCAACAGTGAATTAAAGATTAATGTCGCCAAAGGCATCAATATAAAGTATCGTTTGTTTGGACAGGACACTACTAAAGTGGTGGTAAATATCGAGAACAACAGGAATGAAAGCGTTTATACATTCAGGTACAAGGATTGCCCCGCAGAAAGGCGATATGGCGATGCTCCAAGTTCAGCCTGGTATGCTACACATGTAATTTTTTACATCGACAGTTATAAAGATGAAAATGGTGGTACCGTCCATTATCTCTCCAGCCTGGATGATTTGTACAGACTGAATTACAGCTTCGTGCATAAAATAAATGATTCAGTAGGTAGTGAATTGAGGCATATTGTAGATTCATTGACGAGTAAAATCAAATCGCCGGAAGCCAGGGCCAGAAAAATCTATGGATGGGTCCAGCAACAAATTAAATATGTCGCGTTTGAAGAAGGCATGGAGGGCTTTGTACCTCGCGATGCGAACCTGGTCTGCAAACGTCGTTTCGGCGATTGCAAGGATATGAGCAGCATCCTGACGATCATGATGAAGGCTGCTAATATTCCGGCTCACTACACATGGATTGGAACCCACGATCTGCCGTATGAATTTAGTGAATTGCATTTGCCTCTGGTTAGCAACCACATGATCTGTACTATTGAGTTGAACAACAAATTTGTTTTTCTCGACGGAACTGATCCCACCTGCATTTTTGGCTTTCCTTCTTACGCCATCCAGGATAAAGAAGCTTTGATCGCTATCAATGATTCGGCTTATAAGGTGGCTAAGGTTCCAGTCATTGAAAAAAATAAAAATGTATTGGTTGATTCAACCTGGTTAGAATTGACTCCAAATGGCAGCATTAATGGCAGGATCAAGAAATGTTTAACGGGTTATTTTTCTACACATATGCACGGCAAAATGATCTATGTGGATAAGAATAATCTAAACCAGGAATTGAAAGATGACTTTAGAAGAGGTTCCAATAAATTTCAGCTCGATAGTTGTCACTATACTGCCCCTGGTGCTGATACGGCTTTTTTATACGCTTCGTTCAAACTGCCGGACTATGCGAAGAAGCTGGCCGACGACTATTTCCTGAACATGAACTTATACAAATTCTATGAGCATGAAGAGATAGACTACCCAAAAAGAAAAATGCCAATCGAATACAATTTCAAATATTCCAAAAAATATGTAATACTTCTCAAAATTCCCGATGGCTACCGGGTCGATTATCTTCCCAAAAGCAAAACTTTCCACAACGATGTTTGGGGATTCGATATGCAATATGAGCAAAAGGGAAATTATGTCATACTTTCTCAACAATTCGACAATGATTATCTGCTATTGCAAAATAGCCAGTTCGAATCCTGGAACAAGGTTTTGGAGAATCTTTTTCCTTTGTATAAAGAAACGCTCAGTCTATCCAAAAAATAATACCCCATGAAAAAAGTTTTCCTGCTGATCCTAATTTGTCTCACCAGCCAACTCATTCTTTTCGCGCAGATACCTCCTATTGAAAAAGAACAGTGGGATGGGAAACCCGTCATGCACCAGATTTCTTCGAAATATGCAAATGAACCAGCCGTGGTATTGTTGGATAAAAGAAGGGTCGAATTTATAGATGATCCAAAAAATGAAGTACTGGAGTATTACACGCAACATAGAATCATTCACATTAATGATGACCACGGAATCGAATATTTCAACAAAGTATATATCCACTTCAATGAAAGCTCAGATGTAGTGGATGTTCATGCCCGCACCATACTTCCCAATGGAAAGATCATTGAATTTGACAACAACACGATGAAAGACATTCGGCAAGAAGATGGCAATCAATATAAAATATTTGCCCTGGAAGGCCTGGAAAAAGGTTGTGAAGTCGAATATTACTACACTTCAATCATAGAAACCTCATATTTCGGAAGAGAAATTTTTCAAACCAGGATACCTGTCATGGCTTCTATTCTGGAATTGGTCTATCCTTCCCGGCTCGTATTTGAAACAAAACTTTATAACTGTCAGTCCAGGGTAGATACTGATTCTACTAAGGCGGGTAAGACGATTTTCCGTTGTAATACGCGAGAAATACCAGGAGCCGATGAAGAGAAGTACTCTTCTTACGAATCCAACCTCTCCCGAATGGAATATAAACTTTCCTATAATAATGCTACCCATGCCGGCGAAAGACTTTTTACGTGGAATGATCTGGCTAAAAAGATTTTCGCAGATTATAGCTTCTGTACGGACAAAGAAAACAAATCAGTCCTGGAGATGATTAAGTCAAATGGATGGGCAAAGTTGAGTGAAGATGAATCGAAAATTATGGCAGCTGAGAATTACATAAAGAAGAATTTCATGTTCAAACAAGATTACAAGAGTGGTCAGGGGAATGATATTGAACAAATGATCAAGACGAAGATTGCGGGGACAAAAGGTATAATTCGTTTGTATGGAGCGGTGTTTAGAAACCTGGATATAAATTTTCAGTTTGTTTTAGCTGCTGATCGAAATAACTATGTCATCGATAAAACTTTCGAGAATTGGGACAATTGTGATTATCCTTTGCTTTATTTTCCCAAACAAAATAAATACATGGCTCCCACAAGAGCCGATTTTCGATATCCTCTCATATTTCCTTCCTGGGGGGCAGCTAACGCTCTTTTCTGCAAAGGCATATTGATTGGCAATCATTCAACTGCTATTGCAGAAGTTCATCCAATTCCCCTAGAAGACTACCAGAAATCTTACGACAATGTTGAATCAAATATCGAACTGGCCGAAAATCAGGATAGTCTGAATATTGATTTAAAACTCATATTCGGCGGGTACGCCGCAGCGTACTACCGGGAAGGATTTAATTACGCAACTGCCGATCAAATAAACGGAATTATGAAGGAATTGGTAAAGAACATGACCGGCTCTGAAAAAATAATTTCTTCAGATTTACAGAATGTGGAATTTGAAAGCGAAAATTTGTCCAAACCATTCATCATCCATGCCAAAGTGAAATCGGCAGATATGGTAGAAAGAGCGGGGAACAAGATCCTGGTCAAGATCGGGCAGGCGATCGGGCAGCAGGTTGAGATGTATCAGGAGAAACCACGGATGACTCCTGTCAGCATCGAATATCCGCACTTTGAAGCCAGGAAAATTCAGCTTACTATACCTGATGGATACACGATTAAGAATCTCAACGACCTCAAAATGGAACAAGTCTATGAGGAAAATGGTGAAAGAACTATGGGCTTCAGTTCTAACTTTGAACAAAAGGGAAATACTATAACCGTAACCATCATGGAAGACTATCGTAAAACTTATTATCCTGTGAGCCAGTTTGAAGAATTCAAGAAGATCATTAACGCTTCTTCGGATTTCAATAAAGTGGTTTTAGTGCTCGAGAAGGCTAAATAAAACCTTAGTCAACTGCGAAAACTTTATGTCGTCCACCCGGAAATCGATAATCATAAGTGGCATATTTTCCCTGGCACTATCTGTAAGTGTTTTGGCTCAATCCAATTTTGATCTTCCGCAAAATATTGAGCTAAAAACGAGAGATGATTATGTGAAATATGAAGGCACTATTATTGACGCAGCTAAATGGCTTGAACTGACAGATCTTGATAAAGAAGTTGAAAAAAGAAAACGTGTGAACAGTTTCGTGATGCAATGGGTGACTGGCACTCCTACAATCAACATAGTAGTCAATAGAACCACAACAAGATTAGCTGGCAAGAACGCTCCTCTTATGGTCATTTATTTGGCGAGCTACGCCCGATATTGCCTGGAGACTAAAGTTACCAATGACGCCTTTTCAGCAAATAAGGCGGCCATTCAATCTATGATGAAAGTTTACAAAAAGGGGATCCAGATCAAGAAGACGAAAGAAATGGACAAACTGATCAAGCTGTCAGATGAAGGTCAACTGGATCAATATATTAAAGAAAACTTCGAGTAGAGGCACCTATTGGCCAACAGAATTCCACCGTCGAAAAGTGCGACCCAACTCTGCCGAAGAAAGAACAAATGCCGGCTCCCAATAAATATCAACCTAAAACAGTGCAATACTGAAAATAATTTTAAGCGAAAATTGAAACAAGCCCAATCAACATTTAGTAAAATCTGCATTTTGCCCTTTTTCCAGCCTCTGATTTCGCAACTCTTGCAGTCGTTTCTCGCCCGGAGTAGTAATCCTCTCAGATTTCACCAATGACGTAGTTGCAAGACCGCCAATCAATTAGGGAAAGGCTTTTTATGATAATATATTTGGGTCAGCATTATTAATTTCAATCGCCCCAAAACATCTTTTATGAAAAAGCAAACAATGGTTATCTGGATAGTTACCTACAGATTCCAAACCATGTGCCCCGTATTTATGCTGAACCTGGCCTATTTCCAGCAGAATCAACCTGAACAAAAAAGACCTTCATTGATGGCATTTTGCCTCAACTAGCAGGAACCTTATTCAAAAGATTTATTATGCCCTCAAAACTCAACCCCTATTCCCTTTTAATTTTTATGAGCTTTCTCATAACGTCTGAGATAAAAGCTCAACCATTTATCGATCTCTTGCAGGCGCGGTATGTTTATAGTCCTCATACCGGAGACGTTCCCAAAGACAAACATTCTACAGAATTGAATTATCTGAATATCGGGGCAACGATACCTTTTCAATTCAAGAACAAGCAGGATGCATTGTTGCTAAGCCCATTCTTTGAAAGATGGGAATCAAAGGTTGATTCGTCGCCGGACTACAACTCCTATCATTACGGATTGGTTCTACCCATTTCCTTCGTCAAAACCATCGCGCATTCGAATTGGAGTCTGCTTGCTACGGGGATTGTTCGAATGAACGATGCCGTCATAGACAGCAAAAGCAAATGGCAGGTTGGAGGACTCTTGCTGGCTAACTACCATGCCAATCCGAAGGTGACTTACAAATTCGGATTTTATGCCAATGGAGAATTCTTCGGATTGTTCTTGATTCCGCTCGTTGGGATTGACTGGAAAATAAATGAGAAAAATAATCTTTTTGGCGTTTTGCCGGCATCAATGAATTATGAGCATCAATTGACCCGTCGCTTCTATGCAGGATTCTGTTTTAGAACGTTTACGAATTCATACCACGACTCAGAGGGAAATTATTGGCGAATCGACGAAAATCAATTAGGGCTTTTTACGGATAATTATGTTGGAAAAAGGTTCGTCATCAACCTGGAAGGTGGTTATTCCTTGTTCCGAAAGATAAGGACGGGAAGCTACCATGACGTAACATACAATTGGAATGCGGAGAACAATTTCTATTTTAAATGCATGCTAGCTTACAGGATTCGCCTGAGGTAAAATTCTTCAACCCTAATCATTAAACGAAATAGCAACATTCTATCGGGATTCTGAATTTAAAAGATGTGTTGGAATTACATGAAGGGATATCGAAAAGGGAAAAACCTCATCATCACTAATTCAGGATTATTCTCAAAAGGGAAAATTTTTCCATGAAATACCCCTTAAGCAAGATCTAAAAGCCCAAAAATAGCTGGTATTATTTTAGAAGCAGTACGCAATAGAAGTGTTTGGACGTGAAGTTATCGGGTAAAGAAATTGACTTAGGACAGGATTTGAAAGACCGGTTGCTGAAGATTGAAACATTATCCCTGAAAAATAGATGGAAGAACCTACGATAATTTCTATCCAGATAGCTCGAACGCTATTCTGGCAGAAACCAAACCTTCAAACCCTCCAGCAGGAGAAAGGAATAAATGAACAATGCCACCATTAGAGGAGCAAAGGTTTACGAGAGGTCTTGAAAAAAATGGATTGGCGGAAAAAAGGCCGGACTTTTGGGATTGCCTTGATTAGTATGTAAGGAAAAAGGACTGGCCTTTTTCCATGTTTTATAGTTTGATATTGTTATTTCATCCCCCTGCTGGACAAAAGGCGCAAAAGCGCAAAGTTGGTACGCTTACACCTTTGCGCCCTAGCGCCTTTTTTGCCTGAAATAGCATGATAACAGCTTTTTCTCATCTAAAGAATCAATTATGCCCGAAACCATTTTTTCACTAAAAATTAAAAGCACAGCTTTCAGGAACGGAGGAGATATTCCGAAAAAATATAGCTGCCACGGAGATAACATTAATCCTCCCATCGAGATCAATGATTATCCCCGAGAAACTGAATCATTGGCAATAATTGTCGAGGATCCAGATGCACCAAACGGAACTTTTGATCATTGGGTCACATGGAATATTCCAGTGAATGATCTCATTCCAGAAAATTATCCGGCAAAGGAACAGGGAAATAATGGAAGAAATAAAATAGGATATACTGGCCCCTGCCCTCCTTCGGGCCGTCATAGATACTTCTTTAAAATCTATGCTCTGGATTGTTTGGTCGATTTGCCTCAGGGAAGCACCAAACATGACTTACTTAAAGAAATGAAGGATCATATCCTGGCCGGTGGTGAACTGATGGGATATTTCAGCGCCGAAAAATAGCCTACATCTGGATTGCCGTTCATCCACCTGGTGCGTTCAAGCGAGAAACGATTTCTTAAACTCAGGTACTGCGCGTTTCCTAGTAGCCTGTTCATAAGCAAAGGCCATGGCAATAAGCGTTGGCTCGCTATAGGCGGGACCAAAAAAAGAAAATCCAACGGGCAGATTATACACCATTCCGCAAGGAACGGAAATATGCGGGTAACCCGTAATTGCGGCGGGTGTCGTGAGAGAGCCACCCCAACGATCTCCATAGACGACGTCAATACTGCAGGCAGGCCCCATGGTTACGCCGCAAATTGCATCCAGTTTGTTTCCAACGATCAAATCATCAAGGATTTTCTTTGAATCAAGGTGACTTTTCCTCAGTGCCTGTTTGTACTCCTTACTCTTTAGATCTGCTTTTTTGTTCGATTCTTCTAAGATCTCTTGCTTAAAATAAGGCATTGCCTTGTCTTCATTTTTCTTGTTAAACTCGATCACGTCAGCGAGTGACTTCATGGGTGCCTTTGTAGATGCCAGATATTTATTCAATCCATCCTTGAATTCAAATTGCAGAACAGAAAATTCGTCCTTACCCAGCTTATTTATTTTGTCGAGGTATTCAATCTCTATAATCTCTGCACCCTGTTGTTTGAGGAGATCAACTGTTTTCTTCTGCAGCGCATGCAGATACTGGTTATCTCCTTGCGGTTTTTTTTCAATGCCAATCCTCTTGCCCTTCAGGCCGTTTGGATCCAGGAATTTTGTATAGTCCGGCTTGCCCTTACCCTCACTCGTCTTAGTTACCTCGTCGGCCGGATCAACTCCTGTCATGGCTCCCAGCAAAATAGCCACATCGCTGACTGTCCTTGCCATGGGCCCTGAGGTATCCTGAGTTGCTGAAATCGGGATGATGCCCGTTCTGCTTATCAGTCCCACCGTTGGTTTTATTCCTACAATTCCGTTAGTTGACGCCGGGCAAGTAATTGATCCATCCGTTTCACTGCCGACGGCGACAACGCAAAGATTAGCTGCAACAGCGGCTCCTGATCCGGAACTCGAACCGCAGGGATTGTGGTCGAGTATGTATGGATTTTTTGTCTGCCCTCCCCGACTACTCCATCCGGAACAGGAATTCGATGATCTGAAATTTGCCCATTCGCTGAGATTGGTCTTTCCCATGATAACCGCGCCCGCGTCACGCAATTTCTTAACAACAAATGCATCTGAAGAAGCAATATGTCCCGCCATAGCCAACGCTCCTGCGGTCGTTTGCATTTTGTCGCCGGTATTGATATTGTCTTTGATGAGGATTGGAATGCCATGCAACAGTCCGCGTGTCTTTCCGGATTTTCTCTCATCGTCCAACGATTTCGCTATTTGCAATGCATCCGGGTTGAGTTCAATGACTGCAT
The DNA here is from genome assembly GCA_003175695.1 of Bacteroidota bacterium. Taxonomy (GTDB): domain Bacteria; phylum Bacteroidota; class Bacteroidia; order Chitinophagales; family Chitinophagaceae; genus Puia. The sequence continues at coordinate 147,180 of PSRA01000258.1, read as the reverse complement.
TGATCAATGGGCCGTTTTTATCAATTGCATGGATCCTGTCCAGGTAAAGTTGGGTGAGTTGCGCTGAGCTGTATTTCCCCGAAGCCATTTTATCCTGTAAGGAACTGATTGTTGATTCGCTCAACTCAAAATCAGAAACAGGATCCCTGACAGGCGTCGGCGCATTTTCAGCTGTGCGATCATTTTTGCATGCTGCTGCTAATAAAGTGCCAATGCCAACCGAAGCGATGGTTGAATTCGTGAGAAAGTCTCTACGTTTCATGGTTATTGAGTTTGAAAAAAAAATGAGAGCTTAAGGCAAATTAGTGTTTTTTTGTTTCACACAAAGACACGAGGAAACGCAAAAACGCCAAGGGTAACCTTAGCGCCTTTGCGTTTCCTTTGCATCTTTTCGTGAAACAAAAAGATTGGCAATAACAAGCCCCGAAATAACAAGAACGCCACTAACCAGGTGTACCATCGAAAACTCCTCACCTAAAAATAATACTGCTTCGATGGTGCTAAAAACCGGAATAAGGTTAGCAAACAAGGCCGTCCCTGACGCGCCTAGCCTTGCTATGGAAGCATTCCAACAAAAAAAGGCAATAATCGAATTGCCGATGCCCAGGTAAATAATGATCAGTATGATATTTAAATTCCATTGAACGCGAGGCTGGTGATACCATTCATAGATATAGAAAGGAAAAAGGAAAAAAGTACCTATTGAAAAAACGACAAACAGAAAGACAATGGGCGAGATCGAAGAAGGTTTCTTTCTCACGAGCGTATTATAGATCGCAAAGCTGAATGCGCTAATCAATATGAGGAGGTCGCCTTTGCCAAAATGAAATTTCGTCAATTTCTCCCAACTCCCGGCAGATAGCAAATACAAGATGCCGAGGATGCAGATGGCCATCCCCGTTATACGAAGCGAGCTCATTCTTTCCTTTAAAAATATGACAGCCAGGAATGCGGCAAATACCGGCGCAGAGGTGGTGCCTATCAGGGCCAGGTTGATGGCAGATGTGAAATGGCCCGCAATATATATGAATGTGTTAAAAATGGTAATTCCACAAATGGCTGTCCAGATCAGGTAGGACTTGTTCTGCCAAATTGGTTTTCTTTCCTGCAAAAATTTTCTCCAGGCTAAAGGCGCAATACAAATCGATGCCAGTAGCCACCGATGGAATGCAAGACTCACAGGCGGAAGTTGTTTATAGATTCCTCTCGCCACCACATAATTTCCAGACCAAATCAATGCCGTCACTACTGCGAGAGCAACACCTATGTAAAACTCTTTTTTTGTTGAAATTGGAGATGCCAATGGTGCTGAGGTCACAGTAGGTCTTGCCATGGATCAAATATAAACCGGATCGATCATAACCATGATTGATGTTTCCCACTTCGTGCCATCTAAGGTTTTGTTGCCCAAGCATGATTTCTAAACTCAAAACAAATACTTGCAAAAGTGACAAATGTTTATTCACTTTGTATTTCAAAGTGCTTTGCATGTGAATACCCCCTGCCGCCTTGTATGGATTTATTTTTGTACTGATTCAGTTAGAAGACACTGCACTCTTAATTGGAAGCATTGAATTATTTATGATCCTGGCTATGGTCATGTTTGCAAGCCGCAGGGTGTCTTGGTATGGCTTCAAACCACATGAAGCGGGTTTGCAGGCATGAATCAGTTGACAGTCGGGAGTTGACAGTTGACAGACTTTAGAAAGTAACCATTTTCTTAGGCCTGTCAACTGACAACTGTCAACTATGCTATTGGAAAGATTTTATGAATCAGAGACCCTGAATAGCTGCTATCATCATGTCGGCCTCTTTTTGTATGAAATTGGTCACCGATCCTTCAGATCCGTTCAAAACATACCAGGTTCCTTCTTTCTTCACATCTACTCGTTTGACGGTATAATCTTTGAACCTGGCGATATCACCATTGGAACCACTTTTAAGAGCACTCAAAGCTTTCTGGAAATACCTGACTTGTTCTGTATTACCAAAACGAAGAGTAGTCATGATAACATCAGTGGCATATTGCTGATCGCGAAATTGGAGCACATAACAGGTATCTGATTCTTTAATCACCCGTTGCAGGTTCAAAGGCCACGTACCAGCTCTCAATTCTACCAGGTTGGTAGTGGACGTATTCACTATAGTGAATTGCGCTTTTGCGATTGCAGGTAATAGTAAGGAAATCAAGATTAGTTTTTTCATAATGATTGATTTTTCGATTTCAATTAGGTAGAGATTGGTCGCTGCTTAAATTTTTTGTTCGACAATTATGTATAACGGTTAAAATCTAATTGTATTATTCGTCAAAGCTTCCTGATTGCAACGATTAAAATATCTGCCTGTTGCTGTTCAAAATTGGTGACCCCCCATTCACGGTGGTGCAACACATACCAAGTTCCATTTCGTTTTATATCCGCGCGATTAATCGAGTAATCTCTAAATCGGGCAATATCTCCGTTGGTGCCTTTTTTTAAGGCCGTCAAGGCCTTTTCGAGATATTTTAATTGTGCCAAATTTGGAAAAGCGATTGTATCCATCACAACATCCTGGATGATCTGCTGGTCGCGGAATAACAGCGAGTAGGTTGTATCGTCGCTGTAACTAATGCTTCTCTCGAGGCTGATGGGCCATTCGCCACCTCTTACCTCTACCAACGTGCTGGAATAACCGATGGAATTGTGAAAGCCTGCAATTCCTGCAATGGGAATTAGTACTAAACTGAGAATGATTTTTTTCATATGATAGGTCGCCAAGATATAATGTTAATTCAAATAATGCAATATCACCTGAACCAAAAAAGTGCCAATTATTGAACGAAGACTAGAAAGAATTATTACTATTTTATTGTGTTGTGAAGCAAAAAAATGTTTAACAAAGTGTGAATTTTTTGATATCACCGTGAAAAACGTCAATCATATTTTATGGGTCTTAACCCGGTATCAGTCGCCATAAGGAATCTCATCATCTGTTTGTGTGCCTGTTGATCACGGTCGCGAATTTTTCTGACCATCTAAGTACATGAAAAGAGGCAGGACTTATTGCTAATGTATTTATTGTGGTTGAGGACATGTAAAGAGAAAGCCCCCTTCCTTGCCGAACAAAAAATAACCAAAAATTTTATCATTTAAATACTAAAAAATTTAGCAATTCAATGTACCTTAGCCTCCGATAAGGGTTATTATGTACTTAAACTGCAAGACATATTTCAGTTTCAGATACGGCTGTCTTTCAGCTGAACAATTAGTGAAAGCAGGCGCGGAAATAGGAGCCACTTCACTGGCACTGACAAATATCAACAACACCTGCGACGCCTGGGATTTTGTCGCTTTCTGCCGCCAGCATCAAATCAAACCAATTCTGGGCGCAGAGATCCGCAACGAAGAGAAACTTTTATATCTTTTACTGGCAGCGAATAACCGCGGATTTACCTGGATCAATCAATTCCTTTCCCATCACCTCGTGGAATCGAATCCATTTCCTGAGTTGACATCGGAAACCCCTTTCTTTGATGATCCGCAGGATGGATTTGTCATCTATCCACTGCCGGGGAAAAATATCGACAGCCTATTCTCCAACGAATTCATCGGCATATTGCCTGCTGAAATTAACAAGCTTCATAAAGTATCACCCTCTTTTCATCATAAACTGGTCATCAGGCAACCCGTCACTTTTCAGCACCCGGGATATTTTAACGTGCATAAGCTATTGCGTTGTGTCGACAAAAATATTCTCGTTTCTAAACTGACGCCCGAATCGGTTTGTTCGCCCCAGGAATATTTTATGACGCCGTCAGAATTATTAGCAGTTTTCCGCCGGCATCCTTTCATAGTCACCAACACCTATCAGATCATGGAAGCATGCTCGATCCAGATGGATTTTGGTAAAGACAAGAACAAGAAAGTATTTACCGCTTCGGCTATTGATGATCGTTTATTATTATCGAAACTGGCTTATGGCGGACTCGCGGAACGATATGGCAAGAATAATAAAGCCGCCAAAGAGAGGCTGGAGAAAGAATTGGGCATTATCAATGAACTCGGCTTCAATGCCTATTTCCTGATCACCTGGGATATTATTCATTACGGACAGAGAAAAGGATATTATCATGTGGGCCGCGGCAGTGGCGCCAATTCAATCGTTGCCTATTGCCTGCAGATAACGGACGTCGACCCGATCGGCCTGGATCTATATTTTGAACGCTTCCTGAATCCGCATCGGGCAACCCCGCCCGATTTTGATATTGATTTCAGTTGGGCGGACCGGGATGACGTGATCGACTATGTTTTTAAGCGACATGGCAAGGATCATGTCGCGCTGCTCGGATCCTATCCCACTTTTCAATACAATGCCATCATCCGCGAATTGGGAAAAGTTTTTGGTTTACCTAAATCCGAAATCGATGAGTTGGCAGAAAAGGGGTATTACAACGGGGAGAGCCGTAGTGAAAATTTTACAAGTAAGCCTAAAGAGGATAAAATCAAACATGCGATCCTTCAATATGGCCGTGTCATTGAAAATTTCCCGGATAATTTAAGTATCCACGCCGGTGGCATCCTGATCAGTGAGAAACCTATTTATGAATACACCGCTTTATATATGCCTCCCAAAGGATTTGCAACCACCCAAATCGATATGTATGTTGCCGAAGACATTGGCCTATATAAATTAGATCTACTTAGCCAAAGAGGATTGGGCCATATTAAAGATTGCCTCTCTCTCATTCGCCAAAACCGCGGCATCGATATTAATATCCATGAAGTGGAAAAATTCAAACAAGATAAAACGATCCGTCAACAAATCAAATCGGGAAATACAATCGGCTGTTTTTATATCGAATCACCAGCTATGCGTCACGTCCTGAAAAAATTGAGCTGTGAAACCTATGAGACGCTGGTCGCCGCCAGCTCGATCATCCGGCCCGGTGTGGGAAGAAGTGGAATGATGAAGGAATACATCTATCGACATAATAATCCCGGCAAATTTGAATACCTGCATCCTAAGTTGAAAGAACTGCTTAGCGAAACCTATGGCGTGATGGTTTACCAGGAGCAGGTGATGCTGGTAGCGAATGGATGGGCTGGGCTTGACATGGCAGAGGCAGATTTATTGAGAAGAGCCACCAGTTTTAAAAACCGTGCAAGAGAAAAAGTACATGTACTGAAACAGAAATTTTTTTCTAACTGCGAAAACGTCGGTTATCCCGATGAAGTAACCAAAGAAGTCTGGCGTCAAATAGAAAGTTTTGGCTCATTCAGTTTTTGCAAAGCACACTCAGCTTCCTTTGCAGTAGAAAGTTATCAAAGCCTCTACCTGAAAACTTTTTTTCCCATGGAATTCATGGTGGCAGTCATTAATAATTTTGGCGGATTTTACAGCCGTGAGCTGTATTTCTATGAACTGATGAAAACAGGCGCAAGCATTCATCCTCCCTGTGTCAATCAAAGTAGCTACCTCACCAGTATCAGAGGCCAGGACGTATATGCAGGTTTTATACATATCAAGGGGCTGGAGCAGGAAATCTCGGAGAAAATAATTGATATCAGGAACAGGCATGGCGAATATGCCGATCTCCAGGATTTTGTAGCACGAACCCGGATCACCCCGGAGCAATTAAATATCCTGATCCGGATTGGAGCATTCCGCTTTACAGGAAAAAATAAAAAGCAACTTTTATGGGACGGTGACCTGCTGCTAAAGAACAATAAAAGTTCCACCCCAGCCCACATGGCTCTCTTCAGGTACGAAACAAAAAAGTTGGAACTACCTGAATTGCCGATCTATCCCCTCGACGACGTGTACGACCAGGTAGAATTGTTGAGCTTTCCATTATGCCACCCTTTCAAACTGGTCGACGAAGATCCTGCACAATATGTTCCGGCTGCCGCTATAAAAAATTATGTCGGACAATCGATCCGTGTTCTTGGTTATCATATCACACAAAAACCCGTGCGCACCATTCATGGTCACACCATGAGTTTCGGCACTTTTGTTGATTCCAACCTGGATTGGATCGACACTGTTCACTTCCCTCCGATTTACCAAAAAGCTCCGCCACAAGCCGGCTTTTATAAAATCACGGGCAAAGTGGTAGAAGAATTTGGTGTGTACAGTCTTGAAGTAACCGATATCAAAAAAGCAGGAATAAAAAAAAGAAGAATAGAAACAAGCCTATGATCCTGACACCGGATAGACATATTGCCCATCTCGACATGGATACGTTTTTTGTATCTGTGGAACGATTAAAAAACTCGGCCTTACAAGGTAAACCACTGATCGTGGGAGGAGGAGATCGTGGTGTGGTGACGGCATGCAGTTATGAAACAAGAAAATTCCAGGTGCACAGTGGCATGTCGATGAAAATGGCAAGAAGGCTTTGTCCTGAAGCCATTGTTATCAAAGGAGATTTTGAAGATTATTCCAAATACTCCCGCGTGGTGACAGATATCGTAGATGATACAGTACCTCTTTTTGAAAAAGCTTCGATCGATGAGTTCTATATTGATCTCACAGGAATGGACAAATATTCACGCTACAATATTTTGATCGAAGCGCTGAAAAAGAAAATATGGAAAGAGAGTGGCTTGCCGGTGTCATATGGTGTGGCGAGCAATAAGCTGGTTTCCAAAGTGGCTACCAATGAAGCAAAGCCGAATGGACAACTCGAAATTCCGTTTGGTGAAGAAAAGACTTTCCTTGCGCCATTGACTATTGATAAGATACCCGGCATCGGAAAAGAAACTGCCATTCTGCTCATACAGCGCGGCGTGGAAACAGCGAAATTTTTATCTGAAATGCCCATAGAAATGCTGGAAGCATTGCTGGGAAAAACCGGCATCGAGTTATGGAGAAAAGCCAACGGCATCGATGAAACGCCGGTTATCCCTTACCGTGAGCAAAAATCAATGTCCACAGAAAATACATTCCACAATGACACAACAAATATGACATTCCTTCATAGTTCCTTGATCCGGATGACTGAAACCATCGCATTCGAATTGAGAAAACAAAACAGATTAACAGGCTGTGTGACTGTCAAGATAAAATATTCGAATTTCGATACGACCACCAAACAAAAAAGAATTCATTATACCAATGCAGATCATACCCTTCTTCAGACCGCCCGTGAATTATTTGACCGGCTTTATGAACGTCGATTACTGATCCGTTTAGTCGGCATTCGCTTCAGCGATTTGATCCCCGGGAACTACCAGATCCATCTCTATGAGGATACCGAAGAAATGATCCGGTTATACCAGGCGATCGACAGTGTTAAAAACCGTTATGGGGAAAAGCTGGTAATGCGGGCAGTGGGATTACAGGGAGCTTTGTAAATTGCTAACATGTACAATCCTTTTCCACCCCTAAACGAAAAATTGTTAAAAGATAAAATCGCTGAAGGCAAAAGGTATTTTGTTCGGCAAACCTATGAAAGAGGAATGCAACCCCGGATAAGAGCAGCTTTTTTGTTTCGTGGCTATGAAGAAAATGAAAAAAATATCGCTGATCTACATTTTCAAAAACTCCAAGCGGATCCGAATGCATTTTTATACGATGCCCAGATCGGGGAACACATGGAAAGGCTAATCGTTGCAGCCAGGCAACCATTTGGATTCAAAATTTTTTACGCAGGCAAAAAAGGAATTGACTGGAGACCGCCACCCGATTATCAATCTAAAATGCAGAAATATATTGCACACCACCACCCCAATTGGCGAACGAAATCAGGAGGCGATAAAATCCAGGTCGGACTATACGAGGAATTTGGCCAGCTTTTTCTTAAATTGAGTTTTGAGCAGGAGGAAGACAAAATTCCTTTCGACGAAATTGAAAAATACTAAGATCATGTGCCTCGATATCGCATTTTATTCTGCGCTCGAACTGATTGACAATTATTTCCCCAAACTGGTTCACGATGGCGAGATAGACTTTGACGTGGATATGAGTGTTCATTTCCTTGCCTTGGGATATAAAAGATATCCGGTGATAACATCTGACAAGGGGGAATACCATAGAAAATATTTTGAATGGTGTATCATCACGAATTATATGGACACACCAGAAAAAATAAAAGCTATGCGACCCAAGATGGCAAATGCAAGAAGTGAAAAAATTCTTGGCGACAAAAAATCGTTCTGGTACCGCATCCGAAAAAATCGCTGTCTTATCCCGGTAACCGGTATCTATGAGCACAGGGCCATAACAGGATGGAAGAATAAAGTACCGTATCATGTCCAGCTCAAGGACAGAAACATGTTCTGTGTTCCGGGATTATACTATTATAACCCCATCATCCCATCAGATCCTGAAACGGGTGAAGTCAGGGGTATGTTTAGCTTGATAACGAGGGAAGGCAATGAAATCATGCGACAGATTCATAACGATGGAGACAATGCGTACCGGATGCCGTTATTTCTGACAAAGGAAATGGAAATGAGATGGTTGGATCCTGACCTAACGGATGAAGAAATGGAAACCATTCTGCAATACGAAATTCCTTCGGATCAACTGGAAGCGACACCTGTTTTCAGCATTAGGGGACGTTCACCCCGACCGGATGGAAAACCAAAGAATCAATTCTATGAATACCCGAATTTGCCACCCTTAGGAAGCGATGGCGAAGTTTTGCAGAAAGAACTCTTTTAATTATGCGGGCACAACCAACGTCTCACTTTTAGTTAACCCGATTGTTTGCTCAACGCGGGTATCATAGTCTCCCTTAGCTTTTACCTTCTCATTTCCAAAACTTCGTGTATATGTCAACCTTACCGTGCTAATCATATAATGCACGTTGGGAATATTCTGAAAATTGAAACTGCCATTCTCGGCAGAAATCGTTGCTTTAACCAGCAAAGAATCTTTTTCTTTCAAAACGGAAACACTCGCGTGGGCAAAAGGCTGGCGTTGATAACGACGTAGCCGCGAATATATGATTGAGCGCCGTATGCTAAAGTCGCCATTAAATGAAGAGTTAATGGAGCTGAAAAGATCTCAGGTGTGCGTATCCCCTTCTCTTCGTTGCCAGAGAAATTTCTTCTCATAGTTTCTTAAAGGTTGTTAAGAGATCAGTGACGCATAATAACGATCCTGCGTAGACCCGGTGCCGTTATCTCCGCTGATCGACATATCCCGGCATACCGGTTGAAGTACCTGCGGTAATAATTTCGCCAGGTCGTTTGCTTAGATCTCCTTCTGGTGTTTGGTTCTTCAATGATTTCGCGGTCCTTCATAATCAACCAAATAATACCCGGGACAGGATGCAAGGTTTGCATTCAAATCCCGGGCAGTCACTCAGATTATCAATTGTAGCTTTTCTCTATCCGCAGATCAAATCAAATAGTTGAAAAGACCATCTGGCTATAGGGTACGGAGTGAAAAGAAATGCTTTTTTACAAAGCCGAAAAGGCCAATTATAAATTTTAAATGCTATTGTCATTGTTTTTCTGCTATAAAAACCAGGAAACTATTTTGCAGATAATGAATATCATCCACAATTCGGAATGGTTCGAAAGCCTTTGCGATTGTTCTTTCAACCGTCATCAGATCATGATGATCCATTGCCAATGCAGCAGGACCGGTACTCATAAAAGCCTTGACACCTTCTTCACGCCTGCCATAGAGCAGGGGACAAGACACACGAGTCTTGTATACCAGCGTCAATTGATTTTTATCGAGAATGGATTCTATTTTTCCATCCTCAGAAAGCGCAAATGGTCCCGGAGTTCCTGGAGGAGGCGGAGGCAAAAGAGCCCCGATAGATTTGAGAATATGAGTTGAATCGCTCATCTCTGGTTTATCCCAAATACCCAACACCAATTTGCCACCTGGTTTCAAGACCCTCCTGGCTCCTCTTAGTGCATTTTCAAAATTTCCTGCATATTGAAACGAGTTGAAACCAGTGATTACGTGAAAACTATTTTCTACAAAAGGCAACGCTTCGAGATCTTCCTCAAGAAAATCATTTTGAGGATTTCTTTTTCTAGCAACTTCAAGAAGGCCTGAAGCGGCGTCGATGCCAATCACCTGCGCGCCGGTGTCAATGGCCATGCTGGTAAATAAGCCTGAACCACAGCCCGCATCCAAAACAAGCTGATCTTCGTTTAATTCTAATTGCTCTAACACTTTTTTGTACATGGGGAGAAAGCCTGGTTCAAAATACTTTGACCAGTATTCCGGAGCTATACTCCACAACTTTCCTTGAATTGTCTTTGTGCTCATACGATAAGTTTTTTTGAGAGCACAAAATTATTTGGCTTGGTTCTCATCGGACTTGCTTACGAGATCAAAAAATTGACTGAGCAGTTCATACTGCCCATTTTAGCTTTATCGATGCAGGAGACATTCCAAATCTTTGCCTGAATGCTCTACTGAAATGTGATGTATTTTTGAATCCGCTTTCGAATGCAGTTTCACTTACTGTCTTTCCCATATTGGTCAACAGGTGTAAAGTGTGATTCAATCTTTTTTCCATTAGCCATTTGCCGGGTGAAGTATGATAGATCCTTTCAAAATCTCTCTTGAAAGCCGACAAACTACGCGATGTTAATTTCGCAAACTCTTCGAGTTTCAAATTGAAACAAAAATTATCTTCCATCACTTGCTTTAATGAAACTGCACGCGGCCTTTTCAATAAAGTGCTGAAATATGACAGGAGTTCACCGTTAGCAGGATTATCTGCTATCGTCAAAATCAGTTCCCTGAATTTCAATTCTAATATCGCAGCATCCGGCTCCATTACAGCTTCAAAAAATGTGATCATTGATTGATAGAATGCATTGATGGCCGGGTTACTATCAATGGGAATGAGGGGATCAAATTGTTTTGCAGATTTGAATAGTGGTGTTGATTTGCTGGTCAGCACGCTATAAATAAAATCGTCCGGCACGAAGAAAAGCATCAGGCAGAATCTAACATCAAAAAACTGCTCCACAATGCACGCTCCCTTACGTACAAATACGCAACTGCCTTTTTTCAGATCATAGGATCCATGGGCCGTGTGCCATACCTTTCTGCCTTCCATGACATACACAATGTAGTTGTAATGACTCCACGCATCCGCCATTTTATTGTCAAGCGGACAATTGAAAATTGCGAACAGAGATTCTCCGCAACGGAGTTGTCGCGATTGACCTGGATTACTCAATATGTTTTTATACAGGTTATACAAGGGAAAAAATGACAAATGATTGCAGACAATGTTCTTTTGTAGTAAAAGAAAAAGAAATGATTCGGCAGGTAACTCTCTTACTGGTCGCCTACAGCAATCTTGTTAAGAATTAATTACTGCGGTTCAACAGGACCATAGATTAACCGGTTCTAGTTCAGTCTCCTATTCCTACTCAGCAAGAACGAAATTACGGTCTGCCTTTATTCTCAGAACCGACAATTACTGTATGGTGGCGGAGGGATAATGAGCGGCGCCGTTAGATAATTCAATGGCTCTACGCATTTCGAAACAAAATGGGGGAACGTAAGCAGGGCTTTAATCCAAGAGCCATTGTTCCGTTAACCTGGAACGGAACAATGGTCAGGGGATAAGGGTTTAATGGTCTGGTCTAGAAATTAATTTTAAGTGAGAGCGATGGAACATACCTGAGAGCCATAGACGATCCTGATAGTTGGGGGACTTTTTGACCCTGAAAGTTTACTGCCAGGGACTCTGCCTTTTTCTTGTTTTTGCTGCCTGCAACAAATAGAGGGATACTGGAAACAATGGCGGCTCCCCCGACAGCCATGCAAAGAATAGCGGGCCCGGTATTCAATTCATCAAGCCCAACTCCGGATGGATAAGCATTGTTATTATATAAAACAAGACCTCCGACTAGGAATGCCGTGCCGGACCCTACAAGAATCCAGGCGACAGTATTATTTTTCCTGGCTTTCCCAAGGTAAAAATCTTTGTCCTGGACCGGCGGCTCGGCATATTTTTTAGGTGCCGGGCCTTGGGAAAATGTGTTTGCTGAGATCAAAGTAGTCAGCACGACGAGTAGAAGAATCTTTTTCATTGCTAGTAGTTTTTGTTGTTTAGTTAATTTGATTTAAGGGACAAGGGTCAATGGTTAATGGCATGGTTAGAAATTTATTCTTAAGGACAGTGATGGGACATACCGGAGAGCCAAAGAGGATCCTGAGAGTTGGGGGACTTTTTGGCCCTGAAAATTTACTGTCATGGACTCCGCCTTTTTCTTTTTATTTCCGCCCACAATAAATAATGGAATGCTTGTAATGATCGCACCGCCCCCCACAACCATGGCCAATACCCCGGGAGCAGCATCGAATTCACTAAACCAGCCGGAGTTATCCTTGTTGTTTTCATACACAAAAACGCCCGTAACGAATAGCACTGTACCGGTGCCAAGAAGAATCCCACCTGCAGTATTATATTTTTGAGCTTTTTCAAGGTAGAATGCTTTGTCTTGCACCGGTGGTTCTTTATATTTTTTATGGAGAGGGCCCTGGGAAAATGCGGTCGCTGAAATCAAGGTTATTGGCATACCGAGCAAGAAAAGTTTTTTCATGATGTGTATATTTAATGTTCAAGTCAAATCTACAAACCGTCCCATCCCACGCGAAATTGATAACCGGGTAGCAGGAAGCCTATCTATGCAGGATTTACCTAAAACAAGCTCAAAAGCTCCGTAACAAGCCTTTTATGCTGATTTAAAGGTTCCAAATCCTCAAGGATTTGCAAGTCGTGCAAAAAAAGAATGTGCCGATTTGCAATTATTGCCAATTAAAGTTTGAGGTAATTCTGAGGTAGTAGAGGCTTTTTCAATTAATTAGTAACTCTACGTACTATTTACGATTGGTCTCCGGATATCCCATCTTAACGGAGTAGTTGATATTGGAAGGGAATAAGAAAAAAATGAACAACCACCATACCAGTCCATACACTGCATACCAGAGCGCTTCCTGGGATGGGTCCACCTGGCTTGGACTGAATACAGCAAGACATCCCGTAGAAACTGTATGCAGCAGCTGATTCAGAAGCAAACTGCCGCTCCTAATATAAAGCATTCCCATAAAAATGCGAATAGCAGTAAGCAGAAATATAAAGGCCAGGAAAAAAAGAATCATCCAATTTCTATGAGGAAAAGCTGCGCCCAGAAAATCGATCACCGGCAGGTGCCAAAGTCCCCACAAGCATCCAATGATGGTACTGGCCTTTACGTAATGATACTTTTTCAAAAGTGCAGGAAGTGCAAATCCTGTCCATCCTATCTCTTCTAAGAATCCGGCGGGAATACCAAATGCAATGCCAAGCGGAAAAAAATTGGGTGTAAATGCCGGGGAGACAAAGTATTTTAATGACAAAAGAACACCCAGGATAAAAACCGGAGGCGCCAATAAACCTAATGCCCACCAGGACCACTTGCGCTTGCCCATTCCGGCGAAAATCTCCCTGACACCCTCTTTACCTTTTGTAATATAACTGACAAGTACACCTGCTATTGGGGGTCCGAGCAGCATAACGGGAAACAATAATATTCCATCCATTTTTTGCAAATGCCGGTGACCCATCATTCTGGGTACAGCAATAATAAATGAGCCCAGCCATGAAATGGCAAAGGTGATGATAAAGTAACTCGCTATGGGGATATGCCGGATGATATTCTTCAAACCCATATTAATCGCAACCTACTGACTTAAAGAGCGACTGCGATTACATAAATTAATGAATTTATGTTGGAATATTCGCATATGCCGGGAAAAATGAGTAATTAGTACAAGCTGCACGGATTCCTATTTTTTTTAACTGCAGGAGGTCGCAGAGGACGCAAGAGAAAACGCGGAAGCTGGCCGAAAATTAGCCGGGTTCTGCAACATGAGTAGTAAAATAACTCGATTAGCGTTTGATTAGCCTGTCAGAAATTAATTTTTTAATGACCTCCTCATATTGATTTTGGCTGATGAAGACTTGCTTGTTTCCAATCTGAATTTGATGTCCTCTAATGCTATCGATTTTGTTTTGGTTGACAATTATCGACTTATGGATTTTGATGAAATTATCGGACGGAAGCTCCTCCTCCATGATCTTGAGTGTAAGGTAGGATAACAGCTTCTTTTTTTCAGTATGAATCATGATATAATTCTGCATGGCTTCAATATATAATATATCATGAAGAAAAACTTTCTCCAGATTGCCATCGGATTTTACAAAAATAAAATCTTCATGGACAGTAGGTATTGAATTGGACTTTGCCTGGTAGGAATCCCAGGCCCTGTTGGCTGCTTTGAGAAATCGCTCAAACGAAAATGGCTTGACCAGGTAATCTACCACACCCAATTCAAATGCATCTATTGTATGAGTTGTATAAGCGGTCGTTAGAATGATCAGAGGTGGTTGAACGAGGTTACGAATAAAATTCAGTCCATTCATTTTCGGCATTTCGATATCCAGGAATATGAGACCAGGTTCAATTTCTTTCATGATCGAAATGGCCTTCAACGAATTTTCCGCCTTTCCCGCTAACTCAAGAAAGGGTGTATCCAAAACATATTCCTCAAGAAGATTCCGGGCCATGCGTTCATCGTCCACAATCAGACATTTAATTCTTGTCATACAAACAATTTTAAATTGACCTCAAAAAGATCCGGCAATTCACGGATAGAAAATTCATGGCGGTCCGGATATAAAAGATTTAATCGACGTTTCGCGTTAGCAATTCCAATTCCCCCGGAATTCTCAACCCTGCTGTTAATTTCTCTTGAATTGGCGACCTGAAACAGCAAACCGGAAGAATCTTTCGCAAGTCTGATCCGGACCCAATTTGGGATCTGGTCATGATTACTCACGTATTTGAAAGCGTTTTCTATGAATGTGATCAACAGCATTGGAATAATCCGCTCGCCATTCAGCGAATTGTCAATCTCCATATCAATGATCAGATTTTCCTCTACCCTTGATCTTTGTAAGGTGACATAGTTTCTTATGTAATTTATTTCACTCGAGATATCTACCAGGTCTTCGTTGCACTCATATAACTGGTATCGAAGCATTTCAGAAAAAGTAATCAGCATTTTGCGCGCTGCCTGATTGCTCTTGTCTATATGACCATAAATGGAATGGAGGGCATTGAATAAAAAATGAGGATTGAATTGAGCCTTAAGGAAGTCCAATTCGGCTTTATCTTTTGCAACTTGCATTTGCAAAATATTTTGTTGCAAATGAATTTTATCTATCAATATCCTGGTAAAAAGCATGCAAACCAGGGCAATCAAAATATTTAAGAATGAATCCCTGAAGATGGATATTCCGGTTGGTATCGATCTACCACCAAAAACGCCACCACTCATGAACTTCACGAGCGGTATTCTGAGCAATGATGAAATTGAAACAGTGATAAGAATTGCCAGGATAAATAATCCGTATTTCTTCTGGTTAAGTAACCCAGGCACCGAATACCTGACATGAAAGAAAAAATTGGAAAAAATAAAAATGAGGTAACAAAAACTGACTGTCGCAGACTGCCTGATGGCCAATGCCTTATTTGGAAAAAACAAAAACCAGGTAAAAAAAAATATCACCCAGGCAATGGTAACAATGAAGCGCATGCTCCTTTGGCTTGTAAACACTGGAGACATACCCGCAAAATTATAGAGAAGCCAGGTATCAATGGCTGCATTTACATCAACTATCTGTTTTTCGTGATGAACTGGATATTTTGAGTGAGGAGCCGGGATTTCAACCCAATTCAAAAAACTATGTGGTCAAGAATTTTTGCAAATACTGCAAAATGTCCAAAATGATTTTGGCAAAAAATCACTTATGTGCTGGTCATAATGGTTAGTTAGTAAAAATATCCAATTTGATATTGAGGTCTTGCGTGATTAACTGAATTCTGACAACAATCCATGATTCAACGCGAAAATCAATTTCGTCTCGGATAAAGGCGGGGCTAGATTTGCATCAGATGAAGGTAACAGCAGATGGACAATAAGAATGACCTTAATAAGAAATTAAATTTATCCATCTGCCAATGACTGATGAACCTAACCAGCTTCTTTGAAAGCATTTCACTCAATTAAACTCACGACCGGTGCGGGTCTTAGGACTGTTCTGCACGCACCTCCCCCTCCTGAAGGGCCCGGCCGGTTCTCTTTAATTTCTGAGATTATGAGCCAATCCTATTTCAATTTCTTGTAAAGGAAATCGAGTGCATCGGCATCAGGGAGCGTAACTGCTTCAGATCTCTCTTTAAGAATCATCACCTTTTTTTCTCTGGAATTAAATGCCGGCCAAGTTGGCAAACCATTTCCGTTAGGGTCGCCGGTAGCTACAAAATTTGCCCAATATGAAGACATAATTTCCGCCAGCTTGTAATCCACGGGTTCCCAGGGCCTGTCAACTAATCCTAAGTTGTTATACGCATAAGGAACTTCACCTGTATGAAATGCACTATGGTGGGCAAAGGGAGATTTTCCCGCAGGTAGTTTTCGCGCAAATCTATAAACAAATACTTGTGCAAGCTGGCGACTCTGCAAAACAGCCCAGGCATAATTTTGAGATCCGAAAGTTTGGTCCCTTGATAAATTCAATTGGGATACTGCTGCTATCGAGTCTGAACTTGCTGGATAATATTTCAAAAATTGATTGGCATCATTCCCATATGTATGTTCAATTTCCTTTTTAAAATCTTCTGCTTTTTTCGCATTCGAAAATCCTTCATCCTCGTTCCAACCCGTAAGCAGGGGAACCTTATTTTCGGCTCCTGCTGCAAAAATATCAGCGACACTTTGCGGTAAGACATACCCGTCTACAATGGGTCCGCGAACTTTGATAGGTGCTTTCAAGATTTCTTCGGCGGGTAATTTCCTAAGGTCAGCCAAAGAGGGAGCATGAAGGAAAGAAGCAATTGACAAGCCTTCTTCCTCAGCCTCTTGAAGAGTAGGGAAAGAAACAGAAAAACTTGCACCACTCTCTCCTATAGCTTTATGGAACAGGTTTTTTGCTAACGGTGATGCGACCAGGCTATTTACACAAAATGAACCAGCTGATTGTCCTGCGACGGTTACATTTATTGGATCTCCACCGAAAGCCGCAATATTTTTTTGTACCCATTGAAGCGCAGCCAGTTGATCCATGAGAGCATAATTGCCAGAAGCATTTTTACCTGATTCTCTTGTTAATTCGGGATGAGCAAAAAATCCGAATATTCCAACGCGATAGTTAATGCTTACAAAAACAATTCCCTTTCTGGCCATGGCCTCTCCGTCATAAATTGGACATGCCGATCCGCCGCTTACAAACCCGCCTCCGTAGATCCAGACAATCACTGGTCTTCTTTCCTTGGGCGATTGGGCCGCTGTCCAAACGTTCAGGTACAGGCAATCTTCACTGATGGGCTCTTTGGGAATAAGAAACTCCCGAGTCCACATACCAAATGGTATCGGTTTACCCTGCATGGGACTGGGACCAAAGGCGGTGCATAGGCGAACGCCTGTCCAGGGTGCCACCGGCTGAGGTGCTTTCCATCGCAAATCGCCGAGGGGTGCGGCGGCAAATGGAATTCCTTTAAAAATATGAACGCCATGGTCAGATTCGATACCGGAGATTTCGCCGCTCCCGGTTTTAACGATTTTTAGATTCTGCGAGATGGATTGAATGGCAATTAATGTCAGGAGAAAAAATAAGTACAACCTATTTTTTGTCAGATAGCAAGTTTTCATGTGGCCAGATTTGTTTTTCAGTCCGTGGCATTGACTTTTCAAATATAATGGAGAATGGTCACGTAAGGAGTTTTCTGTATTTAACTTCTTTCAGATTGATGGCATTTATTGCACATATTCAGATTACCAATTGGATCATTGGAAAAATCTACAAATCAAATAAGAAGTTCTGTGAATTAATATAAAAGTTTTTCAAACAGGCATTTATACACAATCCAACGTCCCCACGTGGAATTCTAGGCAATCGCACAAGCCAGGAATCCTTAAACTTTTGGTTAAAATTGTTATCCAGCTATGCCATGAATTTATTTTGAATTTAAATTGTCGTCTTCGGTCCTATTGAACCGTTGGAAAAGGTATCTTCGGGATAATAATTTACCTTGTGAAAACATCAGCAAAGCCCATGAAGCACCGGAAAAAAAAACAAAATATGAAATTTAGAATCGCAGCTCTTTCTTTATTCATTTCAGTGGCAACTATGGCTCAACCAACTGTCACGGAACAGTTTCAAAAAATCACGACTGTAGATCAGGCACAGCAATTCGTTGAAGCTAACCCGGCCTTAAAACCGGCCATACTTAAAATATCGAACCTTAAGGACTCAACGCTCATAGATAAGCGCCTGTTGAGACAAAAAAAGGGTGATGTGTTTTCTGTTGGATATGTAACATACAAAGTGGTTGATTCAAAAGAATCCATTTCCTTCAGAGCCAGTTATGTTTTCCTCGATGGAGGCGCTCTTTCCACCACTCAAGTCGACAGCCTCCGAAAAATAATCGTACAAAAAGCGAATGCAGGTACTCCCTTCAACCAGTTGTCAGATGAATACACGATGGACGGTAACACCACGCACGGAGATACCGGTTGGTTTTTTGGCCCCGAAACGGTTCCGAAAGAATTTCAGGACGCCGTCCAGGCCCACAAACTGGGAGATATTTTTTTCGTGGATGTTTCTGACAAGCAATGGCACTATATCGTGAAGAAGACATATGATGATGATTTCAAAAAAGAAATGACCGTGTTGCGGGCCAACGGGCGATAAAGCTAAGTGGCTTTACGGCACAGTTTCAAGAAAAGATGCAAAGGCGCAAAGGGTAGCAAGCAATTACCTTTTGTGCCTTTGCCCTTTCTTATCCGTCTTTGCGTGCAGCAAATAGAAAATCATTTATATTGAATAATATTATAATGACATGAGTTGGCTTGATTCAGAAATAATACTAACCGGCGAAGTTGTACAAATCGTCCCTTTGTATGAAGCCCATTTTCTTTCATTAAAATCATTAGCGGCAGATAAAAGGATTTGGCAACATTACGTATTCGATGGCAGCGATCCCGCCAGATTCTCAAAAGTCCTTGATTCGGCCATGGAAGAAAAAGCAAAGGGAACACAATATCCGTTCACGGTGGTTCTGCGGGACAGCGGCGAAGTGGTGGGTAGTACTCGCCTGATGAATATCCAGCCGGATCAGCGCAAGGTTGAAATCGGCTTTACCTGGTTTGGTTCTGATTTTTGGGGGTCAGTCGTGAATATTGAAGCTAAACTACTATTGCTAACGTATTGCTTTGAACGATTACTGACAGTACGGGTACAATTCAGGACCGATGAAAATAATATCCGGTCCCGTAAGGCTATCGAAAAAATTGGCGGAAAATTTGAAGGGATTATCAGAAATGACATGATTAGAGACAATGGCACAATGCGTAACTCTGCCTGTTATAGCATTATCGATGAAGAGTGGCCCGCTTGTAAAGCCAAGCTGAAGGCAGCGCAACAAGGATTCTTAACCAGACTAACGTCGGGCAGGCAATAGGTCTTCTTTTACATTGGTTCATTAAGATATTATTAAATGAAAGTGGCCGTTTATAGCACGCATTTATTTGAGAAAGATTTTCTAGTCAATGAAAATAAGAATCGCCATATCTTAAGATTACTAGAATTGCCATTGAATGGTGAAACTGCTTATTTAGCCAATGGTAATGATGCTGCTTGCATTTTTGTCAATGATGATGCTTCCGGACCGACCTTGAAGCTATTGTATCATGTTGGTATCCGTTACCTCGTTCTCCGGTCTGCAGGATACAATCATGTAGATTTAAAAAAAGCCAAAGAACTTGATATCAGGGTTGCCCGTGTTCCAGCTTATTCGCCACATGCTGTTGCCGAACATACCGTTGCACTCATGCTGGCACTCAATCGAAAATTGATTCGTTCAAATTCCCGTGTTCATGATCTCAATTTCTCTTTGAATGGTTTGATTGGATTTGATATGAATGGGAAAATCGCGGGCGTCATTGGAACGGGTCAGATTGGAGAAGTTTTGATTAAGATCCTTCATGGATTTGGATGCCAGATTTATGCCTTTGATGTGATTGAAAAACCTGATCTAAAGAATAATTATGGCGTGCAATATGTGAGCCTGGAAGAAATATATGCGAAAGCAGATATCATATCCTTGCATGTTCCCTTGACAGACAAGACCCATTACATGGTCAATCAAAATACAATAGATCAAATGAAACCAGGAGTAATGCTTATTAACACGAGCCGGGGCGCATTGATCAACACAAAAGATGTGATTGACGGGTTAAAGGCAGGAAGGATTGGATACCTTGGTTTGGATGTTTACGAAGAAGAAGACAAACTCTTTTTTAAAGATCGTTCAGAAGATATATTGCAGGATGACATCATTTCAAGACTGCTTACATTTAAAAATGTGATGATCACTAGTCACCAGGCATTCCTGACCGATACCGCTCTTAGAAATATTGCAGGAACGACATTTTATAATCTTGATTGCTGGGAAAAGGGAGTCGCCACTCCGAATGAATTGGATTAATCTTGGACGGTATTCTATTTGCTCCCTGTTTCTTTGTGCCTATGTGGTGGAAAAAGGTTAAAACAAAAGTCAGTTTCATCCACGCAGATGCATGAGAACATCGGGCACAGAGATCGAATTAAATCAATAACTTTAAGAGCTTTCACTAACGATAAAAACTGCAGATATGGAAAATGAACAATTTCATAATGAAGAAACTATTCCGGACAACGAAGCAAACAGTCCGGCTCTGGGCCACACAATCAACCGGAGAAAATTTGTTGAAGATGTATCAAAAGGCGCACTCGCCTTCACAATCCTGCCCAGACATGTATTAGGAGGAAAAAATTTTGTTGCTCCATCAGACACGATCACCCTTGCTTATATTGGTGTGGGAACACAAGGCATCCGCGAACTTCTTCCCCTTCTTGCTAACACGCAAATCAGGGTTGTCGCTGTGTGCGATCCCAGCAAAAACGCCATTGGATATAAAGACTGGTCGAAAGAAGGTCTTAGGAATGAAGTGAGAAAGGCCATCAACAAGCCAGATTGGGAACCTGGAGGAGGAGCGACCATTCCCGGTGGAAGAGACAATGGAAAATCTATCGTCGATACATTTTATGCGAATGTTCACCCCGAATTAAAATATGCTGCCTGTAATGCGTATGCAGATTTCCGTGAGCTGTTGGAAAAAGAGAAAACGGTTGATGCAGTCAAGATCATGACACCGGATCATCTTCACGGATTATTCTGTATGGCGGCAATAAAAAGAGGCAAACATGTTCTAGTTCACAAGCCCATTTCAAATCGTCTGCTAGAAGGGAAAAAAGTAATTGAAGCATCAAGAAATTCAAAGGTGATTACTCATCTAATTCCCTGGGATTCTAATGGTTCAATGGAACAAGTAATGGCCTGGATCAATGGAGGCGAAATAGGAACATTACAGGAGGTTCATAACTGGACTAACCGTCCCGTATGGCCGCAATATCCGATGATTCCTACTGACACACCGCCTGTTCCTGACGGTCTGGACTGGGATCTTTGGTTAGGACCAGAAGCAAATCGTCCTTATCACCCTGAATATACGAATATGGTATTCCGCGGGTGGTATGATTTCGGTGGGGGATCTATGGCAGATATGGGCCACTACAGTTTATGGACGGTGTTCAATGCATTGAAACTTACTTCACCTACCGTGGTCGAGCCCAATTTGAGTCATGTGGTAGCTATGCACGATTATCCCGTGCCTTTCCAAATACACAATGATTTTTCATTTCCAATGGCCAGTACTGTGCGGTTTAAATATCCGGCAAATGGATCAAGACCCGCTGTTGACCTTTGTTGGTATGACGGAGGCATGCGACCTCCAAAACCAGTGGAACTAATTCAAGGCAATAAGGAATTGCCAGCCGAAGGAATGATGTTTGTTGGTGACAAGGGAAAGATACTTGCGGGATTCAACGTTCAAAATCCACAAATCATTTCAGGGCCGAATGCTGCGAGCATAGCTCCGAAACCAGACACACGCAACCAAGTTGAGCAAACTTCCAAAGCGCTTCCTCTTTTTGTAGAGGCTTGCAAATCTGGCAAGCAATACCCAGGTAATTTTTCAGAAGCAGAATTCCTCACGGAAGCAGTTAATCTTTATGCGGCATCTCTGCGGTCTGGACGTCTCCTTGAGTATGATGCAGCCAATTTAAAAATTACAAATGTTCCTGACGCCAATAAATATTTATCGCGCGATTATAGACAAGGTTGGACTCCAGATAATATCTAATTAACAGCTTAAGATCCATTATATGAACAGAAGAAAATTTATTAGCCAGGCAGCCATTGGCGCCGGAGGCGCGCTGATACTATCGCAAATGAATAACCGACTTTTGGCAAATCCGGCAATTCCAAATGCTGACGTGGCACTTGGATTTCAGACCTACCCCATCAGGAGTATGCTCGCCAAAGATTTTTCAGGAGTATTAAAAACAATGGCAGGATTTGGATATAAATATGTTGAAATGTGCTCCCCTCCTGGATATGTCAATGCTGGCTTTGGCTTCCTGGTGGATACAAAACCTGCGGACATCAGGAAAACCATTGAAGAGGCTGGCCTAAATTGTCCAAGTTGCCATTTCGGTTTCAAGGAATTGACTGACAAATTAGATGATCGCATTGCGTTTTCGAAGGAAATGGATCTTAGTTATATGGTCTGCTCTTCGTTTGGCCTGCCAAAAACCGCCACACTCAAAGACTATCTGGATGCTGCAGACAAACTCAATCTCGCGGGTGAAAAAATAAGGCAGGCCGGCATGCAGGCAGGGTATCATAACCACGACATGGAATTTGCCACACTTGATGGGCAGTTGATTTATGATGCACTCATGGCAAGGTTTAAACCGGAATTAGTAAAGATGCAATTCCAAACAGAAGTGATTAATCTTGGCTTTAAAGCATCTACCTATTTCAGAAAGTACCCGGGGCGTTTCTTTTCTTCTCATTTATCAGATTGGACGTCAGATAAAAAACAGGTACCGATCGGCAAGGGGATCATCGATTGGAAGGATTTCTTTGAAGCTTCTAAAGTGGGTGGTTTGAAATACTATTTTGTTGAGATGGACTTTGACACGTTTAAAGACAGTGCAGCCTTTATTTTGGGAAAATGATGCGTTAGTAGAAAGAGCGAGGAACAGGTAGGAGAGCGCAGAATCCGCCTCTCTTACCTGTTCCCCGCTCTTTTCATTTGCATCTTTGCGCTTACTTTGCGCCTTTGCGAGACACAAAATTCAGTGGCTTATTTGTAGAGGTCTCCATTTAGATATTTGAGTCCGGAGTCTACAATTATCGTTACAATTTTTTTCCCGGGCCCCAGCGCTCGTGCTCGTTGAATAGCCGCCCATACATTGGCACCCGACGTCGCTCCACCAAAAATTCCTTCCTTTCTTGCCAGGTTCCTCGCAGTTTGTATTGCATCTTCATCTGAAACAGCAATGATTTCATCTGCGAGGTCAAGACGCGCAATTTTTGGAACGAAACCAGAGCCAATTCCCTCGAGTTTATGCTTACCCGATACATCCCCACCAGAAAGTGCGCGCACATGAAGCGGTTCAATCGGGATGCACCTGATGCCTGGAACTTGTTCCTTCAAAACTTCTGCAGTACCAGAGAAAGCACCGCCGGTTCCAACACCCATAATGAATTCATGAATGTCTTTCCCCAGCTGATCAATAATTTCTCTCGCCAAATTGTGGTAAGCGTTGCGGTTGTCAACATTATTAAATTGATCCGTCCAAAATGTATTCGGTTGTTTGCTATGTTCTCTAGCACGTTCAATTAAGGTTTGAATCAATTTGGCGGTAATGAATCCATTTTCACTTGGAACAATTTCCAACTCTGCGCCGAAAGCACGCATCGTTTGTAACTTTTCTTTAGAAAAAGCATCAGAAGAAACAAAAAGCGCCTTATATCCTTTCATCGCGCATACCATGGCCAAAGAGCTGCCGGTACTTCCTCCAGTGTATTCAACGACGCTGCCACCTTGTTTCAGTTGCCCTCTTCTTTCTGCACCTTCAATCATCGATAGTGCCATTCTATCTTTCATACTTCCGGTTGGATTCGCGCCTTCATATTTTACATAAATCTCTGCGCATCCGGGTTCGCTCAATCGCTCCAATTTAACTATTGGTGTATTTCCTATTACAGGCATGATCCATAATTTTAATAATAAATATACAACAGAATATTTCCTGACTAAGACCGGTTGTCAAACATATGAAGTCCAGCATCACTACAGTCAGAAAAATTCGTCAATTCATAGCGACTTCGCCAGGAACTATGGATAAAAAAACAGGGCAAGAATGAGTTCAAAAGTAATACTATCTTAATTTATCGTTTGTTCATGGACGATACTTAGTGGAACAATATAAAGTGGGTTCAAAGCTTGCATATTTAGCGGATAAAAAATATATTTGCTCTTCCTAACAATTCAACGTGAAAAAATATTCCTGGTCAGCCGTTTTGGGTGCACTGCTTTTTTGTGCATGCAAAAAAGACAACAATAGTCCAAATAATCAGTCAAATAATCTTCCCAAAGTTTATACAGAAGAACTTAGATCGTCTGTAGTCGGCAATCAGAAACTGACTTACAATCTAACTTATGATTCAAAAAGTCGCCTGATCAGCCTTGTGTCAATTCCTGATCCGCCCCTCCTCAAGTTTGTTTACAAATTTCAAACGGACAATCAGCTGACGATGGATTTATATAATTCAAATGCTTTAAGCATTCATGAAAATATCTGGTTGAATAATTTATCATTGATAGATAGTACTTTCCAGTACAATGACACGAACGATACTTCCACAGAAAAATATTCGTACAATGCATCGAAAGAATTAGTGGAATTAAAACAATATGATTTTCATTCTACCGGTAACGTTC
The DNA here is from genome assembly GCA_003175695.1 of Bacteroidota bacterium. Lineage (GTDB taxonomy): Bacteria > Bacteroidota > Bacteroidia > Chitinophagales > Chitinophagaceae > Puia. The sequence continues at coordinate 122,265 of PSRA01000258.1, read as the reverse complement.
TGAACCAAACGACTGATTATACTTATGATGCCAGTGGCAACCTCGTTCAACAGGTGGATGATCTTGGTAAGACCGTCACGTATGATTATTACAATCTTGTTAACAATTTGTCGATGGGCCAGACTTATTACTATCAGTCGAAGAATTTGGTGAAAACAGCAACATCTAATGACAATGGATCCATTGAAACAGCTACTCATTACTACACTTTTGACAGTAGTCATCGGCTTATAGTTGACAGTGCTGTAACTACCGGAGCAGCAGATGCAGTTGTTATCAAGACCTACTCTTACTAGATATGGCATATCCGAAAATTTTTGTCCGGATAAAAAAAGATTGACGCTGCCGAACTCCAAAGCATCGATTCATTATTTTTACAGGACCATGATACCCTTGCATTGGAAGACTCACACATCGAAAAGGCTTTTTATCGTTTTACTTGGAATTTGCATCTTGGTCCACTCCTCTTCTGCACAAGAAAATTATGAGATCCAGGTTTATGGTTCTCAAACAGTCAGCAAACGCGCGACTATGCTGGAATTGCACAGCAATTATACTTTTGATGGAACGAAAACAGTTGAGGATGGAGTTTTACCTACTAACCACATGCTGCACGAGACCATCGAAGTAACTCATGGATTCACCAATTACTTCGAAGTAGGTTTTTATTTCTTCACTGCATTCGGAAGCAATAACAGGTCCAATTACGTTGGCAGTCATATCCGACCCAGAGTAATGGTTCCGAAAGAATGGAACTGGCCCGTTGGCGCGAGTCTTTCCTTGGAAGGAGGATATCAAAAGCCTGAGTACAGCGAGGACAATTGGACGCTTGAAATCAGACCTATTGTTGACAAGCAAATTGGCAGGTTGTATGCATCCTTGAATCCAACATTCGATAAATCCTTTCATGGATCTTCCAAGGATTTTGGATTCGTTTTTTCCCCCAATGCAAAAATATCATTTGATTTCACAAAAGTCATTGCAGCAGGTGTGGAATATTATGGTTCAATTGGTCCTTTGAATAATTTTTTCCCTGCCCAGAACCAGCGACATCAGTTATTTGCTGCCATTGATCTCGATTGGTCTCCCAATTGGGAATTCAATTGTGGATACGGATGGGGGCTTACGCAGTCCACTGACAATGGAATATTTAAAGTGATACTGGGATATCGCTTTCACTAAAAGTCTCTAGCTAAAGTGGATTTTCTGATACTTGATATACTTGATGCGTCAGACTGCCGACTCAATCACTCGGTCCTCAAAGAAGTGACTGGGTTTGCTTTAGCAGATTTCCATATTTCAAAACCTACGGTCAATAATGTGACAGTCAGTAATCCCAGCAAACTCCAACGAATAATGAATGGACTGATTGAAACTCTGTAAGCAAATCCTTGGAGCCATTTGTACGCTGCGAACCATGCGATCGGTACTGCCACCAGGCTCGCTATAAGAAATATTTTAAGGAAGATGGAAACAAATAATGCAAGGACATGATTATCTCCGGCTCCCAGGACTTTTCGAATACCGATTTCTTTTGTGCGTTGTTCTGCCGTATAAGAAGCAAGACTGAATACGCCCAGAACCGTGATCAGAATAGCAAGTACCGCAAAGACTTTAGCAAGGGATGAAACGGTAATTTCTGATTTGTACATTCTATTAAATTCATCATTCACAAACCAATGATCAAATCCTGAACCGGGAAAAGAAGCCTTCCATTGCTTTTCGATGGAAGCAATTTTCTCCTGAAATTTTCCTGCAGGCAATTTGACATAAACAATTTTATCCACATCATGGAGGTGAGGATTCAGGATCAGAGGCTCAATTGGCTGGTGCATGGATCGGAATGGAAAATCTTTAACTACACCTATAACAGTGTACAGGCGTCCGGTGTCTCTTGCGTCCCGCATAGTAGTGCCCAGCACTTTGTAAATCGGCTGATGAAGAACATTAACTGCAGCTTCATTCAGAATTACGGAAGAACTATCATTGATATTACCCAGCTGAAAATCCCTGCCTGCAACGAATTCAAGGTGAAAAGTTTTTGGAAAATCAAATTCAACATTTAACTTGTTCCACTGCAGATCCTTGTCACCAAATGCGGGGAATTTCACCTGTGCTCCGATCCATCCAAAGAAATCGAGACGCGGTAAGTGATTTGCCATGGTGACACTTTCGATTTGTGGATCCTCCAACACAGCATGCTTGAACGCCGGGAAACGATCCTGTTTTGCAATGCCTCCAAATCGGATAGCCATTAGCTGGTTCCCCTGCTCGTTCAATTTCGTAGACTTCAACTGATCCATCTGTTGAATCACAATAAAAGTATAGATCAGTAAGCCGATAGCTACCGTATATTGAATCGTTACCAGGCTCTTGCGGAATAGTTCAGCCATTTTTCCTTTGACCATCTGACCTTTAAGTACCCTGGCAGGGATAAAGCCCGAGAGATAAAAAGCGGGATAAAGCCCGGCAGCAAAAGTCATGAATAAGACGATGGTAATCATGATAGAAATCATATATGGGTCAAACAGGGAACCAATCGTGAATGTTTTATGTGCAAGTTGATTAAATGGATGAAGAAAAATTATAACTAACCCAATCGATACTAAAAGGGCGGCAAAAGTCATCAGGAACGACTCAAAAAAGAACTGCACAGCTAATTGGTAGCGATAACTGCCAAAAGTTTTTCTCAAACCCACTTCTTTCGAGCGCTTCAACGAACGAGCAGTTGCCAGGTTAGTGTAGTTGATGCAGGCAATGATCATGATCATAACGGCAATCACACTGAATATGGTCAGGTAAACTTTGCTTCCATGACTATTGTTTTCCCAAATATTTTTTGCGTCAAAATGAAGGTCAGCCAATTTCGTAGTGAATGCCATGAATTTTCCTCCACTAGCCCGAAAAGAAGAATCGGACTCTTGTAATTGCCTTGCTAATTTATTCAGCTCATCGTTAACTGGCTTTATGTCTGCATTGTGCTGAAGAACGATGTAACTTTCAAAAAATTCGATGTACTGATTGAACCTTGAACTCTCGAGGTAATCTGCAAAATGTTCACCCTGAATATCGTGCATGGCGTTCAAATTCACGATATACTGGGGTTTGAAATGAGAATTCGCAGGATAATCACGGAAAACACCAGTCACGACAAGATTTATCTCGCGGTCATGTGTAGCCCAAAAATGTTTTAGAGAGATAATTTTTCCAACGGGATCTTCATCGCCAAAAATCTTTCTGGCCCCGGCCTCGCTCATAAGAATTGAGTTGAATTCTTTAAACATAGTTTCCTGGTTTCCTTTCAAGAGTTGAAAAGCCAGGATTTTATCGAATCCGGGTTCAGCCCAACGAATCTCTTCTGTCAATACGATTTTCTCCTTGGGTCGATACTCCAAAGATGTTGGATAGCCAATCCAATCGATACGCGACGTATGCAGGACTTCTTTATGATTATCTTTCAGATATCGGGTAAAGTAACCGGGAGCTACTGTGTTGTCAAAACGTTGACCATCGGGATTGATGAAAGTGGTGCCAACGCGATAAGTATCCTTATAAAAGGGCTGCATGGTATCATACCTCAATTCGTCGTTCACATAAAGAAAAATCAAGATAGCACTTGCCAAACCAAGAGCGAGACCCAAAATATTTAAGATTGTAAATACCTTCTGATTTCTGAAGTTGCGAAAGGTGATTAGCAAATAGTTCCGGAACATGAGTAAACATTTTAAGGTGACAGCCTTTCGGCCAATTATCCCCCGGAATCTCTAGTCAAGATCGACAATATTATGTCCGAACCAAAGAACTTTATTACAAGCGGCGCTTATTGTTAAAGAGTGGAATGTAGATTTTGGACCTCGTGAGTCCTAGTCACTGTTAAGGCTTTGAAGATATCTGTCCAGTCTGGATTTTTGCCTTCTATGGTGACGCAAATGCATATCAGCAAAGTGAAGCCATTCATTCGCACTAAAATATTGAAGACCTGGATGCCTGGTCTTTCCAGCATGCCCGCCAAAGAGCAACTTAGATTCCACCTCGCCTAATTTTATTTGAAGTTTGTTGAGGCCATCCAAAATTTCCGATTTATTTTTTGGCTCTGGCGTGAAGGCATTGGCAGGCGGCCCTTCGATGATCTTATCGGGAAATTCATTATTCCGAAACATCACTTTGGCATTTGCAGAAGATTGTTCATGAGCATGGTCGTTTATTGATACGCAAATAATTGCCTGGTCTAAGAAGAAATCCGTGGCTTCGATAAGATGCATATACATTTGCCCGAGCGACCAACTGGCGGGCGTTGGTTTCGATGATAGTTCAGCATAATCGTAGTGCTCTAATTCTTCAATCCAGAATTGTACGGTATGATGTAATTCTTTTGTAGTCATCAATTTGCGTTACGATCTTTCAAAGTGTCCTTTTTTACCACGGAGGCACGTTCACAATCCTCGAGGCAATAAGATAATGGAGAATGTCACTTCTTAAATCCGATCCGCTCTCTTTCGTCCCATTTTTTTTGAGAAGTCCTTTCATCAAGCAGGTTTTCCATAGCATCATATATCTCGTTTAATTGTGCATCGTGCACACCCAATCTTTCTTTAATAAGTTTTAACTGATCTTTTAAATCATTTTGCTTAAGCAAAGTTCTCCTGACCTCCACAAATGCCCTCATGATAGCAATATTCATATTGATTGCCTTGTCGGAATTCAGAATTCCGCTCAACATGGCTACACCTTGTTCGGTAAATGCATATGGCAAATACCTTGTTCCGCCTCTTTTTTTAGAGGTTTCATTTTGCAACCTCAAATTTTTGCTTTCAGTGGTTTCAATTTGAAACCTCAAAAATTCAAATTCTTCTTTAGTAAGCTGAAACATAAAATCTTTGGGAAATCTCTTGATGTTCCTTTTAACAGCCAGGTTCAACTGCTTTGTCTCAGTCGCGTAAAGAGCCGCAAGGTCTTTATCTAACATAACTCTTTCGCCTCTTATCTCGTAGATTCTACTTTGAATACTGCGTATGATTTGCATCTTGTAAAGATATTTAATTAAAGTTGACAGTCCTAGCTGGGTGACGGCAGACAGTCTCAACAAATTCCATTTCTCATCATTAACAGCCCTTCATCAAACAAACGACATCTGTCACCTGTCAACTGGCAACTATTAGAACCGATTTTTGCGCGTTCTACAAAACTTACGATAACTTTGTCTCAATAACTGTCTTGCATACCGCCACCTATTTAATTCCAATACTGCATTGTAATGGAATTATTATTACCATGAAATCTCCAAAATCGACCCCGTAGTTAGTGCATTTTGAACCCTTTTGACAACTCATATAGAACCCTTGTAATCTTGGTATGAATAAAATACAGGGACAATGGCTACTAAGAGTTTGCAGATTTTTATTTGGGGCACAACGCTCCTTGTGGTGATGAATTTAATTCAGGCAGGTACGACTGAATTGCTGGACGATGAATCTTATTATTGGATGTATTCTCAGCATTTGGACTGGGGATACTATGACCATCCTCCTATGATTGCCTGGATGATCCGTGCGGGATACATGCTTTTCCCAGGGACCCTTGGAATCAGGTTGTTTTCTGTTTTGGCAATTGGAGCTTGTTTTTGGATACTTTATGTTTTGCAGAAACCCTGGAACCCAATACAGATGCTGATCCTCATATTTTCTGCAGGCATCATCCATTTCGGAGGATTTCTTGCAGTGCCTGATGTACCACTTGTATTTTTTTCGGCAGTTTTCCTTTTGCTTTATAGATGGTTTCTGCGGGAAGAGACGTGGACCAATTCGCTGTTACTCGGCGTATGCATGGCTGCGTTAGTGTACAGCAAGTACCAGGCAATCTTATTGGTAGGGATTTGTCTGGCAACAAATATTAAGTTGTTGAAAAGCAAAAAATTTTGGACGGCATTGCTTGTTTGCTTTGTTTTGATGATTCCTCATATTTACTGGCAATGGTCTCATGGCCTTCCGTCCTTTCAATATTTCCTAAATGAAAGATATTCATCCTCTACTTATCACCTGTGGTATACAACCGACTATATCTTTGGTCAATTGTTTTTCCTTGGTCCCCTGATCGGATGGCTAATTTTTTTAGCCGCTTTCACACAAAAACCTCATGGCGATCATTGGATCCTGACACTAAAGTCCATTGTTTGCGGCGTCTTGATTTTCTTTTTACTTAGCTCATTTAAAGGACATGTGGAACCTAACTGGACTGCTATTATTATTATTCCTTCGTTGCTCCTTCTTCATTATTACCTGGGTCACAAGCCCCGCATGGAAAAAGTTCTCTATAGAATGTTTCCGATTTCACTGGCCCTTATTTTACTGATTCGCATTGGGCTGGTATGGAACCTCGCAGGTGACAAAATTGCTATTAACAAAGAATTGCATAGTAACAAGGACTGGACCTCCGTGATCAAAATGAAGGCCAGGGGTTTCCCCGTTTATTTTATCAATTCTTACCAGCAAGCGTCTAAATATATTTATTATCAGCATGGATTGGCTACTTCTTATAACGGCGATGGATACCGGAATAATCAATACGACTTCTGGCGGCCTGAAACTAAATGGTTCCAGGATTCAATTCTGGTGGTTAGTGTTGAGCGATCACATGTTTCGAATGATTCTATTTGCTTCCCACAGGGCAAGTTATACTTCAAAATGTTTCTGAATCCGAATGTATTCGTGAATTATAGTTTTTACCTGCATATGCCAAAAAGAAAATTGTTGGTGCCCTTCCTGGGTGAGAAGTTATTTGCTCACAAAGGAACCAGGTGAGTCAACCTCTGTCAAAAAATATAAATTGAAGCAAATTTGAATCTTCCCTTATAAATCAAACAGATCTCACAATTTGTAACCTGCAATCAATCCATCTTATATTTTTAAGAAATCCTTAATTATTGACATTCAGTTAATAAACGATAGCGTTCCATAAATGCCTCCTGGTGGCCTTAATGTTGCAACTCTAGTTGGTAGGGCCTAACAACAACCTGGATTGTTTCACCTAAAATTGAAGTGTATGAAATCGAAATATTTCTTATCCGGGACTTTGGCTTTTATAATAGCGGTTGCAACACTGGTTGCTTGCAAAAAATACAACAACAATTATAGCCCTGCTTCAGGCAATGCACCAGTTATTCATATGAAGGGATCAGTTTTCTCAAACGCCAATATTCAGGTTAGCAGCGGGACAACAGTTATGTGGAATAATGACGATATGAAAGTACACACTGTTACTGCGGATAATGGAAGCTTTAATAGTGGAGATATCCAACCGGGAGCAAGTTTTAGTTTTACATTCAAATCTGTAGGCACATTTGCCTACCACGATATGCACAATTCATCCATGACTGGGATGATTACTGTGGTCGCAAACAATGGCGGTGGCATGGGAGGATACTAGATTGCACGCCGTAATTGGAATTAAGTTAACAGTTGTCAGTTGACCAGTTGACAGTCTTTGGCAATCTCTGCGAATTAATCCATATTTCGGAGTTTGAAGATTGTCAACTGACAGCTGACAGCGCTGACAGCTGTCAACTTTTACAGCCTTGTAAGAACACTATTTTACCGTAAAATGTTTTATTCGAGGGATTCGTGATATAGTAAATTTAACTTGTCGGTTAAATTTGAACGCACATGATTACTAATGGACGATTCTGGCTTTTGCTGTTAGGATCCTTCGTGCTACAATCTGCAAATGCGCAGGTAACCAATGTCAACTTTCCAAAGGAAATCAAGGCAAAAAGCGGGGAAGTCATCACCATTTACCAGCCCCAACCCGAAAAACTCTCGGGTGACAAACTCATCGGACGTTCGGCAGTTTCTATTCGGGAGACAGCTAAAAGTGAACCTCTATTTGGTGCTATATTTTATGAAGTGACCCTGCAAACGGATAAAGACACAAGGCTTGCTGATCTAAGATCAATAGAAATAACCAATGCAAAATTTCCTGGCATTGAAGACACTACAAAACTGAACAAACTTATTACCGGACTGGAGGCAGAAATTCCAAAATGGAATATGTGGATGTCATTGGATGCACTCGTTGCTACCATTAAACAGGAAAATTCGGGAGTAACCGAAGAATTCAATAACAACCCTCCTAAGATTTATTATCGTGATAAGCTCACTACACTGATTCTGCTTCAGGGTGAGCCTAAAATTCAAAAGGACAAGGATTTGGATGCGGAGCGTGTTGTCAACACTCCTTCTCTCATTTTTAAAGATGGTGGAAAGTGGAATTTGTACAGTGCGGGGGTTTGGTACATATCAAGTGATGTAACTTCTGGCTGGAAAGAAAATACCAAGTTGTCGAAGAAATTAGTTTCCATTGATGAGCAGCTGAAGAAACAGGAAGCCAAAAATAATGGCGGAAAGGCTCCCACAGAAAAACCAATTGTCACTGATATTATGGTAAGTACGGAGCCAGCCGAATTGCTGCAGACAAAAGGAGAAGCAAATTTTAAATCGGTGCAAGGAACCTCGTTGTTATATGCTTCCAACACGACTAACCAGATTTTCAAAGATATCAATACTCAAAGAACGTATACGCTATTGTCGGGACGCTGGTATTCTGCTGCCTCATTAAGTGGTCCATGGGAATATGTTGCTTCGGATAAATTACCACCCGATTTTGCAAAAATCCCCGAAGGATCTGAAAAAGACGAAGTGCTCGCCAGTGTTGCGGGAACGGACGCTGCTGAAGAAGCAAAGATTGATGCGCAAATCCCTCAAACGGCCAAGGTTGACCGAAAAAAAGCCACCATTGATGTTAAGTACGATGGTTCTCCCAAATTCAAAGATATTGAGGGCACGGATCTGCAGTTGGCTGAGAATTCAAACGTTACGGTTGTTAAAGATGACAAAGGAAAATATTTCGCTGTAGAAAATGGAGTTTGGTTTACATCGAATAAAGCAACGGGTCCCTGGTCGGTCGCTGATGAAAGGCCGAAAGATGTAAGTAAGATCCCTCCCAGCAGTTCAGCATACAACACCAAATATGTCTATGTTTACGAAAGCACACCTGAATATGTGTATGTGGGATACACACCAGGCTATATGGGGTGTTACATATATGGTCCTACTGTTGTCTACGGCACTGGTTTTTATTACGCGCCCTGGTATGGTGCTGTATATTATCCACGTCCTGTCACTTGGGGATTTGGATTCAGTTACAATCCCTGGATGGGTTGGAGCATGAATATTGGTTTCAGTACCGGTTATATGAATATCGGATTTAGTTTCGGAATGGGAGGCGGTTGGTATGGTCCTCCGGGATATTACCCGCCCTATAGACCTCCCTATTATGGAGGAGGCGGATATTATGGAGGAGGTAATGGTAACAGAATTAACAATGGTGACATCAATATCGATGAGATAAACATTGGTGGTGGAGACCGTGGGGATCGCGGAGATCGAGACCGTGTGTCTCACAATGACAGACAGAGAAATAATATCTACAATAATCGGAACGGAGTAAGCACGATGGACAAGAAACCCGGGCAGTCTGTAGGTAGTGGTAATCGTGGAACGAACAGACCGCAGGCAGGCACGGGTGCCGTAGGAACAAGGCCGCCCAGCGCGAACAATCAGTTGCCGAATAATCGCCAGGCTCCGACTAGCCGGCAGAACAACAATGTATATGCGGACAGAGATGGGAATGTTTTTCAAAAAGACGATAAGGGAAACTGGAATCAGCGCGATAACCGAAGTCAATCCTGGCAATCCGCCCGTGACAATCCTTCTACAAATAATCTAAATAGAGAAAGCCAGGCGAGAGACCGGGGGAACAACCGCGCAAATAATTTTAACCAACAGAGGAGTATGTCTGGTTCGCGAGGTGGTGGAGGAGGAATGCGAGGTGGAGGCGGCAGAAGGAGATAATGTGATGAAGAGCGAAGAAACAGAGGGGGCGAGCGGAGAATGCTAACTCGGCGCTCTCGGCTCTGTTTCTTCGCTCTTCTTTCTGCTGCTATCTGTGCGTCTTTGCTAACTTTGCCTGCCCGCACCTGACGGCACGTTTGGGCGGGCGTCTTTGCGTGAAATTTGCAAAAATGGACAACGCAACTCCCTGGTTCCCGGATGAGGGCCGTCCAACGTATTGGCTCACCCGCTATATTATCCTTCGTTTGCTCGGGGCAATCTATGCAATTGCTTTCCTTGTAGCTATCAATCAAATTCTCCCCTTAATCGGCTCAGATGGCCTGACTCCTATAGACATATTTATAGACCGCATTACTAATTCCCTCGGATCTAAACTATCAGGTTTCATTCGCTTGCCTTCAATCTTTTGGTTTTCTCATTCCGATGCAACATTGCTATTCACAGCATGGACAGGTTTTATATTGTCATGTATTGTAGTGGCTGGATATGCAAATGCAATATTGCTAACCATTCTTTGGATCCTTTATATGTCATTTGTTCATCTTGGCCAGGAATGGTACGGTTACGGCTGGGAAATTCAACTTCTTGAAACAGGATTTCTGTCCATTTTTCTCTGTCCTTTGATCGACATGCGTCCATTTCCCAAAAGAGCAACTCCGATGCCCATCATAGTTTTATTTCGTTGGCTGATCTTTCGCATCATGGTGGGTGCGGGATTGATAAAAATCAGGGGCGATGAAGTCTGGCGAAATTGGACTGCTTTATATTACCATTTCGAAACTCAACCCATGCCAGGCCCACTGAGCCGATGGTTTCATTTTTTACCAAGGCCTATCTTGAGATTTGGTGTGATGTATAATCACTTCGCAGAGCTTATTGCTCCCTGGTTTGCATTTTGGCCAAGGATGGCTCGTCATATCGCAGGGATCGTAATGATCTTGCTTCAAATCATGCTCATTTTCAGTGGCAATCTCTCATTTTTAAATTGGTTGACAATCTTGCCGGCCCTTGCGTGCTTCGACGACGGATTCTGGTCTAAGTTATTGCCGGGCCGACTAGTCAGGCGCGCACAACATGCAGAATTGGTTTGTGAAAAATCCAGGCCCATGTTAAATATCGCCTGGGCGGTAACCATTATCGTTGCATTGCTCAGCATTCAACCAGTATTCAATATGATCTCGCCCAGGCAAATCATGAATACTTCCTTCGATCCTTTAGACTTAGTAAATACATATGGCGCTTTCGGTTCTGTTGGGCAAGAACGGACAAATGTAATTTTTGAAGGCACGTCGGACGATAACGCCGGCGATGGTGCTGACTGGAAGGCCTATTCGTATAAAGGATTGCCGGTAGCGTTGGATAAGCCATCTCCTCAAATCGCGCCTTACCATTTAAGACTGGACTGGCAGATGTGGTTCGCTTCTATGTCCACCCCGGAAGAATATCCCTGGACAGTAAATCTTATTTGGAAGCTACTTCACAACGATCCCGCAGCCTTGAGCCTTTTTGCGGAAAACCCCTTTCCAGATAAACCTCCCAAATATATTCGTGCAGTCATGTACAAATACAGCTTTGCCGCACCGCAAAATTCAGAAGGAAGATGGTGGAACAGGGATTTGATTGGAACCTGGCTGCCAGCGATGTCCATTAATGACAAACGTTTGACCGATTTTCTGAAAACAGAAGGATGGGTTCATTGAAAAGAAATTGAGAATTGTCCATTGATTTCTAAAGACGTTCCTGTCATTTTACTGTAAAATTGAACGGAGTACCGTTGATTCATTGTTTCCACAAAACTGCCTTTGTAAATTGAGAAGGTTCTTCGTCATTGATATCCTTCACAATCATCGCATGAGCGGGATGCGAAAAATGAGTCATGAAAAAGTATTTCTCCATTATTAACATTCATACTCTTTTAGTTATTTGCGTCAGCCTGATCAGCTCATTTATCAGCAAATATTTTCACTTGTTTCTGAATATCGATTTTATTATTGTTGAAATAGTCATCGCCTTTCCACTTGCCTTCTCTCTGCGTGTGGCTTTCCGGCGAAGAGAAGTAGCTCTCAGGTATCTCAGTTTATTTAAAGCATCGCTGCAGTCAGTCGTTTATGCGATCTGTGACAGCAAACTTGATGAGTTGAAAAAATCAGAATTCAGAAAAATTGCGACTTTCCTTTCGGAGGAACTGGTTCAGTACCTCGCAAGAAATCAGAATGATGAAAGCAGGGTCCAGGACGCATCACATCTTATCTACACATTTGTCCGGGCAAACAGGGATGTACTTAAGAGCAGAATTTCTTTCAAGATCTTTTTATTTGTATTTCGAATTAATGAAAGCGTAGAATTCTTACTTGCTACCAGGCGTCATGGCATCCCCTGGGGGCCAAAACTGGTAGTCCTGATGGCCATATACATATTCGTTATCTTTTATCCGGCAGCCTTCCTGAATGACGGCGACGCAAGTTTTAGCTTTCTGCTGATTACTACAGCATTCAGAGGTTTTTTCCTTATTTCATTTTACAATATGCTGAGCCTGCTCGAAGATCCATTCAATCAAAAAAGCCCCGATGGAATCCGAGTCTTCGATTTTCGCCCCATCTATGACAGCAACACGTTGTTGGACATCAGCAAGGTTCAGCCTGTTTAAAATTTATCTTTATTCATAGAATGGAGAACAGCCATGCTAAAAAAAATTGAGTTAGTCATATTATTACTTGCTTTGATCATCCAGCTAGACGCTCAAACAGGCAAGGATCCTTTGTTTGACGATCAGCGACCACTCAATATCGCATTGACAGTAACGAACAAGGAATTAAAAAAAGCAAAAGAAGATTCTGTCTATATTGGTCACATGCTTTTTTACAAGGATGCCGAAGGCAATGCGGATTCAGTAAAGGTGGGACTAAAAGGAAGGGGTAATTTTCGATTGAATCAATGCTACTTCATTCCATTGAAAATTAAGATAAAGAAAAAAGATGCGAAGGGAACCCTATTTGAAGGAAACAAAAAACTAAAACTTGTGCTGCCATGTCTAAACCAGAGATCCAAGGATATTTTGATTGTGCGCGAACTAATATGCTACAAATTGTACGAAGAAGTGACCGATTATGCGTTTAGAACACGTTTGATTAATCTTGATATTACTGAACTACGTGGGAAAAAGAGCAGGAATTTTCAGACCAAAGGAATATTGGTAGAAGACCTGGATAAACTTGCCAAGCGCTTTGACGCTAAGCCCGTCAAAAACTCGTTGAGGTCTTCCTCTTTCCAGGATACTGCCAGCTTGCGATTTGATTTTTTCCAATTAATGATTTCAAATACAGACTGGTCCAAAAGTTTTCAACATAATGCAAAAGTGATCTATCATCAACTATATTATATTCCCATCCCTTACGATTTCGATATGGCAGGATTGGTGGATGCTCCCTATTCCACCGTCTCACAGATAAATGGCGAACAGCTACCCATTTCGTCGGTTAGGGAAAGATTATACAGAGGTGATTGCAGACCAAAGGAGTTGACAGAATTTGTCAGAAGAGAGTTCATTTCAAAAAAAGCAAGGTTTTTGGCAATACCATCAGGTTTCAAAAGTGAATTGCCGGATAGAGATGTCAGGAATATGGAAGCATATTTGAATGATTTCTTTAAAATACTTGAGAATGACAGGGTTTTTGCGCGAGAGGTTGCTGAAATATGCCAGGCACTCAACTGAATAACGTCTTTCCCGAATTAATTCAAGGATTCAAATTTTCAATTTCGTTTGTAGTATGCCGTACTATTCTTCTTTGTTTTGCAGCCACCGATGCAGGCAAAGGGAGGCGTAAATAACATGATTCCAAATTCAAATCCTGCACCCTGGGAACCGCTGAATTCATGGCCATAAGTGAAAGCGAAGGTTGCGTATTGACTGGGTTCCCATCTTAAACCCGCCCTGTACTCGGGGATCGTACCCGCGGCACCAGCAGATCCATAAATTTCGCCCACGATAGACCCGGTTGGGCCAAAAGGGTACCATGCCAATCTACTTGAATAAGTAAACGCCCATGCAGTTTGGTTATCTTTCCCATAATCAATCGTTACACTGGCACCAGGCATAAGGTCCAGAGATAATGTATTATTGAAAAAAGGAATTGTAACAGGGGTATTCATCCAATATGTTTTGAAAGCGTCTTTCACTCTGAACTCGGCATCCAGCGTTCCGGGAAACATTCCTGTTCCTGCTTTGACGGCAGCACCTCCGGTCTCAGATTTATTCTGGTAAAACATGTACTTCGCATATAACGATGCAGAATAACCGTCGTTGGTCCTTGGATCGTTGTCATTATTATACAAGTATGCCGCCATAGTAAACTCCCACTTGGGAAATAGGGAATAGGTATTCATGATCATCGAGCTTCTTTGTCCTACCGTGGGGATAAGCGTAATCGTGCCGTGTTTTTTGGAGATCCAGCTGTCAGAAGTGAATTGCTGGCCATGGGTTCGTTCACTCACAATAAAAATCAATAAAGATTGAACTGCTAGGAACTTAAAGCACAAAACATTTCTTTTAAAACTTACTATCGCCACTATAGAAAATTGAGATGAATAATCTGAAGGCAAATGATTCCAGAACGGCAATATATGCACACCAGCCTATATTGATGTTTCTAATTAATTGAAATGGTGAGATTTAACTGTTAACTCTTGGAGTAGTTGATTTCATCACGACCAGAGTTCCATAAACACTGTGCCCAACTATCTGAAGCAGAGAGACAATTATTTTTGTAGAACTGCTTCTTATTGATTGATAATAAAAAAGAGAATGATTTCGTCCAATGCTGCAGAAATAAAAGGATTTCGACCGGGAATTTTTAGATCGCACTGCATTCATCCTGATTTGATTCAGCCTATTTCTCGATCATCTCCCAGAGTTTAGTCAAATCCGGATTCATTGCAGGATCGTTTCCAACCCATGTAAAGCCCCTTCTGTACTAGGTGCAGAAAGCTGGATTCCGTGAGAGTTTATTTCGATAGAATAACTTTCGTCAAGATTAGTTGGTAAAGATATGTTTGTTACTTTGACGGCGGCAATAGGACTGGAAGCACTTGCAAAAATAAAAACAGACGGAAAGATATCACAGGAATGGGCAACTGAAAAAATGAACAGGCTCAAAGAATTTAGAAAGCCATATGGTGAAACTGGGTTGGCGATTCTGCCGGAGATTGAGAGCCTGGTTACTCAGCAGCCGGTTCCCTTGCCTCCCAGCTATCCGATGTTCTAATGACTCCCTGAATTTCATTTATTAACCAAAGAGAAGCACGTAGGCACCAAAATAATATGGATGTGCACGCCCTTCTCTTTATCCTCTGGCGAGCCGTGGTAAAACAGCGCTTCATCACGCTTTTCTCCTGGTTGATGTAAAAGATTTCAGCTTCCTTGTCTATTCAATTCTCTTTGTTCCCTGAAAATTTAATCTCATGGAAAAAGAAAAATTGATCACAGCCATTGATTCGGAAGATGCCATAGACAGAGCGGGTTTTATAAAATGTATGGCCTGGGCAGGCACGGGAGTTCTCTGGTTAATGACCAGCGGAGTCCTTAAATCATATGGAATGAGCCAATTGATCGACAAAAAAAGTGGTCAATTTAAAAAAGGAATAGGTCTGCCTTCGTCAGACTTTAGCTTTGTTCAAATAAGCGATAGTCATATTGGATTTAATAAAGCAGCCAACCCGGATGTAACGTCTACACTCAGGGCAACCATTGACAAAATCAACGCAATGCCCCACTCACCTTCCTTTGTTTTTCACACTGGCGATCTTTCCCACTTATCTCAGGCAGATGAATTTGATATCCTGGATCAATCATTGAAATCCGTAAAGACAGACCGCATATTTTACGTACCCGGAGAACATGATGTCTTGAATGACAACGGCAAGCAATACCTGAAGCGATACGGAAAAGAAACCAAGGGGCAAGGCTGGTATAGCTTTGATTTGAATGGGGTTCATTTTGTAGGCCTGGTCAACGTTGTCGACACTTCCGAAGGAGGCTTAGGAACTTTAGGCAAGGAACAACTGGAATGGCTGGAAAATGACTTGAAAGGATTGTCAGCAAGTACACCCGTTGTAGTTTTTGCGCATATACCCTTGTGGGCAGTCTATCCCCAGTGGGGATGGGGCACAAGGGATAGTGAACAAGCGTTAAGTTATCTCAGGCGTTTTGGATCGGTATCCGTGCTCAACGGCCATATTCATCAAACTATGCTGAAGACAGAAGGCAATATCACTTTTCATACGGCGACATCAACAGCATTCCCACAACCCCAGCCTGGCACCGCACAGGCACCTGGACCCATGAAAGTACCCGCAGAAAAATTGAGAAGCCTGCTCGGACTTACAGCCGTTAACTATGTCGAGAATAATCATTCATTAGCTATTACCGATACACCACTCGAAAAGATTACGGAATCAAAAACGTCGGAAGGTCGATAGCCAATTCAACTTTTTCAATCACTGATTTTAAGTATAAAATGAAATATATTTTCTTCTTGTTCCTTCTTGCACCAAATGTGAAAATCTGCGTGGCCCAATTTCAGGTCGCTGACGAGGGATCGATCATTCAATTTAAGATTAAAAACTTGGGCCTCGGTGTAACTGGTGCTTTTAGGGGAATACGAGGTGACGTAGAATTCAACCCGCAAAATCTGTCTGAATCATCATTCGACGTCACTATCGACGCGAATACAATCAACACAGGAATTGATATGCGTGACGATCACCTCCGTGCAGATAGTTATTTCGATGTGCAGCAATACCCGCGCATTCGCATGGTTTCAAATAAAATTACAAGATCAAATAAGAAGGATGTGCTTTTCTTCTTTGGCAATTTGACAATTAAAAACCAAACTAAGCCCGTTTCATTTCCCTTCACAGCAGAGCCAATAAACGGTGGCTATCTATTTAAGGGTTCATTCAAAATCAACAGAAAAGACTTTGATGTGGGTGGTTCAAGCACAATATCAAATGAACTGGAGGTGTTGCTACAAGTTCAAACGAAACCATTAAAACGATGAACGAAGCATGAAAAAGAAGAAAAAGCTATGCGTCACCTGGATTATCGTCGTTGGACTAACCATATCTGTCGCAGCTACAAGACCAGAATCCGGAAATCGTGAATTCAAAAATCTCAAAGTATTGCCCAAAGACATTCAGTCTAAACAATTGGAGCAAATCATGGTGGATGAATTTGAAGAAGGGCTGGGTGTGAATTGTGGATATTGTCATGCGGAGGGGGAGAAAGCCGTATCCCATCGTCTCGATTATGCGAGCGATGAAAAACCGGAAAAAGAAATAGCCCGAAGGATGATGAAGTTGACGATGGGACTAAACAAAAAGTATTTTCATTTAAAAAACCCGCTCATTGGAGACTCGCTTCTCATTATCACTTGTGCAACATGTCATCGTGGCAATCCTCATCCGGATAAAGAAAGCCTTAAATAAAAATTTCAAGAAATACACTATGCCCTAATGGACATATAGTTTTCTGTCGAATAATTCATGCACGTGTCGCGCATTATTTCCTTCCAATTTCTGGATGGCGGCTATTTGTTCTGGCGATGCCTCTAAAACATGTTTAAGCACGACCCAATCGACGTTCTCGCTGAATGGTGCGGTTGTCAATGAACCTTTGTAAGTAAAATATGCATTTTGATCTTTGGGCGGGATTTGGGAAAGCAAGTCCTCTAATCGAACAGCACCAGGCTGAATAGCATTCTTGTGACCTTCTTCATCCGGAACGTCTTTCAGAAATTCCTGTAAGAATTTATTTTCCTGGCCCATTTTAAAAAGAATTCCAATGACCATAATGCGAGGTGAAGCATTTTGAGCAGTGTCATTTGCCATGTTCACGATGTGCATCTCCATGGGAAAGGTAATCCCATCTACAAGATGTTCTGAGGGAGTATGAAAATGAAATTGTTTGGGAGTAAAGGACTTGCCTCTCAATATTGAAGTGCTTCCAGCCTTAAAATCTACCTGAATGGTATGACCTAAATTTTCAGCCGCATCGATGCCTGTAGTAAATTTCATTGAAACCGCAGGACTCTGATCTTTTTCAGCCTTGAGAGAGACGAGGTTGACAGGCGACTGCGCATGGCCTCCCACTTTTGCCGGCAATGCATATCCCTGGTCTTCTTTTGTTTCAGCATCAGGTGCCTCTGACTTTACCAGGTTGTCGGCTACTACGTGAGTAGTTTGACTTGCAGTATCCCTGGCCGCACTGTCCTTTGCAACTTGTGCGTGCTCACTTGATTTGTTGTCCGGTGTGTTGCAGGCCATGAACGCTGCAAAAAAAAACATAGAAAACCACTTTACATTTTTCATGGTAAATAATTTTAGGGCTAAAATGAAAATACGATTATTTACCAGATCCTGAAAATTTCGCGTGACCCACTCAGATAGAGATCCTGATAGCCCGCCATGGCTTCTTTCATTTTTTTGGCAGCTGCAGCATCTTTCAGATACTTTTCAAAACTTTCTTCAAATGCAGCCAGGTTATCGTATTTACTAACCATGATAACCCTGTTATAAGCACCCGTTAAGTCAGTCATAATGTTTACGACTTCATCATTACCTGCCATAGCTTCTTTGAACATCTTAGCCAATTTTGAGGCATTGCCTGGTTTGCAGACAAAGATGTCGTGGACGAGTATCATAAAATAAAATTTTATAGAAAGTTAGTTTATTTAAGGTTTAGCACAAAGGCCCTCAATGCATGGCTGTCAAAGCTTGGAGTAGGTACTTCTTTCTCCAGATGTCATATCGCAGATAAATACCAATGGCAGAATTTCTGTCGCCCGGATCCGAATTGCTCTGCGAAGATTTTAAGTAAGTAGCGAGTCCTTACCCTGATATCGCAATCCAGTCGCAAATCTCTTCCAATGATAATTCGCATCTAACAAAAGGCGGAGATCCATTTTTTTTAATCGATTATATGCGCCGGAGTTATTTTTCAGCGTAACTGACATAGATGTAACTGAATAAGGAGTTCCATTGTAAGCAATTAGCCTGGTTTCTTCTGTGCCTACGGTTGTAAGGTGGAAGTCCCTTGATGACATATAGTCCTTTATCAAAAACAGAAAGTTGAAAGTTGACATTTGTCAGAACTTTTACCTGACTCATGTCGCATTTCAACTTTCGGCATTCTTAAGCGAATGAATAATTTATTTAGTTATCTTTTCGATATCTATTTTGTCGTCAGTGATCGTACCTGTAATGGTCACTTTTTCGCCAATAAAGTCGGCGACTTTTTTCTGATCGTTGATCGTGTAGACTTTATCGCCAACAACAAAAACTGCTGAGGCGCCTTCTTTGATACATTTTTTTGCGCATGAAACATGGCCTTCGTGATTGCCTTTAACTCCACAATGTGAATCACTAATCCAGCCTGTCCATGTGCCTTTATCAGCTGCAAATACGGAGAGAGAGACTGCCAAAACAACCAACAATAAATACTTTTTCATATGTTTCTGTTTTATGTGATGACGATAGTAGTTTGAAAATTACGAAAAATTCAATTGACGACAATAATTTCAATTACTGTTGTTGTAACCTGGTATCGGGGGAGAGCGGAGAAACTGCAGAGAACGTCCACCACCCCCGCTCTCCTCCCCGCGCCACCCGAGGTTAGAAAGTGGCAGAAAGTATAGGATTTTAGGCCACTTCGCCAGTTAACTTTTGCTTTTTAATTCAAACAAAACAAAAAAAGAGTAAATTCAATTACTCTTGGCAAGGGAAGCTGGATTGTTGACTAAGGATCCCATAATTTTCACAGCTCAGAATTTTTCATGGTAAGGAAAGCCTTAACTCATCAGATAGAAAAAAATAATCCTGGATTCCGCTTGCGCGGCCATGAGATCAAAAGGATTGAAACACTTACTGACGCCGTATTTGCCCTGGCCGTTACATTATTGATCGTTTCGCTGGAAGTTCCTAAGAATTTTTCCGAACTGATTTCAACGATGCGTGGTTTTTATTCGTTTGCCATCAGCTTCCTATTGTTAATGCTCATATGGCATGAACAAAATGTATTTTTTCGGCGGTATGATCTTGATGACACCTGGATCATCACGCTGAATTGCATATTGATTTTTGTTGTGCTGTTCTACGTATATCCGCTTAAATTCTTATTCACATTTTTGTTCAACAGTCAGACGGGGAAGGAAAATGCCGAACAAATGAATGCTTACCAATGGCGGGAGCTAATGGTTATCTATGCAGGGGGCTATATTTCCATTTACGCGATTTTTTACTTAATGTATGCGCATGCCTTTCGAAAGAGAAGGTTTTTGGAACTTACCGGTATAGAGCAGTTTGATACTAAAACCAAAATGTACTCGTCGATTGTTATGCTTTCGATTGGAGTATTGTCAGTAGTCGCTGCCATCGCGCTACCGCCAGTTCAAATTTACATCTCTGGCATTGTTTACTCGCTCATTACTCCGGCCTTATTCATTTTCTATGGCTTCAGAGTGAAAAAAAGAAAGCGATTGTTTAATCAGGCGCCAGCTTAAGAGCAAAATTCTCAATTTGCGTCCTGAAAATGTGAAGTGGAATTCTAAATGCTTCTTGCCTGTTTCCATAAATTTCTCCAGATTCCGCACGGCGATTTTTTAATTGTATCCGAGCCCGGATGGAAGCTTGATTAAGTGACTTCCAAAGATTGGCAACAGCAAAAGCATTTACGGGTAGTGGAAACATCCATGCATAATCCATGAGGTCGTATTTCTTATGCTGAATTCGACATTTCCATTAATTTTTCTAAATTCCGAACAATGATTTTTCTTCCTTTGATCTCCAGGATTCCTTCTTCCTTGAATTCAGTTAAGATCCTGACTAGATTCTCCCTTGCTGTTCCAACAAGACTCGCCAGGTCTTCCCTGGACCAATTGATCTCCACGGACATTCCTGGATGAAAATCAACTTTTGATTTTTCCCTCAAAAGAATTAGCTGCAATGCCAACCTTTCACGAACAGATCGTTGGGCAAACATGCTGATGCTATTCACAAAAACAGTAAACTCATGACTAAGTGTTTTCAAAAGACGCTTGCTTAGAACGGAAGAATTTTGGACGGCCGCCAAAAAATCTTCCCGCGGAATAAAGGCTATCTTACTTTCTTCCAGAGCAGCTGCAGAATCAGGATATCGATCGCCGGACAATACAGCATGGTATCCGATCAACTCTCCCCTTTTAGCCACATATATAATCTGTTCATGACCTTCCTTGTCTAACTTGAATTTTTTTACCATCCCTTTGAGCAGATAAAATATCCCCGACGCAAATGACTTTTCTCTAAATATGATCTCTCCCTTGGAATAAGTTTGAATGCTCTGATTCCTCGTGAGCTGTTTAAGGTCTTCTTCAGGCAAATCCGCCAGGATGGACTCAGAATTGAAGTCCCACTTTTCAATTGGAAAGATATCTTTGATGCTCATAGATGATCCCAAAGTTAGTTTTTTAATAAGTGAGGAATCTTACTTTTTCAAGTGATTAAGGTCACCCGCTCGCGATCAAATCTGGAATACATTTGCACTCAAATTTGATGAATTGGCCATTGAATCGATGAATTTATTTCCCTTTCGTTCATCATCAGATCATAACGCTTCACTTGCCATTAATCTGCATTTTCATTTAAATAAATAAAACAGTTCAAACAATCGTATAAACGAAACAGTTAGCGAATGTTCAGGCCGAAATTATTTGACACATTAAAAAATTATTCCCGTCAACAATTCATCCGGGATTCATTATCCGGACTAATTGTCGGCATCGTAGCACTCCCCCTGGCCATCGCTTTTGCTATTGCTTCCGGGGTATCTCCCGAAAAAGGACTGGTCACAGCGGTAATCGCAGGTTTTATTATTTCAGCCCTGGGTGGCAGTAGGGTCCAGATAGGCGGCCCAACCGGAGCTTTCATTGTTATTGTATATGGTATCGTAGCCCAGTACGGGATCAATGGATTGATTATCGCCACTTTCATAGCAGGTGTCATGTTGATCATTATGGGAGTCGCCCGCTTAGGAATGGCTATTAAATTCATTCCCTATCCGCTCATTGTCGGATTTACAAGTGGGATAGCCCTCATTATTTTTTCTTCCCAGGTCAAGGATTTTTTGGGCTTAAACATGGGTGCAGTGCCTGCCGACTTTTCGGACAAATGGATTGAATATGCCAAGCATCTCAAAACGATCAATTGGAATGCCCTCATTCTGGCGTCATTGACTCTCCTAACTGTCTTTCTTTGGCCAAAGCTCACGCACAAAATTCCCGGCTCCCTTATCGCAATTATTCTTACTACGCTGGCCGTGCAATGGTTTCATTTGCCTGTCGAAACAATAGGTAGTCGATTTGGTAAAATTTCGTCTTCGTTCCCTCATCCTACGATTCCTGATTTAAGCATGACAACGATCAGGCATTTGATACAACCCGCGTTTACAATTGCATTATTGGGCGGGATTGAATCTTTGTTATCTGCAGTTGTGGCTGACGGCATGATTGGTGGAAATCACCGGTCAAATATGGAATTGGTAGCACAGGGAGCTGCAAATATTTTCTCTTCTATCTTCGGTGGCATTCCTGCAACAGGTGCCATTGCCAGAACGGCGACCAATATTAAAAACGGTGGCCGGACTCCGGTCTCCGGAATGATGCATGCGTTGACCCTGCTCCTGATCATGATTTTTTTTGGAAGATGGGTTGCCTGGATACCTATGGCAACGCTGGCGGCTATCCTGGTTTATGTCGCTTACAACATGAGCGAGTGGGAGAGTTTTGTTTCAATTGCCAAAGGCCCAAAAACTGACCTGCCCGTTCTCCTGACAACATTTTTGCTCACAATTCTGGTAGACCTGACCTTCGCCATAGAAATCGGCATGTTGATAGCTGCATTTCTTTTCATCCGTAATATGATTAAATTTTCAGGCGTGACAGCTTTGACGAAAGAATTAGATGAAGATAGAAATTCAAACGATTCAGATACCCTGGAAGACTATGCCATTCCCAATAATGTGGAAGTTTTTGAAATTACTGGACCTTTGTTCTTTGGCGCAGCTTACAAATTTAAAGATGCAATAAGAATTATCGAGAAGCCGCCAAAAGTTTTGATCATCCGGATGAGACAGGTTCCGATTATAGATGCCACCGGGATAAAGGTCATTCGTGAAGTTTACAAGGAATCGAAACATCGTGGAACCAAACTCGTTTTGTCTGAGGTGAACAATGCACAAGTAATGGAGGAATTGAGAACTTCAAGGCTCTTATTTGCTATCGGAAAAGCCAATGTCACCAAAACACTGCAGGACGCACTCAATCGGAGTAATGACATAATTGAAGATGCTAAGATTCACAAAGTGTCGCAGGTACAATGAATTCAATTTTCAACCATATCTTCCAATTCACAGCTTGAAACCCTGAATCAATACGGATGCTTTAATAGATTGTTCTTTTAAATGAAGGAATTTCTTTCGCTCTTCATCCAGCATAAATTTTTTGAAATCCTCTTCCTGATCAAATTCAACTAAATGAACTTCATATGGCTTTTCAATGGAAAATTCGATAAATGCATTTTCTGATGGACGGACACGAAGTAATAAACGCCCATTGTATTTTGAGATCAGGGGAATCGCAACGTCTTCAAACTGGTGGAATACTTTTTCCTGGCCTTCTTTAACGTATATTAGTTGAGTTAAATAGATCATTTATTTCTTTTTCTTTTAATTATTAATTGCGCCGGAATTTCATTATCCAACCATCATGACCAACTCCTACATGCAATGCAATTATGTTCCCCTTTGAGCTATTTGAATTTCCAAGTATTTCATAACTGCCATATCGTGTTAGGATCAATATCGTACTATTTTTTGGGACAATTTTTATTTGGAGCCGACATTTGTCCTCGCCTCAACATCATTGCGTCGCCCTCTTTTCGCCTGGAATTCTATTGCGCAATAGGTGACGATAACATAAAGATAGACGAGGGACACGACGTCGTGCATTCGTCTATCCTTTGTTGCTTTCTTGACCATCTTTGACAGAAATGAAAGATTCTATCAAAATATAACCATGGAAATTTTTTTCATTCTAACCCGCGGTAACCGGATCAATAATTGAGGAAACAAGGGTTATCGAGTTTGCAGGAAAACCTGCTGTTGCAGCATGTTCCTTTATCAATTCCTCGCTGAGTGAATTATAAATGCAATAGACCTTGTCGCCGGCCACGTAGCTATGAACCCATTGAATACCGGAGCCCATTTTTGACAGGACACCGCAGGAGTGTTGGGAGATTTCTTTTAGTTTTTCTGGTGTGAAGTTTGAGGCCCCTGGAATTTCTCTTTCGATAATGTACTTTTTCATATTGCATCGTTTTTGAAAGTGATTGGTGTGAGCTTATTTCCGTTTCCGGTCATAAATTATGTGACAATACAAATATATGATTGAAAGAGAGGCAAAACGGTAACAATGTTACACTCGCATGTAACTATTGTTACAGATTCGTTAACAGCTTAATATGGTTTCTGTAGAAAAGCAGACGTTTTTCTGTCTCCAGCTTTTTTAACAGGCGCGAAATAACAACCCGGTTGGTTCCCATTTCATCGCATCATCCCAAACTTCCAAACAACAGGTCGTAACCGTTAATTTGAATTTTGGAGTGGGATATAGTTCTAGCGAGATAAGGCAATGCGAGTCATCGAATTTGAATATCCTCCCTTTCTGAGTTACCAATTCTGATGTAAATCGCAAATCGGTTACCATCATTGTGCAGTATGCGCAATTGTCTTTGCCTGTCAAAATTGGCTGAGGTGCTGCGCTGCAGCTTTCAAGGCCAAAAGCGAGTGCAAGGGCTTGGGCCGTGAGAAGCACTTTATTTGCAGCAATTTTTCTCGCATTTCTATAAGCTATAATAAAAGAAACTACCAATAAAACCCCTGCGAACATAAACAGCCATCCTCCTGTAGAAGGAATAGAATACGCGCTAAAATTCAGCAGCTGCTTGTAACCTATTAAAGGTGGATCATATGCCATTCCCGGTACAATAATGGGAGCTTCGGGATTCAAATTGTGACCATAATTATACTCCCACCTCCAGAAATCGAACATTGTCATTATTCCAAAGGCAATAAACACGATCAACAGAATATTCAGCAACCTTCGATTTCCAAGGATAGCTACAATGAAAAATACGAGTGCAAAAAAACCGATCATGTATGGCAGGATTGAGAACTCTACAAAATCCTCTGTATGCAGAGTTCTCATTCCTATATAGTGATTCAATCCATTCACGATGTCTACGTTTCCTCCTAATTTGTGCGTGTATATCAGGAGAGTCAACCCTTCAGGATATTGTGGAGCAACCAGGTCAATCCGCCACATGGGAACAAATATCACGATGACTAGCGCCACTGCGCCTATGACTAGGAGTGTTCTGACCGGCCGACTCAATTTATCCTTTGCCATATTGATTATTGTTTGAATTATCCTCTAGTTCCTGTTATAAATTTAATAAGGATCAAATAATGTTATTTCTTTATGTTATTTCACTCCATCATTCTTTCGCATGAATTCATAAATATTTCTCGCATCTTCGTCAGTTAAGTTTTGATTTGGCATCCTGACCAAACATATTTCGAGCATGGCCTGTGCTTTTTCGTCTTTTGCTAGCATCTCGTCGGGGTTAGTCGAGAAATTCATGATCCATTCGGCGGTATGTCTTGATGTTACGCCTTTCCAACCTGGGCCAACCAGCTTTTCGTCCGTCAATTTGTGGCAGGCACTGCATTTCACAGAAAAGACTTTGCTTCCGGCTTCGGCTTTGGCTACGTCAAGGGTTGGAGACACATCCACTTTAGTAAACTTCCCTGCTCCCCTGTTCGGGTCATAAGAAGGGTTACCATGGCTGGCGGTCTGACTCTTGTCACCAGAAGCTGGCGTGCTCGCATTTGAATTGCTGTTTCCACATGCATAAATGATAATCGCCCACAGGCTAAGTGTGAATAACTTTTTCATAATGAAATATTTTATTGAAATTTGACACAAGATTAGGCTAGCCGGACAATGAATTTTATGCGATAAGTCATAATTGAATTTAGCTGCCTGTGCAAGCACCTTCCGAGTCATGGACTCACCCTCCCAAAACCCTCATTGGACAAGCATTCCGTTGCTTTGGAGACTACATAAATTTAGGGCATGATTCTTATCATGAAAAATCCTGTTCTAAATCATAACTCCGAGAGATTATGCCACCGACATTTGATGCTCACATATCGATTATTCGCCCGATGATCAATACTGATACCTTACTAGCCTGGGGCGCCTCGCATAAAAAAGTTTCTGAAAGCGAGATTATTTTTTCTGAAGGCCAGGCTCCCCATTTTTACTTTCAATTAGATAGCGGATCTGTCCGATGGGTCAATATTAATGATGAAGGAAAAGAATTTATTCAATACCTGATCTGCCCAGGCGAATCATTTGGCGAGATGGCAGTATTCGATGACATGCCACATTCCGCATCTGCCATTGCCAATGAAGATTCGGTTGTGCTCAGGCTGGCAAAATCCACATTCTTTCAGTTGCTTGAAGAAGAACCAGAAATTCATTTTGCATTCAGCCGACTATTGTCTCAACGCCTACGTTTTAAGTTTCTTTTGCTGAAAGAACTTGCTTATGCCGACTCAGAACACCGGATCACTACGCTATTGGAATATTTCAAGCAATCCAGGAAAAATATTTGCGAAAAATCCAACAAGGTCATGCTCACGCGCCAGCAAATTGCTAAAATGACCGGCCTAAGAGTAGAGACCGTCATCCGAAGTATCAGGCATTTATCCGATAAGGGATTGGTTCACATTAACCACGGAAAAGTCTATTGCTGAGTTTTTGTGATCTATGTCATAGAATTCCAAGTTACAACGCTGTTATTTTGCTTCCTAAAAAAGAATGAACCAGCCTGTTAGCAAGTGGCTTAGATTTTCTGTATTCAATTTGATGTTGGTTGCCCTGCTGGGCTCTGTGCTTCGTTACAAGATTGCATTTTCCCTACCTATTATTGATCAAAAATTTTTGTTACAGGCTCATTCTCATTTTGCCTTTGCGGGATGGATAACACAGTCGCTGATGACACTATTGGTTAATTATCTTCAAAACAGAGGGAATGAGGCGGCATTTCAAAGATACCGTTGGATACTATGGGCGAACGTAATAACAGCATATGGCATGTTGATAACTTTTCCATTTGAAGGTTATGCATTCCTTTCCATTATGTTTTCGACACTTTCCATTTTTGCCTCTTATGTGTTTGCTTTCATGTATTGGCGCGATTTGAGCAGGCTACCTTCCCGAAATGTCAGTCATTCATGGTTCAAATCGGCTTTGATTTTTAACGTCATTTCATCCGCAGGTCCTTTCTTTTTGGCTTATATGCTCGCAGCCAGGCATATTCATCCCAATCCATATCTCGCGTCGGTCTATTTTTTTCTGCATTTTCAGTATAATGGATGGTTCTTTTTTGCCTGTATGGGATTATTCTCTTTCGAACTGCTCAAGAATGGAATAGAAGAAAAAAATCTGAAACAAATTTTTCGTCTGTTTGTCACTGCTTGTGTACCCGCCTATTTACTTTCTGCGTTATGGCTTCCAATTCCAGGTTGGATTTATGTCATCGTAGTATTGGCAGTGATTTGCCAAATCAGCGGCTGGATTATATTACTTCGACTCATTCGTGGAAAATTATCCGTGTTGAAACCAACGGTATCCACCCTGCCAAGGCGTCTGCTCGTGCTTTGTGCAGTGGCATTATCCATAAAGCTCCTTTTACAGGCGGTATCTGTGATTCCATCCCTCAGCAAATTGGCTTTTGGCTTTAGACCCATTGTGATCGGCTATTTGCATTTAGTTCTTTTGGGAGTCATTTCATTATTTCTCATCATTTACCTGATACATTTTCAACTTATCACCATCAATAAATCAACCATCAGAGGATTCATAGTTTTTATTGTTGGAATTATAATCAATGAAGTTTTGCTTATGATACAGGGCGTCGGAGATTTGGTTTACGTTGAAACCCCCTTCATCAATGTGTATCTTTTTATAGCCGCGTTGATATTGTTTAGTGGAACAATAATTTTTAATTCAGGACAGCTCAGGATGCGAGGCAAATGGGATCAGGAATTAGATCGCCCAACAGCTTCCTTGTCGCATGAATAAGAGCACCGGGCTATTCCAAGCAGCTAGCTTCTTAAACGCCAATTCCACCCAGGGTCTCATGATCCTGTTTGATAAAGCCTTTATCCATTGCCATTCTTTCATTTTGACCACCGCACAAAACAACTCCAATCATAATTATCAAGGAATTTTCGATAAAAATAATTGCTTACATCATTGCCTATCGGAATGTCCCAAATGTTTTTCTGGCGCTACCACATCTCTAACCAGTTGTTTCAACTCTTTGATTTCAGGAAACCTGCTAAAATCCCTTCTATCGAATAGTATGGTATCGTTGATGTAAATAATGTAGGTGCCATTTGTTTCTGAAGGTTCAAGAAGAACACCTTTAATCTCTTGAGAAAAAGTAGTAAGTAATTCCTGCGCCATGTAGGCTGCTCTGAGCATCCAGCCGCATTTAGGACAATATTCGATTCTAATAACCGGTTTCATAAACAGACAATTTCATGCGCTCAGGGTTCGACCATTTTCAGGATGAATAACAACAAATTTAGATTTTTATCAGTCGAATTTATATTTTCCAAAATATGGAATGCTAAGCGGAATTAGATAATATCCAGGTTTTTTGTTAACGGTTTGTGATCCTAGGCACAATCACCTCAATTATCATAATATTTCAGCTCCCCACTCGTTAGATGGAGAGACAAGTGTCCTCCTGAAATCTAAATCCATACCCATGTCGCCATCAGTAAAGGTTCTGTTATCCATTCCGCTTTTTTTTGGTTCAATGTGCATTGGCTCGAATCTGTACGCACAGCAAAAATTTCACAAGAATGATGATTCTAACCAACATACATCTCATTGGGATGTGGGCTTGTCCTATTTAAGCGACAATGTTTACCAAGGAAGAAAAGATTCTGCCGCCGCCCCTTACATAACACCTTCGATTGGTTACCACGATAAATCAGGTTTCTTTCTTACCGGGTCAATGTCTTATCTGCCCGTTTCAGGAGAAAGCAGAATTGACCTAATTACCTTTGAAGGTGGCTACAGTTATTCTTCTGATCATCTGAACCTCGAATTGAGCGCAGCGAAAGATTTTTATAGTGATCAGA
Source organism: Bacteroidota bacterium (assembly GCA_003175695.1). GTDB lineage: Bacteria > Bacteroidota > Bacteroidia > Chitinophagales > Chitinophagaceae > Puia. The sequence goes on along the minus strand of PSRA01000258.1, from coordinate 93,048 downwards.
GTTATGCTGTTAGTTCAGAAATCAGTGGCAGGTTATCCGGCTATTTTTCTTACGACTTCGGTTTTATCGAACCATCATTGGATCTTGGAGCTACCATCGGTACGAGTCACGACCTTGGAGTGGGTCTGGGTTTGGAGCATTCTTTTTCGATGCTGGCTGAGAAATTGCAAATAAGTCCTAAGCTGGTTCTTAACGCAGGTACTCAAAATTTTTATGCTAACTATTATAACAAGCGCAAATATTCCTCAAAAAATCAAGGCTCATCAACTACCTTCACTGCGATTGTTCAAGACGCTTCGAAATTTCAATTGATGGACTACGAAATAAGCTCGGAAATAGAATATAAAGTGACCAAGAAATTTAAATTCAACTTCGTGCCAACATTGGCTCTCCCAGTAAATCCTTCTGATATAACCATTCAGACGAAAACGAACGGTGGCACTAACTCAAAAACTTCGCAGGAAAACTTAACTAATGCTTTCTTTTTTTCGATAGGATGTGTTTATTCTTTTTAAGAATTTCATGGGAAGATCCACGAGGGACGGAACCTTCGGAACACAACAATTCACTCAGCTTGGAAAATAAAAATCTTCGCCATCGACGTCAATCAACACATCCGCAGCACTTGGCCAGGCAGGCTTGACTGTTTGCGTTTTCTCCCAATTATCGAGATCACTCGCTAGCTCGTTCACTTTATCAGGCATTTTAGCCGACACATCATTCTTTTCTTCTATGTCTTTTGAAAGATCAAAAAGAAACCTCTTCTTGCTTTTTTCATTGATGTATAATTTCCAGTTTCCCTTGCATATTGCCTTTGAATAGCCGCTCCTCCAATAAAATACTTCATGAGGCAATCCGGAATGACCTAATAAGTATGGCATTAAGTTGGTTCCATCATACTGTCGATCCGTGGCAAGTGAAGCCTGGGCAGTCGCCGCTACAGTTGCAAAAATATCCAAAGACGAAACAGGCTTCTCATAAACCTGAGATCCTTGAATCATTGACGGGAACTTGATAAAAAAAGGAACCATCAGGCCTCCTTCGAAATGCGTGCATTTTCCACCCCGTAAAGGAGCATTGTCGGTCGCCCGGGTATATGTCGCTCCGCCATTATCACTAAGAAAAATAATCAAAGTTTGGTCTTCAATTTTGTCTTCTCTCAATTTCTCAATTATTTTCCCTACTGCATCATCCAGTGCTTCAATCATTCCATAGTAGACTCTCTTAATAGAATCATCCACATTTTTTATCCGGTCAAAATAACTCTTCGGAACCTGGAAAGGATCATGCGGAGCATTGAACGTAAGTGTTAGAAAAAAAGGATGGTCCTTGTTTTTTTCAATGAAGGCAACGCCTTTATCAGCCAATGAAAACGTCAGATAGCCAGAATCTTTCACGATATCCTTTCCTTCGCGGATCGCAGTTGCGCCAGCCCTTTTTTGCCAGGCCGGCAATTCTGAAAAAGCCCAGGGAAGGTGTTTGTTTAAATATAAGCTTGTATCAACCGGGTCATCAACATATCGGGTCAGGGCCCCGTCAAAATAGTAACTATAATCGTAGCCTCTCTCGTAGGGGTGATTACCCTGATCGTCTCCCAGGTTCCATTTTCCAACGAGGCCCGTTGCATATCCATTTTTCTTCAATAATTGAGCAATGGTTACTTCATTAAGATCTAATCCTGTGTTGTACTTCTTTTCATTTAAAAAAATGTGTGGCGACAGTCTTTTGAGCCCTGGTACTTCCTTCCTCAATGAAAAAAAATTTTTCCGCATAAATTTCAAAAATGCGGGATCAAATTTATCGTATGGCATGAATTCACTCCCAAATCGGTTCTGATACCGTCCTGTCATGATACCCATTCTCGACGGAGCGCAGATAGGGGAAGTTACATAGGCACGCGTAAACTTTACTCCATTGATACCGAGACTATCTATATATGGTGTGTTTATTCTGAGATTGCCATACGATCTCAAATCGCTATAACCCAGGTCATCTGCAACAATCAGGATGATATTCGGTTTGGCAGAAATCCGTTTGCGCTGATTTTTCGTCGGCTGCGCAGAAATAATCAGAATTAAAGCCAGGAGCGAAATGCCAACTACAAAGATTCGCTGTTTGAACATTGTTACTTCGTGTTATTCTGGTATAAAGATAGTATATACTTACTCGTGGCTTACTCGGACTCTCGGTCAGGTCCGAAATGTCCGGTGAGGCGCGAACATCGCAAATGATGCAAGACCCAAATGCACTGCGGAACAACAGCAGCAGTGAAAAAAATGTCGTAATTTGACTATATCTTCTGTCAATTAAGAATCCAACGTCTCTCTAGAAAACTTTCGTCGCCTACCTCACTATTTAATGATTCGAATTTACTTTAGCTAATCCAGATGGATCAACGGACCCAACTTATCAGTAAGATTAAAACACCTGACCAGCGAATTCGGGTTTTTATCAGTTCAACTATTCATGAGTTGGAAGAGGAACGAAAGGCTGCCCAAGAAGCCATTTCACATCTTCGACTGATACCCGTCCTATTTGAGTTAGGTGCAAGACCACATCCACCCCGGGATCTTTACCGATCATATCTGGAACAAAGCCAGGTTTTTATTGGCATTTATTATAATAGCTATGGATGGATTGCTCCCGACATGGAAATTTCAGGCCTGGAAGATGAATACCGTTTATCTGAAGGGAAGCCCAAATTGATTTACATTAAAAAATCAAGTTCTGATCGGCAGGAACCATTAAAAAAACTGCTTTCGCATATTCAAGAGAGTGACACCGTAAGTTATAAAAACTTCTCTACCGCCAATGAACTAATGTACTTGATTGAAAATGACCTTGCCTTGTTGCTTTCAGAAAAATTTGACCTGCCAAACACTGAGGAGCGGGAACCGAAAAAAGCAATTCTTTCCGGAACAATTCCGGTTCTCCGGCACAAATTGTTAGGAAGAGAAAAAGAAATGTTGGAATTGATGAATATGTTGGAATCGCCGGAAATCAGCCTGGTTACCCTGACAGGAACTGGCGGAACCGGAAAAACGACCATGGCGATTCAACTGGCTTCCGATCTAAAAAATCAATTCAAGGATGGAATTTATTTTGTTGCCCTGGCGTCCATCACCGACCGCCAATTGCTCACGCCAACAATAGCACATGCAGTCGGCATTTACGACAATGGCAAGCAACCCATATTTGAAACTTTGATTGAATGGCTCGCCGACAAACAAGTCTTGCTTTTATTGGACAATTTCGAGCAAATAGTGGATGCCGGAACGATCGTCTCGGAGCTCATGAGCAAGTGCAAGACAATCAGAATCCTGGTGACAAGTCGAATTCCCCTTCGTATCCGGGAGGAATATGTTTTTCAACTGCAGCCTCTTGCTAACCCAATAGAACAGCAGTACATTTCTACACAAGGCATCATGGAATTTCCCTCGGTGCAATTGTTCATTCAGCGAGCAAAGGAAGTTAATCCATCATTGCCACTTGATGAAATGAATTTGCGAGCCATCGCTGAAATTGTCAACCAGGTTGATGGATTGCCATTAGCTATAGAACTTGCTGCCATTAAAACGAGATACCTCCCGCCATTGGAATTACTTGCCAGGATGAAAAAAATGCTGGACATGCTATCCAGAGGCCCACGTGATCTTCCGGAAAGGCAACAAGCTATGCGAGCAACGATTGAGTGGAGTTATCACCTGCTCGATGAAAAAGGAAAGTCATTTTTTCGACGCCTGTCGGCTTTCCCTGATGGCTGGACTTTAGAATCTGCGGAAGAAGTAACACTCTTTGATAAAGACCTTGACGGAGACATTCTGGAAGTAACTGAAAAATTGGTTGATGTTGGATTAATCAGCTACAAAAGCCTGGCAGGAGTGGGGGCAACTATTTCTACCCGCTTCAACATGTTACAAGTGATTCGCGAATATGCACTGGAAATGCTGAACGCGTCCGGAGAAACTGATGCTGTCTTCTCCCGACACGCATTGTATTGTGTAGACATCTCTGAAAAAATTGTCAAAGAGATGTGGGAACCTCAATGGATAAGTTGGTCGCATGTTTTTGAGCACGACTACCACAATTTTTTAGCCGGGTTCTTACACCTTCTTAAGAAGAACGAATTAGAAAGTGCGTGGAAAATTCTTTGTTTTTTGAATATGCTTTCAGTCACTTGTGGAAGAATTACAGAAGCCGTGCAATGCCTGGATAAAGCATGCATTTGGGATAACCGCTATTCACCAGAAGGAAATGACGATTCCGTTTCTTTAAAAACAAAAGCCTTGACGTTTCAATCTTCCGGACTTCTGCGATTTTTTGCTTCAGATTATCCTGGCTCTATCTCTGATTTGGATAAGAGTATTTTGTTCTATGAAAAAGCAGGTGACAGAAAAGAGAAAGTCCGATCTATGATTTGGCGTGGGATCTCCGGTCTCATTCTTCAGGATTTTTCATCAATGAGATTTTTGAATGAGGGTATCAGCGGAGCGGAGCAATTCAATGACAAGTTTAACATTATAGTAGGAAAAAATTTCCTGGCAGAAGGATGCATGGCAATGGGAGAATTCGAAAAGGCAAGAATTCTTATAGAAGAAACCGAATCCAAAAGCAGGCATTTTGAGTACAAATTCCTGTTGGCTACTTCCCTGGTGCAAAAAGGGAACTTATTATTGACGACAGGAAAAATATCGGGAGCAGAGGCCGCATTTACGGAGAGCATATCACTCTTAGACAATATCAGCATTAAAGCAGTCAGGGGTTGGATGCATATTGGACTTGGTTTCACATTCATGAAAAAAAATGAATGGCTTAACGCGCGTCAGCAATTCTCCTTAGGATTAAAAGCCGCCCGTGAATCCGGAGATAAGTCAATTGCTGTCGGCGTAATGCTCGGATTCGCAGGCATCGCAGCAGCCAGCGGCAAGGAGAAGGAAGCGGCCAACATCTTGGGTGCCGCCGATACACTTGCTCCTATAGCAGGCTATATCACTCATTGCCTCTATCAATGGGTGATTATTAACACCAAACAAAAACTGGGTGAAGATCTGTTCGCCACGGAATTCGCCAATGGCAGGAAAATCCCGATAGATAAAGCGATTCAACTGATTTGAGTAATTCAGTTGATCTAAACAAAAGCTACTCCTGGTCCGGATCTTTCGCAGGGCATTCCACTCTTGCCCGATCACGAAGCACTTCATCATTTGCAGAATCAAGGGAAGAAAAAATTCAATTTTAACGTTTTCAATAATGGCGATTTGATTCAGAGGTCAAATTCCCGTTTATTGCAGGCACGGGTTGATGCCCAGGGCCAGAAAGTTCGTGATAATGGAAGACTCAAATACCATGCGTGAATACCTGCGTCAGGCGCGTCAGATCAGAGAATTTTTTATCTTGCCAAATAATGAACAAAATATCTGGCGCACTTTTGATTTTGATTCTGGGTAGTATTTCGCTTTTTGCACAGGATGTGAAATTCATTTCATTGAAGAACGAAAAAATCTCTGCTCCATTAAAAAATTATTTTATTGCAAGTGTTAAGGATGAGCGGGCAGATACAAGCAATATCGGGTCGATCAAGAATGGCTTACTTGGCAAAAAGAACCAAACTCTCAATTTACAAAACGGTGCAAGCAGCGCCATGTTTCAATTCATCCGCAACAATGTTATTCAAGATACTTCTGCAAGCCCCATCGAAATGCATATCACTAAATTCAAAGTCGTAGCAAATGGAACGTCAGGACTGAAAACTGAAAATGAATTGACCATTTCGCTGGCTTTCTATCATGACACATCGAAGTTATTTGAAACAACAGGTGGTGGCATTACCGAAACAACGGGCGATGCTACTAAGCTGATTGAAGAATTGATTCGGGGGAGCATGCAAACTATGCTCCAGCAATTTGATGAATGGTGGGCAAAGAATAAATCATACTACCTCGCCATAAGAACAAAACCGACGATAAAGGTAGAGGTGTCTCTGGAACAGGATTTGGACAATCCTGATATTATTTCTTATTCGCCCAAAAGGCCATTGACTCTTGACGATTTCCAGGGTAAGCCAACGGAATCAGGTTCAACCGTCGCAATTACCTACAGTATCGTGATGATGAAATACAGCACGGCAAGGACTGCAAACAATGAAATCTTTGTCGATGTATATGTCTTAACCAATTTCAGCAAATCAAAATCCTGGTGCCGGAGCGAACACCGCAACGCTGAAACATTGGAGCATGAACAAAGGCATTTCGATATTTCTGCGATCAAAGCCTGCGAACTCGTTGACACTATCCGGAAGTTTACTTTCAGCGTGGACGGGTTTCCGTCGGAATTACAAAGAATACAAAGAATCAAGCAAAATGAATTGGATAAAATGCAGGAACAATATGACGCTGAAACAAGACATGGAAATGGTCCGCTCACTCAGGAAAAATGGAATAAGTTGATAAAGGAGAAATTAGAATCTATTTCCTGTTTTTCTTCATGATTTATGCAACTTGGAATTCCACGTACTTGTATTTACATACTTTCCCTATTGCAAGACTAACAAACAATTCAATCGTGACGCCGCTGATTGAACATCCTTCCATTTTTAATCACCACATCTACCCTGTCCAAATTCTCAATATCACGAGCCGGTTCGCATCGAATACCACAAGATTGGCTATTTTCCTGGCTGAATGGTAGCGTAAGTTTTTCTATCCCAATGGTCCTGGCACCTATTCCGGTGGCACTTATCAAAGCCTCCATTGGCGTAAAACCACACAGATAAAAAAGTTGTCAGTTGATAGTTGTCAGAAATTAGGAAGCAACTTGCTTCCTGATGAACTGTTCAACTCGCAACTGACAACTGTCAAATTTCTTTCCGGCGCGGAAAATGAAACAATATTTACTCGCTTCTCAAATTTCTTACCGGGTTGCTTAATGCTGCCCGTACCGATTGATAACTTACCGTCAACACTGTTATCAGCAAAGCACCAAATGCTGCGGCCGCAAAAATCCACCAGCTCAGCCTTGCACGATACGAATAATTCTGAAGCCAATTGTGCATGAAATAATACGACAGGGGAACGGCAATGAACAACGAAATCAATACCATCACAGCAAAATCCCAGGTGAGCAATTTCCAGACATTCACTACCGAAGCGCCCAACACTTTCCGGATGCCAATCTCTTTAATTCGTTGTTCGGCCATGAAAGAAGCCATACCAAATAATCCAATGCAACTGATAAAGATTGCCAGTATAGCAAAGCAACACGCAAGTTTACCTATGCGTTCTTCAGCTTCGAATTTCTTTCCATATTCCTGGTCGACAAACTTGAATTCAAATATTTGATTGGGGCTATATTTCCTGAAAACTTTTTCCACTTCTGCCAAACTCTCATTAGGAGATTTCTTAGGATTCAATTTGAAGATGAGGAAATCTCCGGAACTCCTGTCAAAATGATACAATGCCGGTCTCGGTTGATTGTAAGGCGACTCCACCATCATATCTTTTATGATGCCAATAACGTGAAACGGGCGATCGTCCCATTTTACAGTTTCTCCCAAAATATTTTTGATCCCTGCAAATTTTGCAAAGGATTCATTGACAACGAAAGCTGCTGTGTCTGTTCCGTATTCACGATTGAAATCCCTTCCCGCAACAAATTGCCAACCCACGGTTTGGCCATAATCGTAAACGATACCCGTGTTTGGAAAATCAACGCTCTGATTCGGATCTTTTCCTCGCCAACTGATGCCACCATTTGTACTCCAGTAATTGTCCATTGGAGCACCTGCAGCGGTAATATCTACAATGACCCCGCTATTAATCAAATCCGCCTTCACGGCATCAAAATGATTAAACACGTCCGGCATCAGCTGTTGTACCTGCACCAATCCATTCTGGTTATAACCCAACGGCCGGTTTCGCGCAAATTGAATTTGACGGAAAACGACGATGGTACCGATAATCAATATAACCGAGATAGTGAATTGAGCGACCACAAGAATTTTTCTTGGTAGGGTGGCAAGCTTTCCCGCCTTAAACGTTCCCTTCAATACCTTCACCGGATTAAAAGAAGAAAGATAAAATGCGGGATAGCTACCGGCAATAATGCCAGTAATGATAACAAAAACTATCATCAATCCCCAAAAGACGGGGTCAGTAATTGGCATCGATATATTTTTGTCTGCCAAACCATTGAAAGCAGGCAGCGCCAGCCCAACAAGAAAGACAGCCAGTAAAGCAGATATGGAAGCAATCAAAATGGATTCTCTAAAGAATTGAGAGACCAACTGACTCCGTAACGAACCAACTGCTTTGCGAATACCGACTTCTTTCGCGCGTTTTTCCGAGCGGGCAGTACTAAGGTTCATAAAGTTGATACATGCGAGGAGCAATACAAAAATTCCAATGAGAGAGAAAAGCCAAACGTATTGAATTCTTCCGCCCGTATTGACGCCATTTTGAAAATCTCCGTACAAATGCCATTTGTCCATTGGATGAAGGAACAGTGCAGGTTGGGATTTGCGCTCATCAGGATGAACTTTATTCAATTTTACATCTCTTATTTTTCTTGATACCTGAGCGAGATTTGAGTTTTTATTGAGTTCAACAAAAACTTTGAATCCACTCATTCCCCATGGATTATCCAAATGATTGAGCCAATCATTTGTGATTAGTTTTAGCTTCCAGGGAAGGATGTAATCTACATCCGCCATATAAGAATTGGCCGGGGTATTTTCATATACGCCAACTACCTTCAGGTTGTTTTTATTATCGAATTGTATTACCTGGTTGACGGGATCCTTGTCCCCAAAAAATGCTTTTGACAAAGAAGAGGATATCAAAACATCTTCCGGTCCTTTTACTGAATGCATGCTTCCCTTGATCATTTGAAGATCAAATAAGGCAGGCCCATCAGCCTCCATGAACGTTCCATTTTTTACGAATCTTTTATCAAATACATTCAGAACGTGCGCCTCGTTCCAGGAGGTCATGACCACTTTTGAAAAATCACTTCCATATTCATCTCGCAGTGTTTGGCTGAGTGGCATCGGAAGAACGATCCAGCTGTTGGTTTCACCATTCACGATTCCATTTTGCCATACCTGGGCAATCCGCTCGTGATTTTTGTTATTATGGTCGAATGAGACTTCATCCCATACCCAAAGACCTATCAGAATCGCGACAGTCATTCCTACAGCCAGTCCGCCGATATTAATGATGGAAGTTGCCCGGTTTTTTCTAACAAACCGCCAGCCGGTTTTAAGATAATTGATCATGAAGATATTTTAACAACAATCATAATTGCTAAGAAGGTGCCGGATTCTAAAAGGCTCTATGTAAGGAATTTAGGATGCAGTTTGCTGGGTAAACTGTTCGCTTTTGATACAGGAACTGTGCGAATTGGAAGATTTCTCTGAAAAGTTTTGTCTGGAGCCCGGCATTTGTTCTGTCTTCTGCAATGTTGCGTCTCACTTTTCACCTGCTGGATTCTATAGGGCAATTGGTCAAAAAGGATCCACGAATACACGACGATGCGTCCTTCGAGATTTTAGCTTTCATCCTCCTTCTACCATATTATCCTTCGATTTTTTTCTCCAATGCTTAGGCCATAATGGTCTTCCTGTGCAAAGGAACAAATTTGCAAAATGGGGATTTGTGTTTGGGCGATTATCTCACGCATCCGGGGCAGCATTCCCGCTGGGCAGTGGGGCTTAGCGTTTTCTAAATCAGGCACCCTGCGGGTACACCCGCGCCAGGAGAGTTAAAATTTAATCACAAATGGCGAGTTAAGGATATCCTTTCGTAAATTGAGGCATGCAAAACATACAATCTGATCACAGCTTTCCAAAGTATAGGCTGCAAGTTATTTTGGGGATGGTGGGGTTGTTTTTTTGCCTAAACACAAAGGCCCAAACTTACTTTGCCCCCTCCTTCTACAATTCAAATTTCATTCAATGGACACCCTTGCCAGAAAATATTCCTGGCATATCAAGCGGTGCATCCAATCAAAAATGGTTTGTAAGCAAATACATGGCCCTTCAGGCGGGATCTGCTTTCTATCCATGGGGAAATGCATTTGTGCTATCAGCCCCCATAGGCGTTCAAGTAAGCCGAAAAATAAATAATAATCTCTATGGCTTCGGAGGTGTTTACGTTGCACCTACCTACACCAACTTTTCCCAGACGTTTATGAATCCCTCCATTAATAAATCCTACTCGGGCTTGTATGGCAACCCATATAGTATTGGAATCAATCCGGGAGTTCAAATGGGCCTGATGTACATAAACGATGCTGGCACCTTTTCGATTTCAGGCAGCATCCGGGCGGAAAGATCGAGTTACCCGGTGTATTACCATAGTACGAATAACTCTAAATCCGGCAGGCAGTAAGATATGGCCAGGCGCTTTCTGTTATTCCTCACTTGTATAGTTGCCTTCTTTCCACAATCGATCAGCCAGGACAATCAATCCTTCGCCACCAGGTCACGCCTGATCGTCAGAATCGATAACATTCTGCAAAGCCAGGTGGATACCGACAAGATCCCAGGAGCAGTCATTCAAATCAAAAAGGACGGCCACATAATTTATACTAATGCATATGGATATGCGTATAAATACAATGAGCGGCATCAGCTTTTGAATCCGCCCGAAATGATGTCAACTGAGCATCTTTTTGACATCGCATCCTTGACGAAAGTAGTTGGAACAACCACCTCCATTATGATTCTTGTAGACAGGGGACGTTTGAATGTTGATGATCCTGTAGGAAAATTTATACCCGCTTTCAATAGCAAGGACAAAAGCTCAATCACAATCCGACACCTGCTTACCCATACGGCCGGACTATATGATTGGTATCCGTTGTACTACCGCAGTAAAAACAAAGAGGAAACATTCAAGCTCATTGGTGAATTGCCTTTGAAATACCCAGTTGGAGCAGAAAGACATTATAGCGATCTGGGATTTGTGATACTAGGCGAAATCATAGAAAAAGTATCTGTCTTACCATTACAACAATTCATGCAAGAGAATATTTTTTTACCTCTGGGAATGGATCATACGACATACAATCCCCTGCAAACAAAGAAATTCACCAAGATTGCAGCCACGGGTCCTGGCAATCCATATGAAAAACGAATGGTCTATGATTCTTCGTTGGGTTTCACTGTTAAAGAAATAGATCCAAAGAGTTGGAATGGTTGGCGAACCTACATTTTGAAGGGCGAGGTGGATGATGGCAACGCATGGTACGCCAATGGAGGAATATCAGGTGCCGCGGGATTGTTCTCCACTGCAAATGATATTCAAAAGCTCGTCGACATGCTGATGAACAGAGGCAAAACAACGTACGGACAATTCATTTCAGAAAAAACGATTGATTTGTTTCTCCAAAAAGACAAATTCAAAAATGGGCTCGGTTGGATGATGGACAATACCAACTCATTTATGAAGAATGCACCTGAAGGAAGTTTTGGTCATACTGGATTCACGGGGACCAGTATCGTTGTAGTCCCTCAATCAGGCATTTCGATCATTCTTCTCATTAACAGAGAAAATATGGGACTATCAAAAAACGGCGAATACTATAATGTCGGACCAATTCGCCAGCAGATATTTGAGGCCGTTATGGCGGAAGGATTATAGATCTTTAAGATTGGTAGAGATATGCTTGAACTTATATCTCTTCAGCGTTTTCATGACATCGTCATATGTCCCCGTCTTGGGCTTTCCAGTGACAATAACCCAGGAATCTTTCAGACTCTTAATATTCGTTTGAACGTAGGTATTGAAGTCGTCAATAGTTGAGGCTTCGACAGGTTTGTCGTTGAAGAACGCATTGATCTGGTCACCTGCAGTGATGATAAAGTAAATCTTTGGAGCACTTTGTTTGGCCGTGTCAGTTTTCTGACTGTAAGAGATTTGAGCGAAGGCCAGGCTGATCAGAAGTGCTATCCCAATTTGCATAAGTTTTTTCATAAACATATTATAGACAAATATCCGAAAATTTAAGGCTGTCAGCACGAAGTGAGAACTGATAGCGGTTAATTCATCGCTTTCCGCTCTGTTTCTCCGCTCCTGCTCCCTAGCCCCGCGCATCCCAAATTTTTTGTGCCCTTTCCTAATTGGCCCTTCAATAGAAAATTGTCAAAGAAGAGGTAACATGTTAGTCACAAATACGCAAAGAATGCAGCATACTGCCTCTGCACTTTGTGTGAAAAAAGGACCTACTTATGCTGTCGAAATAACCAATCAATCATGATCGGATCACTATATGCCCCGATCCATGAAAAATGACCAACCTCAGGATAATAGGTAAATCCTGGACGAGCTCCTGCCCTTATCAAAGCTTCAAACATTTCATAAGCAAATGATGGGGCTACCGCAGGATCTTCAGCACCATGAAAAATCCAAATCGGAATACGCGCAATTGATGAAGCCCTGGTTGTATCGCCCCCACCGCAAACAGGAACGGCTGCTGCAAATAGATTTGGATACCTCTCGATCGCATCAAATGAGCCCAATCCTCCCATGGACAAGCCCGTTATATAAATCCTGTTGCTATCAATGGGAAGTGTCTTTACTAACTGATGAATTAGTCCAATCAAAAGTTCCATGGGTTTGGAGGGATTAGGTAGTAGACGTGTTTCCGCAGATACCTTGGTACGTGAAAAATTGGACCAGAATTGATCTGTGGGGCATTGTGGTGCGACCACGATGGCAGGATGCTGACTCATATTCTGGTCAGTGGCAAAATTCATCACGCCCCATTTCAATTGAGCTTCATTATCACTGCCACGCTCACCCGAACCATGAAGGAAAATAATCAGGGGATATTTTTGGGATGGATTGGCGTCGGGAAATAACAGCCTGTATAGTAACGTGTCTCCTTTGCCATTTCCATATTTATTGGTGCTAAATTTAGAGGATGGCTGAGTGAATGCTATAGGAATGCTGGAAATAGATAAAAGTGCCAATAGAAGGCTTCTTGAGGTAAGTTTCATTTTTCGTTCTTTAAATACCAAGCTAAGATGCAAAATCTATACCCCTACCGACACGACATTATCACACAAGGACGCAAAGAAAGCAAAGGCGCAAAGGGGGATGCACATCTCCTCCTTTGCGCCTTTGCGTGAAATTCACATTACTCAGTTCCTCAAACTCGCTTCGAGAGCTGAATGCTACTCAGTGCGAAGACTCTTGACCGGATTAGCTAACGCGGCTTTAATCGCCTGAAAACCTACAGTGATCAACGTTATGATAATGGCTATGGACACAACAAAGACGAAAGTCCAAATTCCTATGTGTGTCTTATATTCATAATTGGTAAGCCACTTATTCATTCCATACCACCCAATCGGAACAGCAATCGCGCAGGAAACCAAAACCAGAATTACAAAGTCTCTTGATAACAATTGCCATAAATTCAGCACACTTGCTCCCAGCACCTTTCTGATACCTATTTCTTTCACCCGCTGCTCGGCCGTAAATGAGGCCAAGCCGAATAGCCCGAGGCAGGAAATGAAAATCGCCAAAATAGCAATGATGGCTGCAAGGTTGCCTACCAATTCTTCATAATTGAATTTTTTGGCATACTGCTCGTCTGCAAATTGATATTCGAACGGATAAGCCGGATTATATTTTTCAAAAATCGGTTTCATAAGAGCCAGGGCCTGCGACGCAGACATGTTTGGATTCAAACGAATGTTCAAAACGCCTACCCATTCTTTGTTAAAAATAATCGTCAGGGGAGATATCTTGCGATAAGGCGACTCCATTTGGACATCGGTAATGACGCCAAGCACGGTCATGTTCTTGTCATTCCATTTCAAACGAGTGCCCACAGGATTCTTCAAATTCATCCGCTTTACTGCTGCCTGGTTCAGGACAACTCCATTTGAATCTGCATAATCTCTTGAAAAGTCTCTTCCATCGATCAACTTGACACCAATCGTCTTTACATAATCGTATGCCGTGGCAATAGTCGAAAACACGACCGTCTTTTCAACCGGATTGCTGCCCGGCCATTCCCAACCATTGTTGTTGCTGTATATTTGCGAAGGCGGCGAGTTGCTTTGTGAAACAGATACAGCAGCCCCTGAGCTCAATAACTCCAGACGGATGGCATCAAAATTCTTCCTGATATCATCTGACCAGTCAACTGATATCAAACCTTTGTTATTAAACCCAATTGGACGATTCTTTCCGTATTGAATTTGTTGATTAATGACAATCGTACCGATCATCAGCACTACCGAACTTGCAAATTGAAGAACTACCAATATTTTCCTGGGAACGGAGCTCCTCTTGCCGGCATTCAGGTTTCCTTTTAAAACCCTGACTGGATTAAAAGAAGAAAGATAAAATGCCGGATAGCTTCCTGCAAGCAAACCTGTAAGTAATGTAAATATGATCATGATGCCCCAGAATACCGGTTCCTTGATATGCATGGTCATCTCTTTGTCCGTAAGCTTGTTAAAATAAGGCAGCGTAAAAAAGACAATGGCAAGAGCAAAAATAAATGCCAGTGCAGCAATCAATATCGACTCACTCAGAAACTGGCTGATCAGCTCCTTACGGCCAGATCCAACCGCTTTTCTAACCCCCACTTCTTTGGCTCTTTTTTCCGAGCGTGCCGTGCTCAGGTTCATAAAGTTGATGCATGCAATGAGCAGAACGATCAAACCCAGGATCCCGAACATTCTTACATATTTAATAAAGCCACCGGTATTTTTTCCATTTTCAAAATCGCTAAATAGCCTCCATTTCGACATCGGGTGAAGAAAAACAGCCGGCTTAATCACTTTCATGGTATTATCATCGGTGAAATGGGAAAGCACTACATTCTGAATTTTACTATCCACAGCCGTTTCAGTAGCGTTATCATTTAACTGAACAAAAATCTGCCAGGAATTATTTCCCCAATTGGTCTTGTGATACAACTTCACCCAATCGTAAATGCTTTCCTGCACTTGAAACGGAACCAGGAAATCAAATTGAAGCGAACTATTCTTAGGTTGTTTCGGGACGACAGCTGTTACTTTTAAGTTGGTTTGATTGTCGAGCTTCACTGTTTTTCCAATAGGATTTTCATCGCCAAATAGAATCTTCGATGTCTCTTCAGTTAAAACAATCGAATAAGGTTCATGCAGAGGATTTTGATCTCCAGCCAGGATATTCATGGAGAACATTTTCACTCCTTCTTCACCCAGAAAATGTCCGGCCTTGTTGATTTTTTTGTCCTTGTATACGAGTGAATGCCTTTGCCCCCAATCACACATGGCCACGGCTTTGAAGTCGGAATACTTTGTTTTCAATTCTTGACCGAGGGGATAAGGTAATGCCTCTTGAGATCCGCGAACACCATCGAAAGTTTGGTTCATCATGACTTGGTAGACGGTGTCATAATTTTTAAAATGCTTGTTGGTAGAAACCTCGTCGTAAATCCATAAACCAATGATCATGGCCACAGCCATACCAGATGCCAATCCTGCAATATTGATGAACGAGTAAACTTTATTTTTCAACAGGTTTCTCCAGGCGACCTTAAAATAATTGCCAAACATAGAAGAAGATTGCGGGTGAATATTTTATTGTCCGATCATTTCCGGCAGAAATTGACCAATATTATGCCGGAGTCCTATTTAAATGATTTTCAATGTTCTAAAGATGTCTTTCCTTGGTTCAGGTTTCGGTATTGATACAGAAACTGTCCGGTTTTGATACGTTAAATGACAACAAAAAAGAATGCATGTTGCATAGCTCGTGATGTTGATAAATAATCTCGTTGCCCTTGTGGAAGCTGCCCGTAAACCAACAAAAATGAAACTTGACATCTCATGAAAGCATCAGAAGTAAAATCGAGCATCAGAGTTAAATCATATTTGCAATTGACCAAAGTCATCAAAAGCCAATAGAACAGAAAATAATTTTAGGCTCCAATTCAAGAGATCATAAAAATTAAATTCATGAAACATTTATCGATCACAAGATTCGGTTCATTGCTGATAGCATTTTCACTTGTTTGTATCGGTAGATCGATGGCGCAATCAAAGCCATGGACAGTACCAAAAGAATATGCAAGCCTCACAAATCCAAACACGAATAACCAACAAGAAATAAAAGAAGGTAAGACCTTATACACGGCATACTGCACACCCTGCCATGGAGATAAGGGAAAAGGCGATGGAGTGGCCGCAGCGTCCCTGACCCCGAAGCCCGCGGACCACTCATCACCTACCATGATCAATGAAACAGATGGCAATTTATTTTACAAGATTACTGAAGGAAGAACTCCTATGCCGCAATTCAAAACCACATTGACGGAAAAGCAGCGCTGGGAGCTCGTGCTTTATATAAGAACGCTTTGCAAAACAGCAAAAAAATAAATACTCCTTTTCCGAAGATTTTACTCCTGATCTATGTTTTCCCATTATGAGCATCAAAAATTTTGATTATGATACAAGGAAACAAACTGCTAAAGATTTTATTGCCAATAGGTTTGCTATTGATGCAGTCATTCATAGCAACAGCGCAGCAAACAGTCGTCGATTCCTCCGTCCTGGATCGATTAAATGAGTTAGAAAAGAAAGTCGCCAGTACTAAGCCCGGAGAAGATCATGTGATGATTGTAGGCCTGGCAACGATGGGATTTGCGACATACAAGACAACTAACACGTTGAATGGAACATCCACTGTTACAAAAGGAAATAGTTTTCCCGATGCTGACCACTTTGAATTAAGTCCAATGTTTTTATGGCGGCATGGGAACAAATTCCTGGTGGAATTCGAGCCTTCATTTAGCAACAACGGCCTAAGCGTGAACTGGGCCAATGTATCCTGGTTTGCGGCGCCAGGATTGATCATACGTGCCGGGTATTTTGTCTTACCGTTGGGAACATACGCAAAGCGGGAAGCCGCTGGATGGATCAACAAATTGGCTACTGACCCAATGGGTGTTGCAGACATGACACCTACCGATTATGGAGTTGAAGTATCGGGTGGCCAGCCGTTGGGAAATATGAAGTTCAATTATGATTTTGCCTTGACCAATGGCAATCAACTGCAGGCGGACGGAACAATCACCAGCGGAAATATAGTAGACAATAACAATAACAAAACCTTTACAGGAAGGTTAGGATTACTGCCATTTTCTAACTCATCACTGGAAGTTGGTGTATCGGGGATGTTTGGAAAAGTAGGAGATCAAGGCTCGGAACAACTAAACACCATGGCGAAAGTGTATGCATTCGATTTGAACTTTGTGAAATTGTACAAACCAATTTTAGTCAACATAAAAGCGCAATACAATATTCAGGATATCGACAAAGTATACTACACCAATCCTTCCGACTCCTCACTCTATACATTCAACAATCACACCACTGCATATTTCGTACAGGGATCAATCCGGCCAACAGGAGCAGAAGGATTCATAAAGAATATTGAACTGGCAGGCCGCTATACTTCTTTCAACACGCCGACAAACTCGAGTTTTGGAAGTGACCAACATACAATTACCGTGGGACTCAATTATTGGTTTAGCTGGAGAACTGTTTTTAAGGTAACATATGAATCCTATAAAGGCAACAGCACGGCAAGCAAGCTGCTTGGATTTTATTCCGGCACCACAACGACCAATACATTATTCATCCATTTTGCTATACAACTCTAAAAAGATATTTATGAAAAAGATTTTTGTTATTGTTATAGTATTAACGGGTTTCGTATTTATCGCTCTAATGAATAGTTGCAAAGTGAGTCAAAAAGTGAGCATGAAAACCGGCGCGCAATTGTGGGCTGAAAATTGTCAACGCTGTCATAATACGCCTTCGCCTTCAAGCTTTTCCCCACAACAGTGGGAGACAGTCGGGCTACATATGCAGACACGGGCTTTATTGACGGATGAAGAAAGGAATAAGATCGTTGAATTTTTGAAACAGTGAGACTAGGAATTGACTACAGAGAACTTAGTGGACGCTGCAGTGATGACGCGCAAATGTGAGAGTACGATCCCTGGAGTATAGATCAAATACTTTGTCCAAAAGTCAACAAATTATTATCCGGATCTAACAGCGAAAATTCTCTTTGGCCCCAGAGTTTAGTATTCAATTCACCATCCGGATGGATGTCAATTTTCTTGTCCAATATAGATTGATATAAATGATCAATGTCATCTGTCCTTATGTACACTTGTCCATAATTCTCTTTTGGGTCCAGCTCTTTGTATTCAAAAAAATGAATCTGCACATTTTCTTTTTCAACCATTAAATATCCTTCATAATCTGCGTTCCCATATTCCCGGAAGCCCAATTTATTCAAATAGTAATCCCTGGTTGCAGCCTTGTCACGCATGGGCAATTTCGGATTGATGCTTGTGAGCATAACATTTGATTTAATGCAAAATTAAAGCTTGTTTAGGAGTCTTATTTCTTCCTACAACCTCAAGAGCCCGACTTTTGTTTAACCGCAGAATGCAGGAGAGCACAGAGGGCTGCCAATTATTAGAGAGCTTCTGTGTCTTCTCCGAGTCCTCCATGCACTCTGCACTAAACAGAAAAATTGACTACGAAAATTGAAATTTCGAGACAGTTAGCACAGAAATTGCAATGAATTCAACATATAATTCTCCACAAAAATAATTTCATCATGAACCGAAGACATTTTCTCGGGAGCGCCACCTTAGCGCTAACGGGCACCCTGTTTTCAAGGAATATTTTTGCCAACGATCGCTTACTAAACAAAATCGACATTCAATTTTTCTCTCTTCCCAAAATGCTTGAAAAAGATCTCCCAGGCACATTGGCAATGCTACAAAAAATAGGCTATAAGGAAGTAGAGTTGTACGGGCCATATCCTTTTAGCACGGCGGCGACAAAGGAAAGATGGAGTGCGATAACTCCTGCGCTGGGTTTTAAAGGAAGTGGTTATTTCGGGTACACAGCTGCCGAAATGAAATCCATGTTGAATGATCACGGATTAACAGCCCCATCCATGCATACGGATCTCGATACGTTGCAAACGAACATGGATAAAATTGCCGAAGCTTCACATATACTCGGTCATGAATACGTAATTCTTCCAGCTATTCCTGAAGAAAAGAGAAAAACCCTAGACGATTACAAAAAAATGGCAGACGCATTTAACAAGATTGGAGAGTCCGCCAAAAAAGAAGGAGTGAAATTTGGTTACCACAACCATGGCTACGGGTGGAAGGAAGTGGAAGGGCAAATTCCGATTAAATTAATCCTGGACGGCACCGATCCTGCACTGGTATTTCTCCAAATGGACTTGTTTTGGACGGTAGCGGCCGGAGCCAACCCTGTTTCCCTTTTTCAGGATTATAAAGGCCGATATCGATTGATGCACGTAAAAGACATGTCGAAGAATGCTCGTTTCTCGGGAGATGGAGGGGATGCAAAACAATGGATTGAACTTTTTCCTCTGATGACGTCTGCCGGATCAGGCGTGCTCGATCTAAAAACGATTCTTACCAAAGCAAAGGAAAATGGCATGGAACATTTTATCGTCGAGCAAGATGTGGTCGCTGATCCCGAGGTTTCCCTGAGAAAGAGCTTCGACTACCTAGCGGCGTTGTAGGGTTAAAGTGGAAAAACAGAGCGAAAAGCGAATAACCGTCGCTCATGCACCTTCACCACAAAAACGGAACCATCCTGCACCTCACTTTTTGTTTGTAAGCAGCATACTCTTCGAATTCCTTTTCCAACATTTTTTCTTCACCCATTGCCCTGGCAGCTAACAATATCACTGCTAACATACCAACTCCAATGCCAAAATAAGATCCGGTCAGAAGGGGTACGCCCAGGAACATAAACAGGGCTCCCAAATACATAGGATGACGGACGAAGCTGTAGACACCCGTTGTAACTAATTTTTGCTTACGCTCTTCCTGCACTCGCACTAAGGGCGATAGGAACGTATTATCAGTGAACGAACGAAAAAGAAAAAAACTGGAAAGCAGAAGAAAGATGCCTCCTACATTTCTTAGTGAGTTTGGAAAATGGGTGGTCCACCCATAGCGTTTGCTATCCAAAGGAATGATCAGTATCCAAATCGCATAAAGCAGAACTACTCCTGACAACACAACTCTATCCCAGGACTTTTGATTACCTGTCCCAGGTTTTCGAAAACGTTCGACCATTAAAGCCGGGTCTTTCACATAGAGATAAATCATAACAGCCGCGCACGTCAAAAGCAGCCAGGCAACAAACATCCATCCTTCAGTCCATTTCCAATCACCGGAAAGACGAAGAAATAAAAATGGCCAAAATAATAAGTAGAGGATGCTGAAAATAATTTGGCCACCGGTAAGGTTCTTGTTAGTCCCCATGATTTCCAGGCAAAGGTAGCAAACAAACTCGCCTCCTCTTGACCAGAGGATGCGGAAGTCGCAGAGCATACGCCACGGACCGGTAATTAGCAAACCTCCGCATTTCAGGGTGCAAAAAGAATGCGCATGGTGAAACAAAGCGGTCACTGCTCACTCACTCCGCAATCAATCCTGCCTTCTCTAGCTGCTCATAAATAGAAGTTCGCACTTCCTCAGAGGTGATCGTCTCCTTATTAAAGTCATTCACCCAGAAAAACACTTTCAATTCCATTGTTTTGGCATTGACTGGACTGACAACAATCTCTGGGATACGAGTTTGCAGTACATTGTGATTATCACTGATAATCTTACTGATTGAAGGAAGGTCGATTTTGTCAGGACTTACAGATTTATTTATCGGAAAAGACATTACTACCCTTGCGTGGTTGTTACTTAAAGTCCAGTTTACTATTTTTTGAGATAGCACATCTCCATTTGGTATGATCACTTCAGCCCCATCTTCCGTTAGCAAGGTACTGGATCGAATCCCAATTCCCTTTACCCTGCCACGTTTGTCGCCGACATCCACTACATCACCAATTCTGAGTGGCCGGTCGAAAATCAGGATGACACCGGAAACAAAATTATTGACGATATTTTGAAGGCCGAGACCGATACCTACTCCCAATGCACCAAGTATCACCGTTATCCTGTCGACAGACAGGCCCGATGCAGCTACTGCGAGTAGAAATCCTCCTATCAAAAGTATCAGTCGCGTGACCATCAGGCGTGAGCGTTGTCCCCTGTCATCGATGGCAGCATCATCCCCTGTATCGCCAAAAAAGTATGCAATATATTTTTGCAAGAAATTGGCAAACCAGATAATACCAAGAAATAACAGGATCCCACCTAGAGTGAATGAGAAATTCCCCACTCTTCTTGTCTTAGAGAAGAGTACCGTGAGCATATCGTTGATTGAATCGAACAGGTTAAGGTTAATGGTGAAGACGATCGACCACAAAATAACTGCGATGATCATGGCAAATCTCCGGATAGAAGTAGAAATAAATGTGCTGTCAAATTGCTGAGGGTAATTCTTTCTAATTCTGCTGGTTTGTACCTGCACGAGAAAGGATTCAATGATCAATCGGACGAATATTGCCAGGCTAATGGTTTGTGACAAGGTGAAAAAAGCCGTATTAGAGAAAATTTGGGACAGCGTAACCCGGCTGGTAAGGTTACAAATTATGCCGAGAAAATTCAGAAATATAAACAAGCTAACGGCAAAGATTACCCATCTGTTTGATTTGACCTCTTGTTGAGACAAAAAATAAATACCCAGGAATAGAGAACAAATGTCAACCAGCAGCATAATCCATCGTTGTAGACTTAGCGAAAATCCGAATATTCGGCTATAGGAAAATGTTAGGAACAGTAAAATAAAAATATACCATCCAAACAGGAGCTTTGAAGAAATGTGGTTTCTGAGGATAAATGTCAGAAACACCATCAGCAGGAACTGGATAAACTCTATATAAATAGCAGGGGCATGAATATCAAACAATGGAGCAAGGCTGAGCATGAAGATTACCGATGGTACGATCGGTCTAGAATTGATAAATCTTATATCCAGAAAATCTAATGCATCCATTCTTTTCAACTTACGGAGCCTTAGATAATTGATACTGATCCAGACAAAAAATAATATGCCTATAACAGGTAGCCAAAACCGGTTATTATTTGTGTTGGAGAAATAGAACCTGGCAAGCTGGCGTTCTCCTTCATATGAATCCCTGAAGTCGCCCGGAATTTTCACTCCGGAAGCAGGCGACTCCCACAGATAAGGCTGCTCTTTTTGAAATGCATGCGTTCCCACCGTCTTAAGTTCCCTGTCTACCTGGTTCAATAATTCACCAATGGTAATTGAATGAGCGGATGCATGCGATTTGAGGGTGTTGATCTCCTGGCCAAATGCAGTTACGAGACTGTCAACTTCTCTCCATTTGGTTCTGAGCTGTTGTAACTGAGGTCGAAGAGTGTTCTTTAGAGCTGTGTCGGTGAATATATGTCTCATCATAGTATCTCTCCGAAAATCAGCGATCTGCTCCCTGATTTCGTCTAACGTTGAATCATATTGCTCGAGATATTCAGAATATCTATCTGTATTCCTATCCAACGCATCTAACAGAGTATTGAACATTTGCAGGTTGCGTACATTGAAAGTCCTTTCGCCTAAAGACATTCTGTCTTTGACTACCTCCAAGACATAATCTTCATTGTCCAGGTTGCGATGGATTTCCTCCAATGTTCCGAAAGTTGAAAGGGTGCCTGGTATGTCGGTGAGGTCCTGATATACCTTACCCAAATGCTCGGCATAATCGCTCGTGGTAGGAACGTTGACATTTGTGAACAGGGCAGAGTCGAATTTTCTTCGCTCATGCCTGACAGTATCCCGAAAATAATCGATTCTTTTTCTTTCGCCACGATTTGTGTTCCCGGCTTCGTGGCGTACAGGAGTAGTGCGACCTGTGTCAATCGAACGAGGCTTAGGCTGACCGTTTTTGACAGAGTCTTGCGCAAGGACTAATTGTATATTTAATAATAAGAGGGCAAACAGGAATAAGTTTCTCATGATAGCATTGAATTGCAAGGATCAAACCAAAACTTCCAATTAATAAATGTTCAAGTATAAATCTAAAATCACCAAAAGAAAAAACAGTTAAGGCCAGGGAGTGATTCGCTAATTTATAAATATCTTAAGAATTTCAGCGGTATTTCAGGAGAATGCGCCCGCCCGTACATACAGTTGATACGGGCGTTCAAAGGAAGCTCGCATAGATTGCAAGATTTTTTTAACCACGGAAAGCACAGTGGGGACGGAGAAACGCGGAGTCTACCTAAAAATTGGCGTGCCTCCGCGTTTCTCTGGGGCCCTCGTGTTATCCGTCGTTAAATTCAGCGCAATGAAACGATGTCGTCATTAAGGGTCATCGCGTGGAGCGCTGCAAAATGTACCGATTATTTTTACAAATTGCGGTTACTGTCACCCGACTACCATAAATTCCACTTGTACTGTTGGATTAATTACTCCTACTGGCACAAACATTTCATATAGCAGTTTTATGATGTGAAACCGCTACCAGACATTTATGCCAGAAAATCAAATAGTTACTTGTAAATTCCTTAGCAGGTCACAGACCTGGCCAGTTAAGGTAGTTCTTTCTTTTGTTTTCCTTCCTTGCTTTACCGGAAACGGGTTTTGCCAAAATAAGAATGATAATGATTCTGTTCCCACCTTCACGTTGGGACAATGTGTAGAATTTGCGTTACGACACCAGCCTTTTGTCAATCAGTCTCTTATCGATCAAGAAATCACTTCACTAATGGCATCGCCCTGTCAGGATGGTTGCCGCAGGACGTCCTAGAGAGTTTTTCTTTTACGTCCAATCCTGCATAACTAGTCAGCTGTTTTTTATTTCTTTTCAGACCAAAGCCATTGGTCTCTGCAAGGATGGTCGCTGCAGTCAACAAGCCAATACCCGGTGAAGAAGCAATCAAGTCAATCGTGGTAACTTAACTCAGATCTCAAAGAACTTCCTACACTCAAATACAAAGATAGGAGGGACACGGAGAACACAGTTAACATAAAAGAAAGCTTCTACAACAGAAAGAAAAAATTTTGCAAGAATCATATTCTCCCTACATTTATTCACTCGTTACCCCATGTAACATTCTTCCCTCTGTTGCCCAGCTCATTCATTATTCACTAAAAACTCAAAAATCAATGAAGCATTCCAGCTTAACCGGCTTACTCTTCGTGCTGGTCACAGTATTCTTCCTAACTTCCTGTGGCGGAGGAGCCAATGAAAAAACTACCACAGCCGACTCAACGGCAATCAAAGACTCGATTGCCAAGGCTGAAACAGCAGCAAAAGCAATGAGAACCATCATCACCACTCCTCAAAATATGATGATCGTAACTCACAAAGTTGCCAATTACGCCAAATGGCTACCCTTGTATGAATCTCATGATTCGGTCCGACTGGCACATGGAATCCATAATTATGTCATTGGCCGTGGCTTAAAAGATTCCAACATGGTAATGATTGCCTTTAAAATTGACGATACTGCCAAGGCAAAAGCATTCATGAAGGATCCCACCATAAAGAAGTATATGCAAAAAGCGGGCGTAATTAGTGCGCCTATGGCCACTTTTCTTACCGCAACCTGGCAGGATACAGTGACCATCGAAACAAAATTCCGTTCAAGAACTATGTTTGCCGTAAAAGACTTTGATGCGTGGGTAAAGGCATTTGAAGAAGGAAAACAAGAAAGGTTGGACAATGGCATTACAGATAGGGTATTCGGTCATGATTTAAATGACAACAAAAAAGTAACCCTCGTTACGGCTATAACGGACACAGCCAAAGCATCTGCTTATTTTAAATCAGATGCCTTAAAGAAGAGAAGGGAAGCAGCCGGGGTAATAGGTGAGCCTGACAGGTTTTTATTCAGGATAGTAAAGCGATATTGATCAACGTTACTTGGAATGAGAAAGGGGCTGTCTAAATTTCAAGACAGCCTCCTTTTTTATTTAACCAAGGTCGCCAGTTTCTTCCCGCCATCAATTTGATGCTGATTGAATCAACTTATATTCACCACTCGTAATATCCACCATCGCAAAACGTTTCACATCGTCAATCTTCATTTCATCGAGGACGTTTACTGTGTTCTTATAACTGGCGTCTTGCGACGGTTTGATAATTACTACAAATTGTCTGGCGTCAGTCCTTCTTTTCTTATCGACTATAATGTCTCTGATTCCTGTGAAGTTGGTTCCTTTAAATTTGGTGGCATCATCTCCTTCATAGTAAAAAATTCGATTGTTCTGTCCCAATATGATGGTCAATGCGCCTGGTGCCGGAACTTTCGTTGAGTCGGGATCATCTTTAGGCAAATACAACTTCATGGTTGCTGGACGAGTCATCGCTGTTGTGAAAACAAAAAAAGTGATGAGCAGGAAACCAAGATCTACCATGGGAGTCAGATCCAGCCGGGGCGACAATTTCTTGTTCTTTTTGACGCCCGGAGTTCTCTTAGCTCTACCGGAAGTCGTGTTCATTTCTGCCATAATTGAAGTTTTTTGTGAATGACCTGGGCTTAATTCAGCTCCCAACACTCTTGAGCGCCAAGCTGACTCTGTCTATTGGCTTTTTTATATTCTAAAGACTCGAGTAGGTTATCATTCCATAAGTAAGGAGAAAAAAGCAGAACGAAGTTGGAGATACCAAATTGAGTGACTAAGTCAATTGAAAGTTTAAATACCCACTGAAGCGGTGAGGCTTTTTGATTCCGTCTTGGTCGGGAGTCGGCAGAAGCTCATATTTATCTTGAAGCTCCTCCATCAATTGTTAAACAAATCCCACTTACAAATGACGCCTCATCGGATGCGAGATATAGATAGCCATTAGCAATATCCTCCGGAATACCCCATTTGCCAAGCGGTATCAGAGGTATGCTTTGTGTGCGGGCTTCTTCAGGCATTGCATCTGTCATAGCAGTGTGAATAAAACCCGGAGCGATACAATTGACCGTAATACCAAATCGGCCCAATTCCAGTGCCCACACTTTAGTCATTCCAATAATAGCCGATTTCGTCGCAACATAATTTGTTTGACCAAAATTTCCTCGTATGGCGACATTGGAAGACGCCGATACAATCCGGCCATAATTTTGCTCCTTCATGATTGGAGCAACAGATTGCGTACAATTAAAAACACCGGTGAGATTTACCGCGATGACATCGTCCCACTCTTCTTTCGACATTTTTAAAAGGGTCCTGTCTCTGGTTATGCCGGCATTGTTGATCAGAATATCTATTCGGCCAAAATGTTCAAGCGCCTCATCCAATGCGTCCTGCACTTCGTTCTTATTAGTAACAGAAATTTTTTTGAAAATGGCATCGTGTCCTTCACTTCTCAGGTGTTCGACCACTTCGCCGCCCTTATCTGACACATCCCACAAGATAATTTTCGCGCCTTCTTTTGCAAACCTTTCCGTCGTAGCAAGTCCGATACCGTTCGCTCCGCCAGTGATTAAGGCAATTTTATCTTTCAGTCTCATTTTTCTATTTTTTATTCAGTTATTATAACGCTTCTGTTGCTTCTGTTTATTCGACATAATGAATTTACAAAAAGGTTTCATTACATTCCGTTCGCTGAATTTCTAATACTCGAAGGATTAGATTAACTTTCTATTTTTGACAACTCAACCAACTTGAAATGAATCGCTGCGCCATCACCCTGTTAATTCTATTCGCGTTCACTTCATACGAATGCTCCTCACAAAATCATTCAAAAGCCCTGACTTTAGCAGCTCCTGAAGCAGTAGGTTTTTCAGCTACTCGCCTGGCCCGACTTGATTCCGGAATGAGCAATTGGGTGAAGAATAACTGGGTCAACGGTTCAGTTGCGCTGATCGCCCGAAAAGGAAAAATTGTTTTTTACAAATCCTACGGTTACAACGATCCGAATAAAAGAGAACCGCTCGACAAAACCGGCATCTTTCGGATTGCTTCACAGACAAAGGCCGTAACCACAGTAGCGGTCATGATGTTGTGGGAAGAGGGGAAATTTTCATTGGATGATCCGGTGTCCAAGTTCATCCCATCATTCGCCAATCAGAGAGTTCTCGAATCTTTTAATGCCCAGGACACTACTTATTCGAGCGTTCCCGCAAAGCGGCCCGTAACCATCCGCGATTTGCTGGCGCATACTTCGGGTATCGGTTATCCGGCAATTGGCACGCCCGAAGAAAATGCGATTTACGCAAAATACAATGTCACCGGCGGTACCGGTACAAGAAGTTTAAAACTTTCCGAAACGGTATCGAGACTGGGAACCCTTCCACTTTTTTTTCAACCTGGCGAAAATTGGAAATATGGACTGAATCATGACGTATTGGGTTACCTGGTGGAATTATGGTCAGGTATGAGCTTGGAAGATTTTTTTGCCAGGCGAATTTTTCAGCCCCTCGGTATGAAGGACACTTATTTTAATGTACCTAAAGAAAAGGCTTCGAGGCTGGTGAATTTTTTTGAGTCGGATTCAGCGGGAGTCATAAGAAAACAAGATAGGTTTTTTGGCGGGAGTCTTGACATGAATTATCCACTTCAGAAAAAAGATTATTTTTCCGGAGGCGGCGGCCTGTCTTCTACTATTTACGATTATGCAATTCTTCTGCAAATGCTTTTGAACGGTGGAGAGTACAACGGGGTTCGACTACTGGCCCGAAACACGGTGCGCATGATGACGACAAATCAGATTGGTGACCTTTTTGTGAATATTTACGGTATCAAATCTGAAAACAAGTTTGGATTTGGCTTTTCTATTATAACCGAGAATGGAAGCAGGCTAGGGCCCAGCCAGCCAGGTACGTATGCCTGGGGCGGTCTATTTGGAACAAGTTATTGGGTTGATCCCAAAGAGGACATGTTTGTAATCATATACCGGCAAATGTGGGGACCGGGTGTTGGTAATACCGATAGACAATTCCGGCCACTCGTGTACCAGGCAATAAATGATTAACCACCCAAAACAAGTTGGATGGTTCATTTTGCGTGATCCTTTTCATATTTTTCTCTCAGAGCAGATTTAAGAAATTTACCAACAGAAGTTTTGGGAATGGATTCAACCATTGCAAAGCCTTCGGGAATCCAGAATTTTGCAAACTTGCCGACAAGAAATTCTTTCAGTTCTTCAGCTGACACACTCCTTCCTTCCTTAAGCACCACAAAAGCAAAGGGTCGCTCAATCCATTTCTCATCAGGAATGGCTATGACTGCCGCCTCAAGTACATAAGGATGATCCATCAAAGAATTTTCTAATGCTAATGAGCTAATCCACTCTCCACC
Organism: Bacteroidota bacterium; assembly: GCA_003175695.1. GTDB lineage: Bacteria > Bacteroidota > Bacteroidia > Chitinophagales > Chitinophagaceae > Puia. The sequence continues at coordinate 64,814 of PSRA01000258.1, read as the reverse complement.
TGATTTTATTAGATCTTTATTTCTGTCCTTTAGTTCAATATATCCGTCTTCGCTGATGGTGACAATGTCCCCGGTTTTTAGCCAGCCATCAGATGTAAATTTTTTATGCGATTCTTCGTCATGGTAGTAAGAGGAGGCAACAAAAGGACCGCGCACTTCCAGCTCACCCATAGCGATTCCGTCCCAGGGAATGAGGCCAAATTCATTCCTTGCACGAATCTCTACCAATGGAACGGGCATGCCTTGTTTTATGGAATACTCGTATTGTTTTTCTCTTGATGAATTCCGGAGTTTGCTGGTCAATGGAGAAGTGCTGCCCATTGGGGACATTTCGGTCATGCCCCAGGTATTGAGCACCTTTATACCGTATCGATCTTCGAAAGATTTGATTAAGAATCGTGGCATCGCCGAACCGCCTATTATTACCAGGCGCAGGAACAGTTTATACTTATTTGGGTCGGAATCCAACTTGTGAAGAATGTTCAACATCACTGTGGGCACGCCTCCAGTCACTGTTACTTTTTCATTATCTAAGAGTCGGAGTAAACTTTCTGCATCTAGGTAAGGGCCGGGAAAAACCTGCCTGGCGCCCACAAACGTGCAGCTGAATGGAAAACCCCACGCGCTCGCATGAAACATAGGGACGACCGGTAGCACCGCATCCTGCTCAGTTATTTCAACACCGCAGCAGCTGAAAAGTGAAGACATCGCATGAAGCATAATTGAACGATGGGTGTATAAAATACCTTTTGGCTTTCCCGTCGTGCCTGATGTGTAGCACATGAATGCTGCCGCATATTCATCTTCTTCGAAAGGTTCAAATAAAGAATCATCACCGCCCGTAACAACATCCTCATAGTTTAAATAATCTTCCGGCAGCGGATCTGCAGTTTGCCGAATTACTATCACCTTGGAAACATGTACAGAAAACCTGAATTTTTCAAACAATGGTAATAGGACCTGGTCCACTATCAGGATTTTGTCTTCAGCATGGTTGACGATATAACTGAGATCATCCGGGCTAAATCGGATGTTAAGTGGATGCACAACTGCTCCCGTACAGGGCACAGCGAAATACACCTCAAGGTGTTGGTAGTGATTCCAGCAAAATGTGGCTACCCGATCTCCGTGCCCGATACCCAATTGGCGAAGAGCGACTGCTAACTTTTTTGCCCGCTTGGAAAAATCCTGGTAAGTGTAGCGATGAATGCTCCTGTCGGGGAGACAACTAACGATTTCTTTGTTTCCGAACAGGGTTTCAGCTCTACGCAAAATAGTGGGCAGCGTGAGCTGATATTCCATCATTAAGCCTCTCATGCGGTGGATGAATTGTACTAGTGGTTGAGAAATATGTTGTCAAAAGATAAAGAAAAAAAATAAGAGTGAGTTGTAAGTGTTTAACAATTGAAACGGTTGTCAATGCATGACATCTGACTAAAATTGCCAAAGACCTGCTATGATGACGCCACCGGTACCAAAACTTCCAATCATCACCTTTTTATTTTCAATTTCATCTTTGATGGAATCAAGGACTATACCTGTAGTTGCGCATCCGCAATTACCTGTCTGTTCAGCATTATTGATAAAACGAATGGGGTATTTTTCAAATACTTTTTCCAGGTGGTTGATGATGTGGACATTTACCTGGTGGAGAATAAGGATATCAGGATGTCCAGCTTCTTTTATGAAATCAAGATAGAACCTTTCAGCCTTTTGCATGAGCTTTAAAGCAAGGTGATTATCCAAAGCAAGACCAAGATATTTTCGCGGATCTTTACCAACGCCATCAATATGTTCATTAATTACTCTGTCGGCATCATGTCCAAGACGAATGGTAACGACCTCATGTAAATCTTTATATTGACAACTTTTATAATGAATCAATCCTTTCCGATCATTGGTGTAGGAAATGCAGCATCCAAATGCGCCATTTTTGAAAACATGATATACTTCGCTGAAAATTGAAGTAGCTTTTTGAGCTGCATCAGCAGCGATAACCAAAATATTGCTTTTATTCAGTTCTGCCAATTGTGAGGCCATTATCATTGAGCTCACACCACCTGTGCAACCCTGCACAATGTCCAACGCATGGCTTGCGTGAAACTTTTCATGATTGTGCTGTATTATACACTGCGCAAGCGAAGGAGATATTGAGTCGGGGCAGGATGTACTCGCTAGTAAGTGACTGTAAACTTTTTTTTCCTCTATTATATCCTGAAGGCAATTATTTGCCAGATTAAAAACACTTTGATTTCTTCCGGCAAAAAGATCTGTTTCTTTGCCGTAAAAAGCATGAATATGGTTCACACTAACGCCCATACGAAAAAAATGTAAGTATTAATGTACAAAAATTAAATCATGAATTATGAAAAGAAATTGTATATTTAGTAACCTCTTCTTTGTTTACTCCTTCACGCTTGTCTCCACACCACAAACTTTTGCTGAAATATCTTTCATAAATGGGAATTTATGATAGTTGCCCCTTTTTCAACTAAACCTCAGGTCAAGCCTTCTGTTGATCTTACAGGAAACCCTTTTTACAAAATAAGGGTGTTAAAGAGATTCGAAAAGAACTGCGTTCATCTATGGGTCAAAATTCATCTCTTTATCCTTGCCGCCAAAACCTACCGGTCGCTGACTACTCCGGCTAAAGTATTAAAACAACTAAAAAAAATACGCGAAGTAACAATGGGGCGCGGGAACTTGAAACTCATAAAAGTGAATGGCAAGTATTACCATCATCTATATGCGCCTGCATTTCCAACAAAAATCTTCAATGACTATATCCTGGGGGAATTCAACCGCATCCGGCCGATTCGGCATAAATCCAATTTGCTCACTTTGATATTTTTTGCGATCACAAGAAAATGCCCTCTTCGATGCGAACATTGTATTGAGTGGAACAACCTCAATCACAAAGAGACGCTGGATCTTGAAGAGCTTAACGCTGTTGTAAAAAAATTTCAGCACGATGGGATATCGCAGTTTCATTTGAGTGGAGGGGAACCATTAGTTAGAATTAAGGACTTATTGGCAATGATTTCAAGTGCCGAAAAAAAGTCAGAATTCTACGTTTTGACATCAGGTTTCAATTTTACTGCCGCCAATGCAAAGGCCTTAAAGGATGCTGGCCTGACCGGAGTCGTCATTAGCCTGGATCATTTTGATCCTGTAAAACACAATGAGTTTCGCGGATTCGGAGATTCGTTCTCACAGGCGATCCAGGCCATTCGGCATGCGCAGCAAGAACAATTAGTTGTTGGACTTACTATCTGCGTTACAAAATCTTTCCTTTCCTGGCACAACCTGATGGCATATGCGGAGCTTGCAAAGAAAATGAAAGTGGTTTTTATTCAAATGCTGGAACCAAAGGCAGTCGGTCACTATGCGAACAAGGATGTACTGCTAGACAAAGCAGCATTCGCTATCCTGGATCATTTCTTTGAAACAATGAATTCCGATCCGCGATATAGTGACTTCCCCATTGCGATTTATCATGGCTACCACCAAAGAAGAATCGGCTGTTTAGCCGGTGGAAACAGGACAATGTATATAGATTCCGCAGGGTTTATCAATGCATGCCCCTTCTGCCATACCAAGAATTTCAATGTCAAGGATCTTCTTGTTGAAGAGAATAATTCTGAGGCCCTGATCAGATCTGCGCATTGCCCTGCATAAATATGGATCTAAAATCAAGCAACATGAAACGCCTAATCCCCTCTCCTGCAACCATCATGATCCTTCTATTCCTGCCAATTCTTTGCATTGTCAGCAAAAAAAGGAGAAAGGCTGGAATTATTTATTTTATGACTATGATCATTCTAAGCTTAGGTTGCTTCACGAACTTTTACCACTCCAATTCTAAGAAAACCGTTTCAGACTCAACGCTCCTATCGCTCCAGGCCGAACATAAGATCATAATTGTTTCCCTCAAAAATGGGAATTATGAACTAAGAAATATTAAGATTGACGACAAAATCATTGAAGCTGAAGTCGATCCAGTCACCATAGATGATGATCGGTCCAAATATCTTTTTCCCCATAACTCGTCAACTCAATACAAACATAAGTATAAGGATATAGTACTTAAAACCGTGCAGATTTATGCGCTTTCTGACAGTTTAAAGGACAGCACTCACCTATCGCTTCCCATGAGTTCAATATCACGCGTGGATATTTTCTCTAAGGACAAGGGGAGGACGACTGCTAATCATGTCTTAAGCGCAATTGGCGTAGTAGCTATCACAGCCGCGATTGTCATCGTAATAGCTGCCGCAACAAGCACTCCAAGTACACCGTCGTCTTCTACTAACCAGAACTGCGGCTGCCCGCACGTATATGTATATCAACATAATAACTTTCAATTTAAGAACGGCTTATTCAGTGGGGCCATTTATTCTTCACTTGAAAAAACAGACTATTTACCCTTGGACAGTCTGGTTAATGTGAATGGTAGATATAAGTTTAGAATAGTCAATAGCGAGCAGGAAGAGCAAAAAATAAATCAAGTTGCGCTCATGAAAATAACACATGACGCACACACTAATGTATTATTGGATAGAAATGGACACGCCCACACATTTGATCAGGCGATGCCACCTCTTTCCACATCTTTAACTACAAAGGATGCGGCCGTGACTCTTAAGAACAAGGATGGAAAGAGTTACTGGTTCAATGAAAAGCATGATTCGAATTCAGCTTTTGGATCAGTCATTTTGACTTTCGAAAAACCCGTCGACGCCAGGCTGGCAAAACTCATAGTTCATGCAAAAAACTCATCATGGGCTGCATTTATATTTGACGATTTCTCTTCCCTTTTTGGCGAAAAATTCCAGCAATATCAATTGAAGCAGGATAAAGCAGACAAAGACAAGCTGGATCGCTGGCAGAAAGATCAGGCGCTATCACTGATGGTTTATGTAGAAACTGACAAAGGTTGGCAATTTGTTGATTACTTTCCTATTATTGGCAGTATGGGCGGAAGAGATATGATCATGCCAGTTAGTATTCCGCCGTCAAAACAAAATAAGGTTAGAATTAAGTTGGAATCTGCCTTTATGTTCTGGGAGCTGAATTATGCCGGAATCGACTATTCGGTGGATAAAGAAGTAAAACCTGAAATTGTTCCTGCATCTTATGCCATCAAATCATCGGACTCCAGTGATCAAATATCAGATCTGGCCAACGTTGATAGCCACTATTCCAAGCTTTTACAAAATGAGTTTATTTCTATAGAATTCGATGAGCATGAATCAAATCAAACGGAAAGCTATTTCCTGGTTAGTACGGGTTATTATCATTCATTAAAGCAGTATGTAGGTAAACCCGATATTGGCATGTTGAAGCAATTCAAGAAAAGAGGCTTTTTCAGTGAGTATTCGGAGAAAAAGTTTGATGAGGCTCAACAACTCCTCGCGAAAGGAATCGACTTGAAGACTTGGATTGAAGGCAAATGATTGCTATTGCAATTCTCCTTTCTTCAGTCGATCCACAGCAATATTCGCAGCTCTTGCAGTCAACGCCATGTAAGTAAGTGAAGGATTCTGGTTTCCCGTTGAAGTCATGCAAGCGCCGTCAGAAACGAAAACATTTGGACATGCATGAAGTTGGTTATTGCTATTCAGCATCGAGCTTTTCGGATCTTTTCCCATTCGGCAACCACCCATCTCATGAATGTCAAGCCCGGGAGACCATTTAAGATCGCTTGCTTTAATATTTTGACAGCCTGAAACTTCCAACATCTCTGCACCTTGCTGGAGAAAATCTTTAAGCATTCGCTCATCGTTATCAGAATAACTAACGTTGGTAACTAGCTGCGGAATTCCCCATGGATCCTTGAGTTCGGGATGCAAGCGTACGTGATTTTCAACCTTTGGGATCACTTCGCCTTGCATTGACATGTATGCCGTCCAATTTCCCGCTTCAATGATTGCTTCTTTGTATTGTTGTCCTATGCCTTCCGCCTCTGCCCGGTTACGGCCAGCTGCCCAGAAAGTTATATAGCCACGTTGAAAATCCGTTTCCTGTTTGCGAAGATTACGAAAACTCGGGATCAGCATTTCCAAGGGACGACGACCGTAATAATATTTATCAGAAGGTCCATCAATGTCTGCAGTGATCATGCCGCGATAATTCTGGAATGCCACATAATGGCCCAATACATTGTAGTCGTTGCCCAAGCCTTTTGGAAATCGGCGCGAAGTGGAATTCAGCAGAATCAGATTTGTGTTCAGGCACGATGCATTGAGGAAAATGATTTTCGCGAAGTATTCAGTCGTCTCCTTTGTGGCAGCATCAATAACGCGCACACCTGTTGCCTTCTTTTTTTCTTCATCATAGATGATGGAGTGAACAACAGAATGAGGACGGATTGTGAGGTTTCCCGTAGACATGGCCCAAGGCAAAGTGGAAGAATTAGAACTGAAATATGCCCCATACGGACAACCTCTATGGCAGAGGTTACGGGCCTGGCATTTACCACGGCCCTGCTTCAGATGAATCTCCTTTGGCTCAGTTAAATGCGCACAACGGCCGACAATCATTCGTCGGTTCTTGTAATGGTTGTTAAAGCGATCCCGCATACTTTCCTCAACGCAATTGAATGCCCAGGGAGGAAGGAATTCGCCATCCGGAAGGTTCTCAATACCATCTCGGTTGCCACTAATCCCTGCGAAGATTTCCACGTGACTATACCATGGCGCAAGATCTTTATAACGGATAGGCCAGTCCGTTGCAAAACCGTCTCGTGCAGGACCGTCGAATTCGAAGTCACTCCAGCGTTGTGTTTCGCGCCCCCACATAAGCGATTTTCCTCCAACCTGGTAACCCCGGATCCAGTCAAAGGGTTTTTCCTGGACATATGGATGCTCTTTGTCTTTTACAAAAAAATGCTGGGCACTTTCATCAAAAGCATAGCATTTGCTCACGACAGGGTTCTCATCGACAATTTTTTTTGTTAACTGCAAGCGATGTGCGAACTCCCACGGATCCCTAAGCGCAGTTGGATAATCCTTTTTGTGGAGAACATTTCTGCCGCGTTCCAAAATCAGCGTTTTCAGACCATGATCACAAAGTTCCTTTGCTGCCCATCCTCCGCTAATACCAGATCCAATGACGATGGCGTCGTATGTGTGTTGGTCCTTTCCTTTTAAGTCAAGCGAAATGGAGTCGGGCATGAGAGGGTTTTTTCAAATTTAATGAAATTGGATTTCAAGAACTTGAACCGGGGAATAATTCAATCTGCGAGGATATAACTTTATTTAACTTCAGAGATCACATAAGTCGCAGAGAAAAAAACACAGAGGGACCCAAATGATATGAGTCCCTCTGTGTTTTCCGTGGTAAAAAAACTGCTTTGAATCAACAAATGTGCGGCAAAATATCCCCTATAAATGCCAACCAAAGGTTTTCTTAAAATTTGAAATCCATAGGCAAAGAATCTGGGAATCAGGCTTATATCAGGGTCATCCTTCATGGCAGATTTTTTGAACAGTTACTTCTAATTGGACCTTGTAAAAACTCAAACTTAAAAATTATGAAAAATCTAATCATGGTCAGAAATGCATTTTTCCTCTTGCTGCTATCCGGATTTTTTTTGCCGCGGATACTAAAGGCGCAGGACGAATCGCAAGAAAAACTATTGAACGAAAGTAAGCTAGCCAAGGAATCATTCCTTAAAGGAGATCCTTCCATGGCAAATCTTTTCAAAAATTCACATGGGTATGTCATCTTTCCGAACGTTGGTAAAGGTGCTGTAGGAGTTGGGGGAGCAGCGGGAAGAGGAATAGTTTATGAAAGAGGAAACCCTATCGGCATTGCACATATGACTCAAGTAAGCGTAGGTGCCCAGGCTGGTGGCCAGGCTTATCGCGAAGTTATTTTCTTTGAAAGTAAAGATGCCCTTGATCGCTTCACACATAATAAGGTTGAATTTGACGCTCAAACTTCAGCAATTGCCGTCAAGTCGGGAGCATCAGCCAATGCGAATTATAGAGAAGGCGTCGTGGTATTTTCTCAGGAAAAAGGTGGCTTAATGGTAGAAGCATCCTTAGGCGGACAGAAGTTTAGTTTCAAGCCATTTTAATAAAAATACCTCATTCAGCCGGCAGGCGATCCTCGCTTCCGACTAACAGTTAGAGGGCCAATGTGCACAACTAAAAAGTCACGTTGGCCCTCTTATTTCTTAAAATTCTTCCTAAGCGTCATTGTTATGCTACGACTGGAAGGAAGAAGCTACTACTCGATCGTGGCGATATCGATGACGAACCTAAACTTCACATCTTTTTTTTCGATCCTTTCAAAAGCTTTTTCGATATCCTTTATATTTATCAATTCAATATCTGCTGTGATATTATGAGCTGCACAGAAATCGAGCATTTCCTGCGTCTCGGCAATGCCTCCTATCAAAGACCCTGCAACAGATTTCCCATTCCAAATCAGGTTAGCAGCTGGTATATGAGCCGGCTCATGAGGCACTCCAACACAAGCCATGGTACCCCTTGACTTCAGCATCGAAAGATAAAAGTTGTAATCATGGTCAGCAGCTAAAGTATTTAAGATAAAATCAAAATAAAGTTGAACAGATTTCACTTGCTCTTCATCGTTGGTGAGGATAAACTTGTGAGCACCTAAGCCTGCTGCATCTGCAGCTTTCGAAGCAGAGGTGCTTAGAACAGTTACTTCTGCTCCCATTGCGGCCGCAAGCTTGACACCCATATGACCCAGACCTCCGAGACCGACAACTCCAACTTTCTGACCTTTGCCAACATTCGATCTTCGTAGAGGTGAATAAGTGGTTATTCCTGCACAAAGCAAAGGAGCAACTCTTTCAAGCGGTAGATGATTTGCTACTCTGAGTACAAAATCTTCATCGCAAACGATTTGATTGGAATATCCTCCCGGGATAATTCCATCGCCATGTTTTTCAGGAGAGATATATGTGAAACTAGGGCCATTGACGCAATACTGTTCAAGATCCTGTTTACAATTCTCGCATTCCCTGCATGAATCGACGAGACATCCGATGCCGACGGTATCACCGACTTTGAATTTCGATACCTTATCACCGATCTCCTTTACGATTCCGACCATTTCATGTCCCGGCACCAATGGATAAGTAGACATGCCAAAATCGTTTCTTATAAAATGGATATCAGTATGACAGATGCCGCAATATTTTATTTCCACAAGTACATCATGTGGCCTGGGAAGCCTTCTTGTAAAATTCCAGGGAACTAGTTTTTCTGATGGGGCCATTGCGGCATAGCCTTTTGATGGAAGCCTCATTGAAGTTAGACTGCCAACTGGAGCTTCTTGAATTTCGGGCATAAAATAATCGTTTAAAGGTGAATAAGAGGGGTGCGGCAGGACAACAGTAGTAGAATCGAATGGGTAGAACTAATTCTAGGCAGAGCCAGGTCAAAATATTTTTGACTTTAGATAGTAGTACGAAGTCTATTTGAGATAGAAGAGGTTGAAAGGTTACTTAGCAGAAAATGATGATCCGGGAGAAACTTATTTTAAAGGTATATTATCCTCATTGATCTACCAAATACAACCGCATTCATTAAAAAGATTTCTTTGGATGAGGATTGAACTTCCGCACCACGCTGTCCGGTATAGGAGATGTACAAAGTTTTTCCGGCCTATGAAGATGCCATATTCTGCGTCTGAGGGGTAAGTTTCCCTACGAGATGCAAAATCACTCCCTCAAAATGATTCCATTTTTTCAGACAAAAAGTTTCCACAAATCCGTGCTCCAGAAAAATGGATTTGTGCTCTGGGTATGCATATATTACGCGAATATCTCTCGAACATCGATGTTGGCTTTTTATGATATTATTGACAACTTCATTCATTATAATTTCGTCGAAAGGATTGAAGAGAAAAATTGTCGTGACTTCGTTAGGAATATCATATTTGCAAGCATCGACATTCACAATTGTAAAATCGGCTTGCGGATTCTTTGATGAGTACCGTTGCGTTATTGCCTCCGCTTCATCGCAGAACTCTTCCGAAATGTCAACTCCGGTAATATGCTCAAACCCGTAAGTTGCAGCGACTATCAATACTCTCCCTTTCCCGCAGCCGATATCAAGGAACGTTTTATTTCCATTGAACCGCACAATTTCCTGCATTAAGTGTTCCAACACATAGTAGTTGACAGGCATATAAATATGGAAATGCGAAATGTCAATTCCCCTTGCTTTCAGGCTTTTTAATTCGTTTTCTCCAATCGTATTTATATGGTACTTCCTTTCTCCTTTAATTTCATAATAAATAATAAAGGAAGCCAGTATTGGATTCCAATTCCAGGCTATGTAGAAGAAATAATGTAAGTAAGAAACCAATTTCATCCTTGGGCTTATTTATTCCTCTTGTTTCTTATGGGGTGGGAATCTTCTCAAAGGTCGTCACTTTTTCGCTTTTAGCATTGGAGTCAACGCATCATCCGGTAAGGCCTTCATCAAATTCAAATATCCCGGGGTGTCATTCTGAGTGAAGTAGAGCGCAACGAAGATCACCAAGGTAATAACGAAAACGGACGATGAATATTTCATTCTGCATTTTTTGTTATATTAGGATTAAGAATTGCCAGTCATGCGGTGCTGACCACCAATTGTTTCGCCTAGTTACCAGCTAAAACTTTAACCTGTGAATGCCATTTACACAGAAGAACAAAAATTTGATCAAAAGATTATCCGATTAATCCTTCTTGGCATCCTGCTCGCTATGACCATCTTGTCAGGCGTCATCGTTTTGGTTGAGAAAAGCTATGTGGGCATAATTTCATTTGTGGTCACTTTGTCAATATTCATTTTATTTAAGCTACTGACACTTGAGACCAAAATAACCAATGACACATTCTGCTTTAGGTTTCTTCCTTTCCAGATAAAATTCAAATGCATTACCAAGTCAGAAATATCCAAAATCAAAGTGACTAAATATTATCCCATCACAGATTACGGCGGATGGGGTATTCGGTTTGGCAGAGCTGGAAAAGCTTATACAACTTCAGGAAATTTTGGAATTAGTATTACTCTCAGTACAGGCAAAAATGTGATGATTGGAACGAGGCAACCGGAGGCGGTTGAAAAATTTCTTGCGGAAAATGGGTATCCAATTACAGAAGGGACCTGATTCCTAATCTTCCGACTCATAATCATGATTAATCTCTCCGATTATTTTCTGCATTCTCATATCTGTCCAACACCTGCCGCACTGAACGTTTTGTAGGTGTTGTGATGATTTTTTTATCAGAATAGGGCACAAAGAACAAGAAGGATACGAGAAGGACAACGTTGTATCCTTCGTGCGTTTTGTGACCCTTGGCCTCAAAATGTTTTATCATCGGCAGACGGTCCATAGATCGAAGGCACAGCAATATCACAAAGTCGCATATACACCGTCAATTGCCCCCGATGATGGACCCAATGATGAAATGTTGGTGTGATGTATTCCTTGTTGGGCGCTTTAAATAATTCCTTTCCTCCGGCTTTTAGGTAGAACATTCTATTGACACTTTCATCCGTTGCGTGTTGAAGCGCTTTTTGAAGCCCTTCGACGTTGGACTTGAAATGCGCAACGAGGTCAGCATTGGTTTTCAATTCTGCATGTTTGAAATTCGCAAAATCTATTTCTCCTTTTTCAAGCATGTTAGTGATCCAGAAAGGGATCTCCGCAACCAATTGAGCCAGGTATCCCATGGTCATAGATTTGGGATGAGGTTTGAATTCCCAGGTTTTTTCATGAATTCTCTCAAGACATTTTTCTGTGGCGGGAATCTCACCATTGAGTTCCTTTAGCCAGATTTTTGCTAATTCAGGCATAAGATTTATTTGAAGGATAAAAAGTAGAAGTTATTCCAGATGTTCTTATCTACGGTAAATGGCTACAGGATGCATGTCTTACTTCAACTTTGCATCGAAAAAGTCGATGGTCCTTTTCCAGGCAAGTTCTGCTGCATCTTTATCATATCTCGGGGTAGTGTCATTATGAAAACCATGATTGACATTGGGATAAATGTAGGCCGTGTATTCTTTATGCTGGTCTTTCAATGCGGCCTCGTACGCGGGCCATCCTTCGTTGACGTGCGAATCCAATCCTGCATAATGTAAGAGCAAAGGCGCTTTTATTTTTGCAACATCTTCGGCTGCTGGTTGAGTTCCATAAAATGGCACAGCAGCTGACAAATCCGGAATCCTTACCGCCATCATATTGGAAACCCATCCACCAAAACAAAAACCAACCACACCAATTTTGCCGCTACAATCCGGATCCGACTTCAGGTAATCATATCCGGCGATGAAATCTTCTAAAATTTCATTTTTGTCTCTTTTGGCTTGCATTTCGCGGCCCTTGTCATCATTACCCGGATAACCACCCAATGGTGTCAATGCATCGGGAGCCAATGCAATGAATCCTGCAAGAGCGGTCCTTCTCGCCACGTCTTCGATATATGGATTGAGCCCACGGTTCTCGTGCACGACAACAACCCCTCCCAATTTCTTTTTTGCATCTGCGGGCTTCACCAGCAATGCTTTTATTTTGCCACCACCTTTGGGCGATTGATAATAGATGTATTCCGATTTGAATCGCGGATCGTTTTGATCCGTCTGCAGAGTGGCCACATAATCAGGCATCAAAAAACTGGTAAGTGCGGTAACAGTAATACCGCCCACTGCATAAGTCGAAAGTTTTTGAATGAACTCGCGTCTTTCAATTCGACTGTGCGCATAATCATCATAGAGGTCAAATACTTCCTGTCTGATGTCCTCTTTTCTTATTGGTTGCATATTTTAAAAATAAGAGTCTATTAAGTTACGACAAATATCCGCTTAACCTTAACGGCGATTTCACGCAAAGACGGCAAGGTGAGCAGAGGCGCGAAGGTTGAAGTGGCCTTCATTTGCGTCTTTGCGTGAAATAACAAATTCAGCCTCGTTCTCCTATGCTGGGCTCAAACGAAACCACTTCTGTATTAGAGGTGCCCACCAATTTAAGGTTGAAAGATAAAGTAGTGTGATAACGAGATTGAAGGTCAGGTGAGCAAGGGCAACGCCCTGACCAGGGTCGGCCGCGATATGAATAACAAATCGGGCATATGGTACGATGAATGGATAGAATAGAAGTGTTCCCACCAGGTTGAAAAGAGTATTTGTTACTGCGGCTGCACGTGCCGTGTGATTCATGCCCAAGCTAGCGACCAACGCAGTAGACGTAGTTCCAGCATTCGCCCCAATAACGAGAAAGACTGCGGCCTCAGGAGGAAGAACCTCCTGTTGAACCAGGAGAATACCCAATCCCGTTGTAACAGTGCTGGACTGAACTACTGCCGTGAATACCAGACCTGCGAGCACTCCTATCCATGGTGTACCAGCCATCAATAGGTATCTCATGAATGTCGGATTATTTCGCAGGGGCTCCAATACGTCAGAAATGAGGCTCAGTGTAACAAAGACGAAACCAAAATAAAATACTGCCTTACCAAATATTTTGTTTTTCCAGGGCAGAACTGAAATGATTGCACCAAGAACAATAAAAAAAGGGCCTATGCTCATTAGCCTGAACGAAACCAACCATGCCGTAGAAGTAGTGCCAAGTTTGGCACCCAGCATAACTGCCAGGGACGAACGAAAGCTAATGACAGTGGTGTCAACAAGCGAAACCGCAAGGGAGATCACGGCTGTACTGGACTGTATCACAGCAGAGGCTAAGGCTCCAATGAGAAAACCAACCCAACGATTGGCTGTAACCTTTCCCAGCCATACTTTTAATTTTTCTCCCCCGACGGTTTGAAGTTCACGACTGAATCCTTGCAACCCGTAGAGAAAAAGGATTATTGCAGCAAACGCCGCTGTTATTACATGGAAGGTTTTCATTGAATGTATTCAAATCTACTAAAATAGCATCATCGCCCGAAATAGTTCTTAGAACAAAATGCGATGCTCACAAAAAGCGCTGCTACTTGTCGTTTAGTAAGAATAATCTCTTGAGGAAAATCCTATTGTGCGAAGGTTTTATCCAGCCAGGTAACTATTTCTTCCCAGGATTCAAGAGGAATCTTTGCATGCGTAGCATTCTTCATCACGAAGAATTGCCATTGGTCACCGGGTATTAAATTGTAGAAGTCTTTCACTTTATCTATCGCAAATAACTCGTCTTTGTCGCAAACCTCTGTGTTCTTCTGTATGTCCCGCGAAACCTCTGTGATTAAACAAAATCATTAACGACCTGTGAAACTGGAAAAGGAAGGACGGAGTAAGAAGGTTACGGTTGTTTGGTTGCAGCCGAAGTAGAAGCAAGAGTCTTTTAGAGGTCCTTTCCGGAAACTTGTTTAATTTTACAATAAGAGTCACAATTAAAATTCGAATGAAGATTCAGTTTGATCCGGTCAGGACGATACCCATGTATAGCCAAAAAAACTGGCAACTTCATATTTTAACCAATAATGTAGAATTATGAAAAAGAACATCCTGGGCAGATTAATCCTTTTTGCGCTGACTATTATTGTCCTGCCACACTCCCTTACGGCGCAGGACGCGAAAGAAAAAGAAAAATTATTGTCAGAAAGTGCGAAGGCAAAATCGGAATTTACTAAAGCCGACCCCTCTATGAATAAGCTATTTGACAATTCCTACGGATATGTCATCTTCCCAAGAGTAGGAAAGGGAGGTTTCATAGTAGGCGGCTCTGGCGGAGCGGGGACGGTATATGAAAAAGGTAAAGAAATCGGCATGGCCAAGGTGGGCGGAGTAACTGTCGGCGCACAAATAGGTGGCCAGGCATATCGGGAAGTAATATTTTTTGAAAACGAAGAAGCGCTGAACCGCCTCAAAGCAAACAAAGTAGAGTTCAGCGGCCAGGTATCCGCTGTTGCAGTCAAATCGGGCGTCTCTAAAAATGCAAAATACACCGATGGCGTTGCAGTATTTACTCAGGATATCGGTGGACTCATGGCAGAAGCATCCGTTGGTGGGCAAAAATTTTCTTACAAGGCCTTTTGAAATAACGGTAATCCCTATATGTAAATTTTCAAAGGCCGCTTTTGCGGCCTTTTTTAATCAGATGAATGCCAGCCTCTCAGGCTTCAGGCAACTTCTTATCTCTATTTTTTTGGTTGGAACAAATTGTCAGCAAATTTATCATTAAAATGAGCCACGGGATCGCCATTTATGTTATGGTAAACCGCGCTAATGAAAATCGTACTTGCCGCGCTTGAAACTGCCATAACGAAGAAAACTCCGAGGCATACCAGGACGATTCCAACTTCAGGTGAAAAAATCAGACCGACCAGGAAAAGCGGAAGGCAAATTATTAATATCGCAACTAGTCGCAAAAGTCCAAAACTGAAACCAGCACCCAAACTTTCTCCCCATTTGTCTCTCATCATTTTTGATGACCTCTTGACAGCTTGAATCGGATTCAGGTTTTCATAAGCTATGATTGGTACAACGAAAAAAGTCGCGATGCTCCAGACAATTCCAAAGATGCCCGTAATGATCTTACCCAATGCGCCAACATTTTCCTGAATCGTCCTTAGAATTAAACCGACGGAGGCTGCGAAAACCGCCCAGGTAAAAATCGCCCCTAACCGGGATAAACTAAATTGAAGACCCTTTTTTACAGAAGGAGTCTCGCCATTAAAATAGTCGCGGGTGCATTGAATGAGGGCTGTATTAAAAAATACGACAACAAAGTAGTTAACCAGGTAAAAAAGAAAGCCGAATAAATAGTACTCGAACTTACTTTCATTTTGTAAATAGTCGATATCCCAACCAGTAGAAGCAAAAAGAAAAAACAGAAATGAACCGATAATTAATACCATTGAAATGCCAGACAATATCGGGAAAATAATCAGCTGTTTATTTTCCTTCAGAACTTTTAGACTGTTCATCGAAAGCGTCCAGCCATTGGAGAGCCTGTCAAAGAAATTCATGATTTTTGGGGATTGGTGTATACTAAAAATAGCAAATGAATTTCAATAATAAAAGTCTGCACACTTGCCCAGGATCTTACTCAATAATTGATGCATGTTTGATGTTTCAGAAACGACAAAGTAGTTGTGCCCCGAAATTTTGGGCATTTCAAGCTGTATTGAGGTAGTTTCCCCAATTATTCTTTAGCAAAACGACTGCCGGCATCTGCCTGTGCTAATCTGTCGCTTAATTCCTCTACCAGCTTTGTACCCTTCTCTACATCCCTGGTAATTTTCTCCGTATTAAACTCTTTTTCCGTCACTAAGGTTTCCAAGTGCTGATTCAATTGCTGCATCAAATTCTGAACATTCTTGTCGGTCGATTTTGCTGCTTTCTCTTTCAATATCCTGATCTTCTCATAATCTACAATTCCTTCTCTCAGTTTCTCAAATCTTATACTGCTATTGCCACCGGGGTAGACCAGATAACAATCTCCTGCCGCCCAGGATCCATAACGCGCATCTCTAACCGGGTCGGCTGGCCAGGCATCATACGCCCAACGCAAAAAACCGCTGTAGCCATGCGCCATGGAGTACCAGCTGATCCACCTGCCTTCAACGGGTGGAGAAAAAACAAAATTATTCGGCTTATCAGGATTGCAGCATACATAATAGGTCGTCGTGAATCCTTTTGCGGCTCTGGCTTTTGTATCTCTCACGCTTGCTTCTTTACTATACAGGAAGCAGTAATCATCCAACAACGAATCGAGTTCAGGATGCCAGTTACCGGCATAAGTGATCTTCCATTTATTTGAATGTGCTTTGATCACTTTAATAGCAGCCAACACCTGGTCCATAGGATTTTCGTTAATGCCGAGATAAGTTTTGTCGAACCATCCTTTCTTTTCAAGATGAATCTTCAGGTCATCTAAAAAGGCTCTCCATACGCTTTTGAACTCTTCTGATGTGGGTGACCACGACGCATATTCGTATTGGCCGGTATTTTCAGTTAAATAACGAAATCTGTAACCCCATGGCACAGGTGTATATATCGTTATTGCTTTGTCAATGCCCATGCTCATAGCCAATTCCACGTACTGATCGAAAATAGTATAGTCGAATTTCCAGGTATTGTCTTTCTCTTTAATCCACTCAATCATTCCCCCCTCCACTACATATTCGTTACCAGCCCACGGTGAATGCACGCCATAAGTAGTAATATATGTACCCCCAGCATCCGCATATAACCGAAGATGCTTTTTCAGCAAAGCCTTGTGTTCTTCGCTCCACGGTTTTACATGATAATATTCAGCAATGACCCATGGGTTCTGCCATAAATCGAGCCGGTATTTCCAATCGTGTGGTTTGGGTAATAATTGATCTTGTACCCTGATCTGAATTTTCAAGGTCTTGCGTTCTCTTCCAGACTCCACGTCAACATTGCCACTGTATATTCCTGGCTCAGCATTGGATGGAATATTGCATGATAACCAAACTTGCCTCACTGTTTTAGCTGGCAGATCAAACCGGTCGGAAGCACGCAGTGAATCAAACCTGTCAGGCATCAGGTATCCGTTCTTGTACGGTGATGGCCCACAATCAAAACCTTTTGAATTGTAAGGATAATTAGACAGCACATAGTATACCAGGTTGGGTTCAATATTGCTTTTGCTTAGCAGTTTTCCGTTGTCACCTAGGAGATCATGTAAGGTTAAGTGGAGTTGGTTTAGGGTATCAACAGACCAGAATACGATCTGTGCATTCAATCTCTCCCCTTTCCAACCGGTAGCTTCCCAGGAAGCGCTATTTTCATTGATGTCAGGAACTTCAGTTCTGAAATACTTTTCATCTGACGTTCCGAATGCAACGTGCATTCCTTTCTGCACTTTTTCCCATTTTGAAGCATCTAAAGGAGCATCCAAATTAAATTCAGCCTGGTAATGTCCGCCTGATATTGATGGAAGGATGACTGAATCAATCTGTGCCTTATAAACCTGGCCGAAAACCGTGGCTGTATAAAATAGTATCAAACAAAAAATCAATCCTGCACTTTTCATTTTTATTTCAATTTTTCAAACAAGGGATATAGAGAACAGCCCTTTTCCTTATTCAATTAGGTAGCAAATCTAAGTCCTGTTACGCCATATCTATGTAGTTTCAATTCAATTGCCCCCCGTCCTTGTTACAGTGATCAAGATACACGGGCATTAATTTCGAGAATGGGAGGCGCCTTAAGTATTTTAAATAAACTAAATTGGTACCAGGAGCATCTAACCATTTTCGAGCCTGAAGGCTCTTTGCTACAAAAATAGGCAGCTTAAGAAAATGAAAAAGGCAGTTTGCTTTTTTAACATTATTATGTCCATCAGTCTGACGCTAAAAGGTCAGGAATTGGATCCCAGGCGTTACGCTTCCTTACCAAAAAACATGAACGCACTGGGATTGGCTTATGGAGTGTCATCTGGCAATGTCGTGAGTGACCCTACATTACCCATCGCCGATTTCAGCATAACAGCACAGACAGCTGTACTGGGATACGTTCGAACTTTCGGATTGGCCGGTAAATTATCTCGAATTGCAGTCGCAGTTCCTTACACATTCTTGTCCGGCAATTTGACTGTGAATGGTCATGATACAAGCGGCGTCCGTGCAGGATTCGATGATGCCCAACTGAGATTCGGTATGAATCTGATAGGTTCCCCCCTTCAGGATAAACAACAATTTGTGCATTTTGAACAAAAAACTATTGTAGGAGCAAGCATTGTGATAAGCATGCCCACGGGACAATATGACAATTCCAAATATATTAATCTGGGCAACAATCGTTGGGGAATCAAGCCTGAAATCGGCGTTTCAAAAAGGTTTGAGCGCTTTTACCTGGAAGCTTATACGGGAGTGTGGTTTTATACAAAGAACAACAATTATCTCGGTGGCAAAATTCGAAGCCAACATCCTGTCTTCAGCATACAGGCTCACGCCTGCTACTATTTTAAAAACCAGATGTGGGTAAGCCTCAATACAACACTTTTCAAGGGCGGTGTAACCTATGTCAATAATTCCAAGACAAGCATTTCATTTGATAATTGGCGGATCGGAGGTACATGGTCTTTACCTATTGCCAGGGGACAATCCATTAAACTGCAAGTCAGTGCAGGTGCATTTGCTACCCGTGGCTATAACTACAACTCATTTTCGATGGCATATCAGGTGGTGTTTTTTTAAGGAAGAAACAGGCTGAATAGATTGCGAAGCTAATGAAAGTGAATGGTAAGCATTATGGTGGTTATCCAGACCGAGCTGATAATATTTATAGCTCAGGTCTTCAGCCACTTATCAAACCACTCAAAAGCCTCCTCCTGCATCTTTGCATCAAACTTATGCGGTCCCGGAAAATAAGAACATTTATAGCGGTCATCCGCACCTGCTTTATGATAGACTTCAGCAAGAATCCGGTCCGCATGTTTCATTTCTGAAAGGGTATATAAATCGTCGTCCTCGTCATTCAATACAAGTGTCGGAAGGGGAACCCGGAGACTCAGAATTTCAGGAAAGTCGAGTTCATTGGGCAGAAGCGGCACGTAGACCATCCAGGTATGATTGATCGATTTATGGAGAAGAAAATCCTTCCATGTCGTCATGAATCCCACACTAATAGCACACTGGATCCTTGGGTCGAGGCCGCCCATGAAGACCGTTCGCATGCCTCCCCCCGATAGTCCTGCACATCCTATCCTAAGTGGATCCACATCTTTTCTTGCACTTAATATGTCAAGTGCCTTTTGATCTTCTGCAAAAAACACGGCAGGCCATGTTGTGCCGGCGCTAAATAATGATTTAGCCATGATATGTTCATGTTCCCCTGCCCATTTATTGTAGGCATGTATATTAACCGGGTTATCTGGATCTTCATCATTAAGTTCCTGGCGCATTTTTGGGGGAACATCCTGCATCATGACTCTTCTGCTCCCAAAAGGAAAAGCATCTGGTACCAGCACAACATATCCCCTTTTTGCGATTTCATTGGCCCAGGCATGGCCGGAGTAATATTGCTTTTGATGGGCTTCCATCAGCGGATGCTGGTTGACAGTTCTCGTGATTTTTTGCCTGCCAAAATATTTATCTCCGCTATGATCATGGAAAGCGAGAATGGCAGGAAGGGGCTCTTTTGCGTTTAATGGTTTAAGTAAGATGGCTTGAGTGGGCCGGCCATAAGGAAGCTGCCAACTCAATTCCTCAATTTGTAAACCATCGTATTCGTATTTCTTAATCAATTTCACATCGGGCATCTTCCCTAAATCCGGTATAGAAAGTCTTTCAATAACACGCTTCCTTGCCTGGTCTCTCCAAATTGCAGCGTCTGACCCTTGCGCGCTTCTGAAAGATAACGAGGGTAATTTATTTTCCGTCAGTGAGGCCGCCCAGGGTCCATATAAGCCAATCACACTTAAGGATTCATCACCGGAATTTTTTTCATCAGGATCTTTCGTATTTGCTACCGAGGGGTTGCTGTCTAAATTCCCGGTTCCTGGTTTGTCGGATCCAAATCCGCTAATCATGTCGGATCCGGTAATAGCCAAGCCAGCCAGTCCTGAAATTTTTAGAAAGTCCCTGCGTTTTTTAGTCATGTAATTTTGAAATTACGTATTAGTTTTCAAAGAAAAAGAATTGCTGACAAAGGTTACAAAGGACCTTTAGACTCATGAAGATCTTTGACAATATCGAATGGCAATATTGAAAGTGGAAATTTGTGGCTGTTGCAATAAAGTAGAGCAAAGTCTAAAGTGTCAGTGGGCCCGGAGTACAAAAATACTTTATCGGTCAACAGATTTCTCTAAGTGGCTTTATTTAGAAGATCTTTTCCGATCAGGTAGGGGATGACTATTCCGATGGAGAATGCCATCACTATAAAAAGTGTCAATACGCTATTGTGTACTGTTTCCGAAAGTGTGCGGGAAAAGTCGGGGCCCACGCTTCTGGTAAGTTCTATCAGTCCAAACATAGTTCGGTATGCAAACACTCCCGGAACAAGAGGGATGACTGACGGTATAGCAAAGATAATTAGAGGTTCCTGGCGTCTTTGTGCAGTGATTAAACTATAGATGCCGAGTGTCAGAGATGCCAAAAATGAAGCAAATATGATAGAAGCTGAAAAATATTGTAGCACGCTGAATTTTACCAGGCCCACAATAACGCCACCAATCCACACAATGGCGAGATTTTTTCTTTGCACATTGAAAAGTATGGCAAACCCGAGGGCAGCACAGCCGCAGAAAAAAGCCTTAAACAAAATATTTATCCATTCCGCCATTAGCCTTTCAAGTTTAAAATGCCAATTGTTGTGAATAAACCTATTGCGATCGCAAGTATATGTATCAAAGCATTGACAAGCCTCACTATTCCATTTATAGTATTTCCGTCAATGAGATCGATGAAAGAATTAATTAACAAGACGCCCGGAATCAGGAAAAGAACGCATGCTGAGAACGCATCTATAGGTGAAACGACCAATCCCGTGGCGTGAAAAAGGCCAACAAAAAATGAAGCTGTTGTTGCTGCCACATAAGTGCAGAGATAAGAGTTGAAATTTGATTTTGTCAATTGCTGCTTGACAAATAGTCCACAAAAGGTTGCGCCAAAGGTGATCAACATTTCAGTATAACTACCTCCAAAAGTATAACAGAAGGCTGCACCGGCGAGACCTACAAAACAAAGTGTGATGATGCGGGGATATCGCTGGGGTGACTGAGATTTAATTAGCTCCTTCTCCAATTCCTGAAGGGTCATTTTTTTTTCTTCCGCCGCAATACTTAACCTGCTGATAGTTGAAATTACATTAAAATCAATTCCGTGCACGGGCGTGCTGCGACTACGATTGAACATCATATTGCCGTCACTATCGTCTAAAACAAGCGATATGACGCTTGATCCAATGGTGATGTGAGGTACGTAATGATACACTTCCGCCAACCTTGACAATACAATTTTTATCCGACTAGCGCTTGCTCCAGCCTTTAGCAGGGAAATGCCGACATCTAATAGCAACGGTCCGAATGCACTATTGTTGGTTTCTTCTATTGCGTCTCTTTCTTCCATATAGGACCCCGAAGTTTCGTCAAAGCGTGTCCAAAAATAAATATTCTTATTGTTATTAGAACCGCTGGCCCGCAATCACCTCTTTCGGACGAATGCTCGATCGGAAATGCCTAAACGAATTAATCGAAAAGAGCATGCGATTATAATTTATGAATAGCTTCTTTGAAACAGGAGCCTTATGAGAAAGAATATACAGTTATGCATCATCTTTACTGAGATGCTGCACTCAGAATGACAGCCTGAGGGTGGACGTAGAAGGAAAAAACATGAAGGAGAAGATTTAACCTTCCAGGAACGGATTTAAAATTTCCAGCCTTTACCTTCTAAAGATGGGTCAATTATTATGATGATGTTCCGCAGTACTTGTTTCAGCTTTCAAAAAGGATTTATATGCGCCAAGTTTTTCCAGTAAATCCTTATTTTCTTCTATAATCTTTGCCTTTTCAGTTTCGCCTGCCGCGATAATTATATAATTAAAAATAGAATGTGCCTTGTCTAAAACCGGACCAGTGCTGGCAACAAAAGGCTGATGGCCGCCGGTTACCCAGCCACCGCCGATATCTGAGTCCTCAGTAAACGGGGCATAAATCATGTAATGAGGCATTACAATACTCACGATTCCCTGGTCGGTTCGGGTGCGAAACAAAGGCGACAACATGTAGCAAATGCCGGCTCTTGGCGGTGCCTTATAAGTCCCGTCTTTCACTCGTTGTACAACAATATCCTGTAACTGCTGAGGACTGTATTTTCCTGAAGCCCTCATGTTGCCAACTTCAAGAAATATTGGCAAAAGTGTTTTTGAACCTAATGAATCAAATCCGAGCGGCGCATAAATATCCTGCACAAATTCGCCTCTTTCCCATTCAGTACGATTTACATAAGCACAGAAGCCGTTCGTCCCTTTGCGTGCTACATAATAGCCCTTTTTCGGATCAAGCAAATATACCGTTGCATTTTCCCTAAGATGCGGCGGGAGCGAACTTAACGCGTATTGAAATTCAAGACTGTCGGGCATTTGTTCAAGTTGCCAGCCTGCTGACTCCTGAGCAAAATTCTGCAAAGAAATAAAAGTGATGCAGATGGCTACTAACAAACTTCTGCCGTTTTTTGCAATCATAATTTGGCCGACCATATCAGGTGATTTTGAATACAAATAATAACATCTCCCAGCTAAAGACAATGAATGGCTTGAAATCCGGACACTCGTTTCAAATAATTTTCTTTCTAAACATGACATCAGGATCAGGTGGTCCATATCGTTTTACCTGGCTAAATCTATGAATTTCAATTCAAAATCTAGTGTAACAATTTCAAGATCGGAAGACGCAATGGCTGCAATTAGATTACTTTGTCGCTGTCAACGCATCATTCAAAAGGATTTAATATTTCAATCCCAAGCCATCAAATGGACAAAAGTCGATTCCAATTGGTTGGGAGTCTAAGGAAAATGCAGAAAGGTGCTGAACTATAATCGAGGGGATACTAATGCATGAATCTGAATCCAGGCTCAACCGTCATTCCGTGTGATGCGGGGCATCTGTCTGTTCATGATCCAAAATATAGCTGCTCATGTCCATGTCAGAATTGAAACCCTCTCTTGTAAATGATTGATTAAAGTGCTTGCTGATAGACTCAAAGACTGACCTTCCCTTATCTCCTGGGCCTGGATTAAATCCAGAAGGAACTTGTCAATTATTGATGATAGTTAGTAGCTATTGCAAAATTAAAGAATCGCAAATGAAAACAATGTGACGTGGGCAAATCAAATGGCAGTTAAATCATACAATAGATATTCGTTACATATTTCCGAATCAAATCATGCCGAGGCTCTTCCCGGTTCATCGATTTTCATCGATGCATACTCGTCCTTCCATGCATGCTTCCATCTCCGATGACTCCACAACCACATATCGGGATGTTGACGTATCACAGATTCCAGGTATCGTACGTACTTCTGTGTTAGTTCCCCTTCCGGCAATGTTGCTGCATCCATACAGGCCAGGTGCATCGTGCCATGATAATGACCGCGCCGGAGTTTATGAATGGTAGCAAAAACCACCGGCAGATGCCCGTTGCGCGCACCTTTTTCGGGCCCGCTGGCAAAAGGCGCCGGGCGACCGAGGAAATCAATCCAATAAGAGGTCTGCATATTACCTGGACACTGGTCAGCGACTAACCCAAGCAGGTATTGAGATGGGAGAAATGGGATAATGGCTTCCTTCATTCGAGGAGCGGCCAAAAATGAATTGCCGCTGCGCGTTCGAAGCTTGTAGAACAATTTTTCGAAAACCTTATTGCCGATGGGCATATATACAACCAGTATCTTGTATTTTGTCAAACCCGATACTGCAATCTGCCCCCACTCCCAATTGAAAGTATGGCCCAAATGCATCTGGCAGCTTTTGCCGGTTGAATATAATTCATCCAACACCTGAGCGTCTACAGTAAATCGTTTTTTCAACCAGGACTCGCTGGCAGATACAAGCTTGATCACTTCGACAAAAGAATCGATGAAATTATGATAAAATTTCTTCGAAATCCGGACGAGCTCCGCCTCCGGTTTTTCAGGGAAAGCATGGCGCAAATTATCCATCACCACTATCCTGCGATAACCGAAGCCGTAATATAAAATCAAATAAATAAAGTCCGAAAGCAAATAAAGCACGCGCATGGGCAGGAGTGAAACAAGGTACAGAAATCCGTAAAGTATGTAATACATGTCAGAGCCTGGGTATCCATGGGGTACCATGGAGATTTATGGTATGCAAATGGGTTTAAGGATCGTCAGGGTCGTTCTTCTCGTCTGTAGCGCGGGCCGCCTCATCCGAGCCGGCCCCATCCGTCTTAAAGATAGAAGTAAATATCAATCAAACAAGAATTTCTTTCTTCAGGTTTCTCCACTTTGTGAATGCCGTTTACCCATATGGTCAAAAATAAATGCTCGCTGGTAGAGCTTGTATAACGGCATAAAAGAAAATTATTTAATTTGGAAGAAGTCGAATGCCGCGAAATCCAGCATTCGCCCCGATCTCAAACGCTTTTTAATAACCGAAGTTATTCATTGCGGAGGCTTTCTACAGGATTTGCAATGGCAGCCCTTACGACCTGCAAACAGATCGTTGCCATAGCAATTATAATTGCCGCCAGGGTAGACAAAACAAAAACACCCCAGTTGATATTTATCCGGTAAGCAAAATCTTCGAGCCATTTGTTCATGAAGAACCATGCAACCGGAATTGCAATTAAGGCAGCGATCAGCACCAGCTTTAAAAAATCTTTTGAAAGCATTAACACGATACCACTGACGCTTGCTCCCAATACCTTGCGTATACCGATTTCTTTTACACGTTGTTCGGCCGCATAAATGGTAAGACCTAACAATCCTAATGCCGCAATGAAAATGGCAAGTAGGGAGAGCCCAAGAAAAATGGTTTGCCTTATCTTGTCTTGCCGATAAAGCAAGTCCCATTGTTTGTCCAAAAAGTGATACTCGAAGAGATGTTCCTGGTCTACACTTCGCAGAACAGCATTCAATTTTTTTAGTGTTGCATCGATATCGGCACCCGTCAGTTTCACAGTAAAGTAACCAAAACTAATACCGAAGGTTTTTTCAAATCCGATCACCATGGGGGCAAGCGGCTCGTGCAGGGACTGAAAATTGAAATCTTTCACAATGCCTGCAACTGTTACAGTAAAAGGCTTTTCAAGCTCGGAACGAGTATCGCCACCGAATTTGGCAGATAGAATCGTTAAAGGCTGACCCAGGACATCCGTTATGCCAAGCTCTTTTGCAGCAGCTTCATTAATGAGCACGGCCGAAGAATCTGCGTTGCCTGATGAGAAGAAGTTTCTACCTTTTAATAACTTAATATTATAGGTCGAGAGAAACTGACCATCCACACCAAAGAAATACATGTCCTTTCCATTTGTCGGGTTACCTTTGTCAGCATTTACCTTTACAGAGGGAATGGTTTTCCATTCGCCGGGAACTCTCGACGACATAGCAACCGATCTGACCTGGGGCATCTTTGTAAATTCATCTTTTATTGTTGCTGCAGCCCGGCGCACTTTGCCACTGTTGATATCAATCACTACTAGTTTATCTTTATCAAAACCCATGTCTTTCTTATTTACAAATTGCATTTGCTCGTAAATAATGATAGTGGCTGCAATAAGAACGATGGAGATCATAAACTGGAATACAACCAGCGAGCGCCTTAAAGAAATATTACCTCGCCCTAATTGAATTTTGGTCTTCAACAACGACAAGGGATTGAGACGTGATTGAAACAAGGCGGGATAAAGACCCGCTAACAAAGTAACGATGGCTATTGTCAGAAAAATACCTGCCCATATCCGGTAGTCAGTGTGTATGTTAAGGGTGAGGTGTTTTTCCGTGAATGCGTTAAATGCCGGTAATAGGAAATTTACAAGTGCAATGGAAAGAAGAACGGAAAGAATAGTTACGAGCAATACTTCAACAAGAAATTGCTTGATGATTGTCGACCTCGATGCGCCGGCAACTTTGCGTACAGCGATTTCCTTTCCCCTGTTCGTAAATCGGGCGGTAGAAAGGTTCATGTAATTGATGCAAGCAATAAAAATTATGAAGCAGGCAACGATGAGGAAAACATATACGTAGGAAATATTTCCCTTCTTACCGGAATTACCTTCAATGTCGTTCGAATAAAAATGCACATTTTTCAAAGCCTGTAATTGAACACTGGTTTTAACGCCAGGTTCTGCATTGTGATTTGCAGCAATAAGATTATCCAATTTGTCATCCAGAGCAGGAACGTCAGCGTTTTCTTTAAGTAAGAGATAAGTGGAGAATGCACCTGAGCTCCAGTCGTTGGCAATAAATTCTTTCGCATTTGAGTTGTTCAGAATAGAAGATTCCGACACGAGCAGATTAAAAGAAATGCTCGAATTAGCAGGGAAGTTTTTCAAAACTCCCGTTACCTTATATGGAACAGAGTCATTGTCGAAGAGTAATAATTTTCCAACTGCGTTGGAAGTCCCAAAAAACTTCCTTGCTGATTCTTCTGTAAGAACAACCGACTTCGGCTCCGTTAATGCACTGCTTCGGTCGCCATATATCAAGGGGAAGCTGAAAATGTTCAGGAAGCCGGGATTGGCAGCAATAAAATACTCGTGGAAAACATTTGCTCTATCATCTGCGGTTGTAATGTCGGCACGCCAATATGTCGAAATACGAGCCACGTCCTGAATTTCAGGAAAAGCAGCCTTTGCCCTGGCAGAAACCTGAAATCCTGTGCCGGATCTCCTGGTAGTTTTACCCTCAGCAGATGTCTTGCTTTCAACTATCCGGTAAATATTATCCGCGTTCCTATGGAGCCGGTCAAACGTAAGTTCATCAAAAATAAACAATGCAATCAGGATGAAACTTGTTAGGCCAATGGTTAAGCCGATAATGTTTATGAAAGAAAATGATTTATGCTTCCACAGATTGCGAACGGCGGTTTTAAGATAATTTTTTATCATAGAAGTTTCTTTTGGTAAGCTCAGGTCAGTCGATATCTTCCAAATTAAATAATTTTCGTTTACGATATCGAGCGAGCTCCACTTTTAAGTTTTCTTTTTACCTCAAAGAAGCACGGAGACACTCACAAAATTTGGTTGCCTCGATTCTTTGTGTCCTCTGCTTGCTTTGTGAGGTTAAAAAAAGTCCATCAGAGAAATTCCAAGAAGCAGCCTATTGGAATTGTAAAGACGCAAATTATATTTGATCGCACCCTTAAGCCCCTACCAAGACCATGACCGTTAGAACCCTTTTGGTTTTAAGCCAGACTATTTGCTGCACCAGCCTAATCGCACAAAAAGCCACGCCACCTTCAGGGGTAACGACAGCACCTACGAGATTCCAGATTTACAAGAGGCAACCAGGACAAATTACAAGGATGTGAAGAATATTATTCCGGATTCCGGGAAAACCGTGGTGTATTTCTCAGACCGAGCATCTATGGATTTGCCTCCCTATGCGAATAGAACGTGGACAGTTTCCAGGTTGGCTGGCTACCTACTAAAGCGTTTCTTTATACGATTCTGGATGCCGGTGATCATAATTTTTCATCCCGGGCTGAAAACGAGTTTCATCTTAATCTATGGCTTCATTCAGGAAAAGTATATCATATAGAAGAGGACGCCAAAATGGGATGGTTATATGCCAGGACTAAGCTGAAAGTAATCAGTGAAGAAGCCGGCAAAAAAGAATTATCCAAATGCAGTTTGTCGAGCACTGACCGCTATCCGAATTTTCCTCTTTCCAGGAATATGGAAAAATCCCCTCCCAAGTATTAAAATTAATCGCACTATTGTGCTACACTTATAATCTGGGCGCCTTCGTACCATCTCCCTTTCTAAGTGTTTAAACAAAATCTCAGACGAGCAGTGGCTGCAATTCGCGAAGCGCGTTTCAAAAAATACTATTCACCTTCAGCTTAAACTCAAGCAACTTATTCTCCCGCCTGACAACGACTTTTATTTTTTCGCCGGTTCTTTGAAGAAGATTCTTGTAATCCTGGATATTTCCGGAAAAATTATTAGCAACACCAATTATGATGTCGTCTGTTTTAAAACCAGCCTTTTCAGCCGGTGAATCTTTTATTACGTCAGATACACGTACGTCGCCACCAATCCAATAAATGCCAAGGCCTGTGTATGAATAATCAAAAAGATCACGGTAATGAGAATTGGGTGTCATATAAATTTCTCTGCGTCCATAATTCAATATCACATTGAATCTATCCAGCAAATCGTTTCCGATAAGACCGGCTAGTGAAGGGTATGACGTGATGTTGTACTCATCGTCAAAAATATAAGCAGGTACGTTTCGAAAATGAAATGGGCCGAACTTAAAATCCTTGACTGTCGTTTGCCGTAAGCTCTTTTTCCCTCCCACTCCAAGCGCGAGGGTCTCTACGGGTTTCTTTTTCTTAATGTTAAACAGTGCACTGTCGCTAATAAAATCATTAGACAGTAATAAACATAGGCCCGCCCCTGTATCGAAATAGAACCTGGCCGTGATATCCGCATTTTCCTTCACTTTTGCCGATTCAACAGGAAGGTTCACGATGAACGGGTGCGTGAGATAGCCCCCTTTGGGATATTTTATTGAACCTCTCGAATACACATAAATTTTTAAGCTGTCATAGTCAATCTTAACAATGAACTTGCTAAAAAAACTATACCCAATAATGCCGTCGATATTTTCTCCATACACACTCGTGAGTATGCTAAAATCATTCACATAAAAATTAAGGCTGTCGATATTGAGATCAGGCATGCGCAAGACTGTATTGGGAACGAACCTTACAAGGCTTATGCCCGAGATACTACGTATTTTTCGATCGGACAACTGTGTGGAAATATGCAATCTTTCGCAAGTGGTTGAATCAAGGGAGATGCCATCACTTCCCGTGTCAAAAATGAAATTCAGCGAATCAGGAAAGTCGCCAACTTTTGATTTGATAACGATTATGCCCCCACTAAGTACTCGGAATGGAATGACGCTGAGCAGTCGGGACGGCGGGGTTTTAATTTCTGCCCGCGCAGTCGTGGCGTAGAAAACTAAGAGTGCGGCGAGTAGGTTGCACACACCAATAAACCTGGCTGATGAGGACAGTCTGAATGATGACAAAAACCGGATATGGTTGGTACATGACACAATAAATAATTACAAGCAGTATTTAATTGCTTATGCCTGCCGTTATTATAACATGCAAGTGATTACTTGCAAAAGTAAATGCAAGTAATCACTTGCGCAAGTTTTTTTTTGCTGCCGAGAGGACCCGAATTGTTTGCCAGTCTTCGATTTTACCGGGCTCACCGGTCATTTAGACGAAGAGTTAATGCTTCCAAAAATCTTCAGAATCTAGAGGTATCTTGCGGACGATGAAGATGATTGTCCGCGTTTTATGGCAATTCTACCCGGAATTCAAACTGCGTTCTCTACATAAAAATTCCTTCAGGCAATTCGCATCGAATCTTAGAAATTTCTTTTTGTTTTTCGTTGCGTCAAGTGTCTCAGTTTGCGGTTACGCACAACACACATTACGGGTTCGTATCAAGGACGCACGGTCGCTGGAACCTTTGGTAAGTACAACGGTTCTGGTCCGTGGTATTAATATCGCGGCAATAGCAGACGACAATGGAACGATGACTTTGAAAAACATTCCAGATGGAAAGCAAGTAATTATTATTAGGCATGTTGGCTACAAAGAAACCTATGACAGTTTAGTTTTCCCGCTGTCAGACACTTCAATCAGAACTGTTTTTTTGCAACCTAAAGAAGGTGAACTTGGTGAAGTGGTCGTGTCTGCCACCAGAAGCAGCAGGACAATAGGCAATATTCCCACCAGGATAGAAACCATCTCCGGAGAAGAACTTGAAGAACAATCTGTGAGTAATCCAGGCAATGTAAGAATGATATTGTCTGAAAGTACGGGCATTCAGGCACAGCAGACTTCGGCCACATCTGCAAATTCAAGCATCCGCATACAGGGACTTGATGGAAAATATACCTTGCTGTTAAAGGATGGATTTCCATTGTATACCGGATATTCAACCGGACTGAGTATTATTCAAATTCCTCCACTTGACCTGAAAAGAGTAGAAGTGATTAAGGGAGCCTCATCCACGCTCTACGGAGGAGGAGCAATTGCTGGATTGGTAAATTTCGTTTCCAAAGTACCAACCGGAAAAAAGGAGTTATCATTCCTCGTTAACGGGAACCAAACTAACGCAGGTGATGTAAGTGGATTTTATGCTCAGAAATTCAAAAAAATTGGCATCACACTTTATTCAGCGCAGAACTGGCAGGCAGCTTATGATGTCGACAAAGATGGCTTATCTGATATTCCCAAATTTAGCAGGTTTACGATTAACCCCAAGGTCTTCTACTACGTCAACAATTCGACGACGGTTTCACTCGGAGCAAACGCAAATTTCGAAAATCGGTTGGGGGGAGACATGCGGTTAATTCAACATAAGAACGATAGTACTCACTCCTACTTCGAAAAGAACCTTTCAACCAGGTTGTCTACCCAATTACAGTTTGAAAAGAAATTCTCAGGGGATAAAATCCTTAATTTCAAAAACAGCATCGGTTATTTCGACCGAACGATAACAAAACCAGGCTATTTATTTTCTGGCAAGCAGGTATCCAGCTTCAGTGAGTTAAGTTACCTATTGCAAAATAAACGATCGGAATGGATTGTAGGCGGGAATGTTTGGACCGACAATTTTACACAAACTAACGTTACGGCCTATCCCCTCAATAGTAGTCTTACTACTCTCGGGACATTCGTTCAGAACAATTTTAAAGTTTCCGAGAAGATTATCCTGGAAAGTGGCCTTAGGATAGATGGAACAGACCGACAAAATTATTTTTTTCTGCCAAGGATTTCTGCTATGTATAAAATCTCGACGCTGTTCACGACGCGCATTGGAGGGGGTCTGGGGTACAAAACTCCCTCCATATTTTCAGAAGAAGCAGAAGAAAAGGGGTACCAAAATATTGAGCCCCTGGATTTATCCAAAGTTAGCCCCGAAAGATCGGTCGGTGCGAATATCGATTTCAATTTCAGAAAAAGAATTTCTGACGAAGCCTCAGTTTCTGTCAATCAACTTTTTTTCTACACACGTTTGAAAAGCCCCTTAGTCCTGAGTGAAGCGCCGCTCCCGGACGGGAACTTTGAATTTTATAATGCCGACGGTTATCTCGACAGCAAGGGATCAGAGACAAATCTGAAACTGGACCTCGACGATATTTCAGTGTATGTAGGCTATACTTTTACTGATGCAAGAAGACACTATAATAATACTGACAGCCTCAATCCTCTGACGGCAAAGGACCGCCTCTATGTAACTTTATCCTACGAAATCGAAGGAAAATTAAGAGTGGGATACGAACTATTCTATACGGGAGAACAGTTGCTTAGCAATGGACAGACAAGACCCAATTTTTGGGTTATGGGTATGTCGGCCGAATACAGCTTTAAACATTTCAGTCTTTTTGTAAATGCTGAAAATTTTACCGACACCCGGCAAACTAAATATGAATCTATTTATACGGGAACGATACGAAATCCGCAATTCAAAGAGATATGGGCGCCAACAGACGGCTTCATATTTAATGGTGGATTTAAAATCAGGGTGTGGTGATATGGTTTCAAGTCAGGTACTGGCTGATATCGCGCCCTCGGTGTTCTTCGTCATTAAAAAAATCCTGGGTATTCCTAATTTGGGAAAGAACTTGCTGGCAAAAAATGAACTGTCCTGGAAATTTTTTTTTAGACAATCTTCTTGTTACGAACAACTTACTCTCGCAAATAATAAATCATGTATAATTAGGCGATGATCCTAGTAATCTGGCAGTTATTTTGCCTGATACCAGCATAAGATTGTGGTTCATTTCACATCGTTTAATCCAATACCATGAAAAACAAAATCCTAAAAACGTTTGGGCTTATTCTGCTCGCTTTTGTTGCGCTTGCTGCTATAGGTTTTTACATTTTCAAAAGCAACATCAATCGTATTGTAAAAACCCGACTGGACAAAGAGTTAGCAGCGCATGTCAGCTTCTCGGATGTTGGCCTATCCTGGTTGCGCGATTTTCCATATGTATCAATAAGTCTAAATAACTTTCAAATCATTGGTGTGGGGGAATTTGATGGGGATACCCTGCTAAGTGCTAAACAACTTGGTCTGGCCTGCAACCCCTTTCAATTTGTTATGGCCGACAGCCTGAGTATTTATTCCATTAATATCAGCGACTCCAGAATACATGGATTGATTCTTAAGAACGGACACAGCAACTGGGATATTCTGAAAACAGAGAAATCCTCAGACCCAATAGCAACGGATGGCAAACCAGTGAAATGGGATTTGAAAAAATATGCTATTCACAATGGATATATAAAATATGAAGATGAAACCAGGAATATCCAGGTAGAGACATTAGGTTTGGAACAGGAGGGGAAAGTTGGTCATATCCGCGGGTTGTTTGCAGTGAAAACAAAGATCAACGCCGATGCCGTCCAATTTATGAAAGGTGGTTCGATTCCATTCCACCTCAACGCAAAAGCGCGAATGGATCTTGCCATTAAGTTCGACCCTAAAAGACGCGAAGCAACGTTCATTACCAATGATATTTACCTCAACGAACTGAAGCTGCATTCAGACTTTTATTTCAAGTGGATGAACGATAGCAGCTATGATATGAATATCAATTTCAGATCGCCCACCACAGAATTAAAAAATGTGCTCTCATTATTATCTCCCGCTTATCGGCGTGACTTTGAAAGCCTCCAATCAAGTGGACTAGTTGTGCTGAATGGATTTGTAGTTGGGAGGTATGATTCTAAACACTCACCCGCTTATCATTTGAATCTTGATGTGAAAAATGGCTTTTGCCAATATCCTGATCTGCCCATTGCGCTCAAAAACTTAAACTTGGCAGTAAATATTGACAACCCTGATGGCTTAGAGGATCACACTCTCGTGAATATTCACAGGGCACATGTTGAAATTGAAAATGACTCCTTGGATTTTCATTTGTTGCTAAAAAATCCAAAATCCAAACCATTTATTGATATGGCTTTTTCCGGTAAAATGAACCTGGCAAATATTTCAAGAATGATGAAATTGGAATCAGGCACGAGGCTGAGTGGAATGCTCGATGCTAACATTTCTGCAAAAGGAAATATTTCAGATCTAGGTAAACAACAGAAGAATAAATTTACGGCGGCTGGTAATTTTTCACTCAAAGACTTTTTATATATCTCGAAGGACTATCCGGATGGGATCGTGTTGACCGATCTGCTTCTAACTCTGAATCCCAAGAATACTCAGATTAACGAATTAAAAGGCGCATATCTCACCACACATTTTGAAGCTACCGGCGCTTTTAGTAATGCTTTTGAATATGCAATCAAAAATGAACCCTTGCAGGCTTCAATCGATCTCAAGGCAGATGAAATCAATCTCAGTCAATGGTTGGGATCAGTCAGGGATAGCGCAAAATTGCACGAAATCGCTCCTGTGCCCTATGCTTTGGAAGTACCTGCCAACATCAATTTTAACATCAAAGCCGAAGTGGAAAATTTCCACCATGGCAACCTGGATATGCATAATCTTTCTGGCACAATGGCCGTAATTGACGAGACCTTATATTTCAAACAAATCAAAGCAGAAGCCTTAGAAGGAACAATCTTGATCAACGGAACCTATTCGACAAAGGAGGGAAGACAAAATCCAGTAATCGCAATGACTTACGATGTAAACGGTGTCGATATGCAGAAAACATTTTTAGCCTTTAACACGCTGCAGAAAATTATGCCCGTTGGCAGGTTTATGACTGGTAAATTCAATGCCCGTATGAATGTTAACGGCAATCTGGATCAGGACATGCAACCAAACTACCCAACCTTACATGGTGATGGAAATATTGTTCTGACAGAAGGATCACTAAAGGCTTTTGGTCCAATCGATAAACTCTCCCAGACCCTTGACATCAAAGAACTAAAAGATATCTCGTTAAAAGATATACATGCAGACTTTTCCTTTGAAGGCGGAAAAGTAGTTTTGGGCGCTTTCCCTGTACATACGGGTGATATTGATATGGAAGTGTTTGGATCGCATGGTTTCGATCAGGCCATGGCATATGACATTAACCTGAAGGTTCCGCGCAGCGAACTCGGTCAAAAGGGAACTGCTTTTGTAAAAAATGTCGTAACAGACGCTGCTAAAAAAGGGATTCCAGTCAAGTTGGATGAATCGGTCAACATATTAGTGAAACTCGGCGGAACAATCAATAATCCAGACATCAAAACAGATATGAGTGCTGTGGTTGATAAGGCCTCCGAAGATCTGCAAAAAGAAATGAATGATTTTGTAAATGCTAAACTTGATAGTGCCAGACAGCAGTTGCACAAACCGATCGCCTCAAAAAAATCAATTTTTGTCCAGACCTCTTACAAACCTAAGAAAACTGAAAAGTCAAAAAAATCGAGTAAGAAAGCTCATCATAACACAAGCATTTCAAAGTTAAAAAGGAAAACAAACCCAAAGAAAAAATATGAATCTGCGTCCCTCATCAGATCGCAGAACCTTGCCAGCAACCACAAATAGAAACTTGTATCGAATTACCGGAGATGCATAAACGAAAAATGGCTGTGAATTTGTTTATCATGAATCAGATTCACCCGATTTGCCCTTCTTCGTCAACTCCATCTTCATTAATTAAATTATTATCCATTTCAATCTCTAAGGACTCTCCGAGCAAAGACAGGGCT
Organism: Bacteroidota bacterium; assembly: GCA_003175695.1. Classification (GTDB taxonomy): domain Bacteria; phylum Bacteroidota; class Bacteroidia; order Chitinophagales; family Chitinophagaceae; genus Puia. The sequence continues at coordinate 29,489 of PSRA01000258.1, read as the reverse complement.
TGCTCCTGGGGAAGTTCTTGAACAGTCCTCAATTTTCTTTCGATGGCCCTCGAGCGGACACCTGCCTGGTCGATTACATTGGTAGCTTCCTGCAACTTCTTTTTCGTTTTTTCCAGAATAGTTCCAAAGCTGCCAAATTCAGTCTTAACAGCACCAAGCACTTCCCAGACTTCACTCGAACGCTTTTCAATAGCAAGCGTCTTGAATCCCATTTGGAGACTACTTAGAAATGCTACCAGGTTAGTTGGTCCCACTACCGTAACCTTGTAATCCCGCTGCAAGATTTCAAATAATCCGGGCCTACGTAGCACTTCTGCGTAAAGGCCTTCGGTAGGAACAAACATGATGGCAAAATCAGTAGTAACTGGGGGATTGATATATTTTTCCTTTATATCTCTCGCATTTTTCTTTACAGACGCTTCAAATTGTTTCGAAATCGCTTCCAAATCCCTGGGTTGAAGGTTCGCCATGTTTTCATATGCTTCAACCAGACGTTGATAATCTTCATTTGGAAATTTTGAATCTATTGGAAGCAGAAGCGGCCTGTCGTCCCTGTTTTTGCCAGGGAGTTTAATGACAAATTCAACTCTTTCCTGGCTTCCTTCTTTAACCCATCCGTTTTGTTCATACTGCTCCGGGGAAAGTATCTGCTCGAGGATTGTCTGAAGTTGTATCTCTCCCAGATTTCCCCTTGTTTTTACATTGGTCAATACTTTTTTCAGATCGCCCACTCCAGAGGCAAGGGTTTGCATTTCTCCCAATCCCTTGTGAACTTGTTCAAGCCTTTCACTAATCAGTTTGAAAGACTCATTGAATCTTTTTTCAACAGTTTCATGGAGTTTTTCATCCACTACTTTTCGCATTTCTTCCAGTTTACTGCTGTTTTCTGCCTGTAGGTTTTGTAGCCTGGTTTCAACAGTCTCCCGAATTTCTTTTAGTTTCGATTCAGTCTCATTCTTTACCTGCTCCTGTTTATCTGAAAGCTCGTCAAATTTTTGTTTTTGCAACAGGTTAAATTCCCTGACATTTTGTGTGAATTTTTCTTCGAAAGATTGCAGAGAATTTTTTAGTTCAATCCTGTTGTCTCTTGCAGATTTGTCCAGTTGCTCGTGTAATTCAACCAGTTGTTTGGAAAATGTATCCAACTGATTTTTTTGAGAAGACGAAAGATCTGTTACAGTTTTTGAGAGCGTATCGCCCAGGGTCTTAAATGAGTTAGACAATTCCTCCCTGCTTGACTGAAACGATTTTTGGTTCTCATTCCTGCTTCTGGCAAATTCGTCTCTCATCAATGGGTCTACTTTCCCTAACTCAAAATCAATCTTAGTCAGCTTTTCTTTAAAGCGTGTGTCAGATTGATTCCTATTTCGTAGGGAAGTCCACAGATTAATGACGGCGAGGATTGTTAAACCGATTAATGAAATTTCATAGACCATATATCAATGAATTTAGTCAAATATCGCAGCCTTCCAACGTAAGAGTACGTGAAGACTTCCCTAAACTCAGGGAATTGTTTTCTCACTTATTGTGACAAATTACAAAGGATTTCAATAATAGTGAATTGGCCCGGGATCGCCTTGATTTCTTTGAGGGAGACTTGAATACATCTGTTGAGTGCGATTGATATCTTTACTATTTCTGGTATTGGTTGTGCAAAATTCAGACGGGTTCTACTTCTTTGCGTAAGGGTTTTAAAGGCTCGAGATGGAATTTTCTCACTGCAGCCTTACCGAGTCCAATGCACAAACAATCTTTGTCCCATTACTGCTTTCATTTGTTGCTGAAGGACATCTTTGGACAAATTCATCTGTTTAAGTTGCTTTCTGTTGAAGGAAGCTTTTCAAAGTGCCCTTTGTAGCTGGAGGTAAGAAAAATGATTTACTGATGGAGCAGTACAAAATTATAGCGGTCGAGTGACCTACGAAGCAGCGACCTTTCGCATTCCTCTAAACCCAAAGATTATTGCTTAAAAAATTTCGTGACGAACAAGTTCTTTCCCTGGGAAGCTCTCAGGAAATATTCCCCTCCACTCAAACCTGAAACATCGATGTTGAAAGTTTCACTTCCTGCAGTCCATGTTTTAACCAGGTAGCCGGAAGTACTGAAAATCGAAACCACGCTTGCGCCCGTTGTGGGCAAAATGACATTCAATGAACTAACTACCAGCGTAGGTCTTATGGAGAATGTTGTTGTTTGGCTCGAGCTAATGAACAACACTTTACTGTAAACATATTTGCCGTCCCTGTCTATGATCTTTAGACGATAATACCTATCTCCACTCAATTGGTTGTGATCGATAAAAGTATATGAATAACCGCTCGCATTACCTGCCATCGGAGGAACTTCTTGTAAGGCCTGCCAGTCAGAATTCGCATCCCGGCTCGATTCGATTTCAAAAGAATTTATATTCTCTTCATTTTCTGTTGTCCAGTAAAGAAAGACTTCCTGATTTTGTTGTGCCAGATAAAAAGAAGCCAAAATCACTGGTAACAAACCGTTACCTTGCCCGCTGTTACTAAAATAGTAAGGACCGGTTGTTGTAAATGGGCCCGAATACGAAGTGGAAGGAAAAACAAGCTTGGCCCCACCATTACCTCCGGTGATGGCGCCACCGAAAAAAATATTTACGACGGAGGCCGCTGCCAAATTTATTTTTGCGCCATTCGTGAAATCCAGCGTTCCCGAAATGCTGAGGTCACCAATAACTGCCAGGTTATTGACATTCACTGTAATTATGATTCCAGCTCCAATCGTCACGTTATCACCTGCACCAGGAACATGTCCGCAAGTCCAATTGCCAGGAGTTTCCCAGTTTCCAGTTCCAATCGCAGAGCAGGAGCCTGCTTTAGCAAACGTGCTAATCAATAGTGAGAATAGGGCTACACAAGTAATCTTTTTCATGGAGGTTTAATTTCTGCACTAAACATGCCTTTCGACCGTAAGTATTTGCAAGTATATTGCCATTTGATGATTTGGATGTGCCAGAAACCGGCAAATCTCGGGAAGGCTGTACAAGGCATTGATAATAAGGCTTCCATGCAGACAGGAAGTTTTATATTATTCGGATATCTTAAAGAAGCGATAAGCTGGATTCGCATAGAATGATCTCAAAATGGGAATACTTTCCAAATAATAGATCGATATCCGGGCTCCGCACTGGGCATATTAGCATTACATCTGATAGGGATAGACGAACATTAAATGTAATTCGTAGTGATTGGTCAACTCTTGCGAGAACAAATCGTTCGTTTCGCTGGGATCTCCAAACTATTTTCAACAAAGTTGATTCCTCGCTTCATTGGAAAGTTTCAACCAGCGAGCAGTTCGCTTTTGATTATAGTCGCTTGAATAACCCACGCCACCTTACCATATTATTCATGCTTCTCTTGCGGCGTCAATTGTGGTCCGGTATAGTTTCGCTCGTGGAGAAAGAGCGAAGAAACAGCGCTGAGAGCTATAAACCCGGCGCTCTCTGCGCTGTTTCCCTGTTGATATCCCATTTCTTTTACAAACGCATTATAGGTAGGCCTTTTCGCTTCGATTAAAACACTTTTGGTCAACCAAAATCAAAGAGAAAATATGTTTCTCTCCTTTCTTGTAGATGACGACGCCGATGACCACAATTTCTTTCAGAAGGCCGTTTCCAGGATGCTAATCCCCCTTCGTTGTGAATTTGCATTTGGCAGATTAGAAGCCATTGGAATGCTAAAAGGAAATCCGAATTTTCGTCCTGATTTTATTTTTCTCGACATCAATATGCCTATAATGAATGGATTGGAATGCCTGCGCGAAATGAGAAAAATGGAAAAGCTGGAGAATACTCCTATTTATATGTATTCAACATCTGCGACAATGATATTACGGAAAGCTGCCTAATACTGGGTGCAACAAATGTCATTAAAAAGGTGCCAAGCGTTATCCGTCTAAAGGAAATATTAAGTCAAATTTTCCGAGAGCAAATTAATTCCTGAAAAATGTCGGGTATAAACACAACAAAGGCAATTCCTCATTCGCCAGGCGACCCCTGTAGTAATCGAATTAACATTTGAATTTCATCTTTGTCTTTGTCGATAATTTATCCAGCTTTAATAAAGTGTTTTCGAAAGAAAAATGATTACTGACTCTTATTTACCCCCTTCGCCCACGCCCATGCGACGACAAGCCACCCATCTGCTGTTTTGCGCAACGCGACAGTGAAAATCGCACCAGACTGGACCACCTTGATGCCTTTGGCGTCGAACGTCATGGTAGCTGGCAGGACCACATATGCACTGTCGTTGGTCACATTGTTGTGCAAAGGATCGCCAAGAGTCACGAAATATCCAGAGGCTCCGTGTGCCTGGCCTTCGGCTAAAACATCTCTGTACCAATCGGTGGTCGCAGTTGGCCCCTGCCAAACGTGAGGCGCCATTCCGTCCAGTATTTGCCCGGGCACCGCAAAAGTCGCAGCCATAGCGATGGCGTCACCGCGGTTAAAGGAATCAATATATTGATGTATAGTTGCTAATGGAGTATTTGTTCGCATTTTAATTTCTCATTATAAAACCAAAAAATTGTTTTTGTACTAATGCTTTTTTTCTTCCTGGTTGTCTGTATTTTTTTTAGGAATGAAATTTCTTACTATCCGGTTCACCGGGCCGCGAATTAAGATATACGGAATAATAGCTAGAGCAGCAGCTACTACGATGGATTCAAGTGGATAAAATCCTTCCTCGGTATGGTACTTAAAAATCACCACCAACTGGTAGATCACATCGAGCGCTAACGCCAGAATGAAAATTTTTCCGACATCTTTCCATCCTTCGCGTATAATCACTTTTCGCTTACTTCCCTCCGAAATCATTCTCCAGAGATAAGGCGACACTCCTTTTTTAGCATCACGGACCGCAGCGATAATCGCGAATATTAGTGACATAGTCGGCTGCAGGAGAAACCGGAAGTGCATGGGTCCTTGTGTCCTTTCGAGAAGATTAGTGAAGAACCGGGAGATGATGTCGATCATGATATTTGTATTAAAAGGTTGTTCACAATTGATGCAATAAATTATCAGAACTTGCTGGAAAAATTAATCTTCACAGAAAACTGAATCTTATTTCCAACAGAATGAAAGCGGTCCTGGAAATTATCCCGGCGGCCATACTGATACTCTATTCCAACCAGCCAATCCGGGCGCAGTCGTGCAAAAAGATTAACCAGACCATATTGCCCCAGCCTGACTGCACTCGCAGATTGCAAGTCGCTATTCTTAACCTCTTCCATTGAGTAACCAATAGAACTATTCAGGACTTTAGTCCACGCGATTTCAGTGAAAAGAAAGAATCCCCATAAGGGTAGGGCAGTTCCCAGGGCCGGCCTGGATGGATCGGGATTACTTTTTAAACCGATATCGGGCAATACATCAGCGAAATAATTTCCGATTCCCTCCCCACCCACTCCCTGGAATTTAAATTTGATGCGTTGAGAGGCATTGACAACAGTACTCACATTGAAACCCCAGGCCGCCGTATTTCCGCTCAAGTCGACTTGCGCCACCCCGGGAGTTGTTGTCCATCGAAGGCTCTTGAGCATGAATCCTGCCTGCACATAACCCCAGGACAAATTGTGCCGGTAGTTACCCGAAAGATTCGGAAAGCGGAAAACGCCTTTTGTCTCAGCCAGTCCCGGAATGGCAAGGTCATCACCTTCGTCAGCAGTCGCACCGGGACGTTCCAGTGCTATACAAAACCTGTCATTCTTATTGTCTATCGGCGTATAGCGAATTTGGATATTAAACATAAAATTTCTGGAAGCTGGTCCCCAGTAATCCATGGTAACCGGAAATACTTCCATATCCATAAAAGCCGAGGCAGTCTGACCGACAAGTAGCTTGCCCAACTGCCCATATGCGTTGACGATATGAAAAGTAGTCTGTCCTGCATCTTTCCCAAATCCAAAGAGATCGATGTCGAAGCGAGTCAACAACTGTCCGGCAGCAGTAGGGAAAGAACTTCTTACGCCAAATTTTGATTGCCTCACTCCAAAAAACGTATTACCAGCAGGTGCGAACTGGCCTTCATAGGCTGGAAGCTTCGTAGGTCTCATCACATCGTACCAGGCAGGATCAATGGTGTTGAAATTATAGCCCGCATCAGTCGCAACGGCTCCATAAATCTCAAACGTTTTTGTACTATCCTGAGCGAAGGTATAAAGTGGATAAAATAAAATTAGAAAAATACCAAATATTCCCGAGCTAACTGTCATGCATATCCTCCGACGCTTCATGTTGCCCCTATTAAAAAGCCGGTGGATTTCCTCATTAACGGAAATTGGCAAGATTTCTCCAGAAATGTTCCACGCTTTCATCTCCTCCAAAGAGAGTGGTGAAAATGGTGGAGTCTGCCAGGAGAATGTCACCAGCACGTTCCGAATTGGGGGGCATCCAGAGGAACATGTTGAATTCGCGGTTGCCCGCTTCGGTGAAGGGATGTGGATTTGACAGATCGATCGGTTGGCGCGCCAGCACGCGCACTGCATTTGGATCTTCGGTCGTTACAGCATAATGAGGTAAATGCATATGAAAGACAAATGTCGATACATTCTTCAATAAGCCATGCTGGTCCAGGTCATGGTTGATTGAAAGCGGGACCAATTGATTAGTGCCTTTCACTGTGGCAGGTCTGAGGCCGAACTGGTTCTCTACGGGAACACCAAGTCCTTTCATCAGTGAACGGGTATATTTTCCAAACCGCTGTTGTCTCGGAACTAGTGGATCGCCATGATGCTTATATTCCATTTGGCGCTGTTTCATGTCCGCAGAATTTCCCACATCATGATGAGGCCCCAGGATTAGGCAGGTGCCAGGCCGTTTCAGGAATTCCTTCAATGCCTGTATTTCTTCAGGTGAGGCTTCCTGTTCTGTTACCATATGGTCGAGCCCAAATACCATCAGTGTATCTGTGTCATTGAGTATTCGCTCGTCGATGGGCAGACGTTGACCGGCCTGGTCTATACGTTGGTAGACACACACCGGCTGTCCTGTGACTTCTTCCACGAGCAATTGAAAACTCACCAGTGAAAGATGAAACAGTTCAAGCGTACCTGCAATCCCTTGCAGAAACATTTTTTCCGAGTATTCTATCGATTCAAAAGCGGGCCAGGAAACCCGGCGCACTTCTGTCATCGTAGAAAATCGATTGTCCATTTTCGTTATATCCTGGTTCGCTTCCCAGGGATAACTCCAGGTCCAGTAAATAGAAAATCTTCGTTTTCCTGATATATACTTCCGGGGAGAAAGGAACTGGTTGTATAGTCTTGCCCGGGACTGGTCAATCTTAATCATGATGCTGGGAATTTAAGAACCATAGCAAAAAATTTATTTCAACGATGCAAGAAAATGCAGTGCTTTGATACCTGGTAGAAAGAAATAAGCGCCACCTTTCACCGATGTAAAAGCTGGTAAACCTTTGATAGTTTTTTTCAGCGGTCTTTTGGGGATCGTCATATTAAAAGTGCCGTCGTGTGTTCCTATAAAGGGATCTCTTTCATTGAGTTCCTGGAATTCGGGGTCATTGGCCCAGACAGAAACCAGGAACTCGAATTGCCTGGCGATATCTGCACATCCCGCGAATACGGCGATGCCACGGTTTGCTCCGTCTTCCGGTGCGTCTTCCGGAAGGTGAGGTCCATAAGTACCTCCTCTTCGGATAATCAATCGGCGGTTCATAATCTGCGATACACGATTATCGCGCACGTTCATCCGGCGAATATGGGAACCTACCGGGCATGCATATCCTTTTGGATCCATGTTGCCGAAGTCGAAATTGTTGTTTCGTTGTTCGTCCCATCCCAATGCGTGATCGTCTTTGTCCGGTGAAAGCACCAGAGGTGCCCCTGATTTTCTCCAACGTCCCATCATTTTGGCCGCCAGGAGTTCCTGTTCGTCGGGCGTAGCGGCATTTGCCTTCAGAAAATCTCTGAAAGCACCAACATGTTCTTTCATTTTAACATAAGCCAAAAAGCTTCCATTTTTTGAAAGGGCTTCAGGTTTGGGCTGTGGCGGCATCGAGCCTGTTTCGTCGTCATAGCCAAGGAAAAACTCTCCAGCCTTACTGGGTGCCATCGAGCCCGGACTTGGAACAATGCCCATACCTTCAATCACCGGAGTGGTGATTCGATCGCGGTAACCGAAATGTTCGTGAATATAATCGTAAGGCGGTAATGCTTCGAGAACGAGCGTCGAGAGCGTAATGACTCCGGGGTTCATTTTAAGCCAGGATTCGTGCTGTTCGATGCATCGCTGTTTTTCTTCCTTCGTGCGCGCAAACAGGATCACGGTCGCATGAAGATTAGGATCGGTGATGCGATCTTCCCAATGATCGGGATGATTGGCGCCCGTGAACCCCAGCATTTTTGCCCTGTCGGCCATACCTTGTTTGAAAGGTTCCGGAAAACTTGAGAGAGATTCTTCATCCAGACCAAGCTTTTTTAAACCCTGATAAGTGAAGGCCAAAGTGATCCATCTCAGGTCTGTTTCTTCCGAAGCCATTACTGATTTGGCCACGCCCACTTTATCCGCCAGCGCGCCAATCCATTTCCGGCCGCTTTCCGCTGAATCAAAACTCATAAAAAAATACTGGGCAATAACCGCGCGTGGGCGACAGAGCAGGTAGTGCTGAATGTCATCGAGCTCAAGCATATAATCTCATTTAGTTATTTAGAGCGGTCATTGCATTTGATCCAGCATTTCCGAAAAATGCGCTTTCAACTTCAAAGCCTTTTTGATTTCGTCTGCCGATACGTAAGGATATTCTCCGTATTCGAGAAAACTATTACACTGGTGTTCGCGGACAAATTTGACGAAAGAAGTTGGATTCGTTTTCCAATCCTTCGGAAAATCTTCCAGGTTCTCAAAAACCGTGTTGATTCCCGATGCAGAAAAAAGGGCAACCGCATCTTCTGTGTATTTGTCGAAATCCGTGTCAAATATGCCCTGGTACATGAAGCGCGTGTCATTGTCGAATAGCACCCAACGCAGATAGTGCAATTTGAGAGGAGCTAGAAATTCTGGGGTTGCTTTAATGGCTTCCGAAATGGTTATGCCATGCTGCCGAATGATCTCAGCTCTTCCGGGGATCACTTTACAAATAATAGTAAAACCATAACAAGCAGGTGTTTTTGGCCATATGGGCCCGTATCTGCCAATTTCCCATTCTTTATTTTCCTTGGGAATTGCCACGGCGCTGGGTTTCATCCATTCATGATTTTGCATATGGAACTTTTTTATGTTGATTTAATTTAGTGACGACCTGTCATGTTGATTAATACGGTGATAGAAATGACTCTGTCTGAAATAGATAAGGAGCGATGAAGACGAAGATAGATTCTTCCGTTGTGCTTTTTGCAAGCAACGAGAGTTTAACAGTTAAACCCTTTTTTTTGACATTGGCTTGGTTCGAAGAGGTGCAAAATTTCTTGCCCATGATCCTAAACAACCATTATTTTGCCAACAAACGTTTTAACCGCCACAGCAATCCAAGATGAGATCATTCAAGAAAAAGTCGAATAAATTCCGGTTCATTTTTTTTTCTGCAGTGCTGGTGATTAAAGTCTTCGATGCCCAAGCGCAAAAAGGTGATGCAGGCGAACTTGCAAAAAAATTAGTTAATCCCATTGCTTCGCTGGTAAGTGTCCCATTTCAAAATAATCTGGATGTTGGTATCGGAACAAATAATGGATGGAGAAATACCTTGAACTTCCAACCGGTGATTCCGGTAAGGTTATCTGAAAAGTTGAACCTGATTGCGAGGTGGGTCCAGCCAATTATATTTCAACAAGATGTCATGGAGAATAAGAGTTACCAAGGGGGACTCAGTGATGCTGTTGCGAGCGCTTTTTTCTCTCCGTCCCGGGTTGTAAACGGTTTTACCTGGGGGGCAGGTCCGGTTTTTTTGGTGCCCGTTGCAACGAATGATTATTTGGCAACAAAAAAATTCGGCATAGGCCCTACCGTTGTTGCATTGAAACAAGTTAATGGCTGGACAGTGGGAGCTCTCATCAATCAAATTTGGTCGGTAGCAGGAAATACAGATAGTCCTCCCGTGAATCAAATGTTTCTGCAGCCGTTTGTCGCTTTTAATTGGAAGAGCGGAGCAGGCCTGGTTGTCAATTCCGAAACAACACTAAACTGGGCCGCGAATAATGCAACAGGTTTTATCAATATGCTGGTTACTGGTATCACGAAAATCGGTAACCAAATGATTTCACTACAAATTGGTCCGCGCATACCAATTGCATGGCCGCAAGGAGGCAAACCCGACTTCGGAATTCGTTCAGCGATAATATTAGTGTTCCCCAAATGATAAGAGCGCTAATGTAAGGAAGTGTAAAGGTTAATGGAGCTGAATTTACTGAAGTGATCAGAAATTGAGAATTCCAAAAAATTAATTGTCATTCATAAGACTCCACTACTTCCTTAACTCATACTGCTCCAAAACTTTCCATTTTCCACCGTCAATTTGTTCAATTAAAGAAACAGTGTCAAAATGTAAAAATGCAGGCAGGCTCCAATTGAGATATTTTCAATTTCGTCTTCACGACATACTGTAACGTGGCAGGCAATTAGTTGAAATTGATCTGGGTTAAACGTTTTGCGAATACTCTCAAATTCACTTGCTTCATTCTTCTTCAGAAAAAGTGAGAGTTGTCGCCTGGAATTTTTCGCCATATCACTTTCCTTCATTCATTGGAAGATTAAATTGTTTCTCCGCGTACTCAAGAAGTTTCGAAGCGTCGGCAAACAATCTCCTGTTATCGCCTAATAGCTCCTTTGTATTGAGGCTGATCAATGCCATATCCGATCCCATTTGAATAAGATCCTCTTCTGACAAATTTCTGGTATCCTTGCTTACAGCCGGCATATTGTTGAATAGAGCGTTTAAGTTGGCTGGCGTGAAATGACGAAGCAGGAAAGGATCGATATAAGTTCTCTGATATTGCAAAGTGATTCCCTGAACGGTTCGTATAAGATCAATATGTTTTTCGTAGTCTGCAATCAGACCAATCATATTTGAATTAGAAAACTGCCTCAGGTGTATTTCGTTTTTTATAGCTGCTATCGCGCCGGTGGATGGATAAAACATCCAAATATTGTGCGAAGCAGCAATCAATCGCTGGAGGCGATCTGTATTTACTTCTGTCAAGGGTTTATTCAACAAATCACTCAGTGCGCTGTTGGCCTGCAATATATCAGATTCCTTTTCATAAATGCCATTTAATTGACTGGTATCATTCTTAAGATCATGAACAAGCTGCGAAACCAGTTCTCTTGCATGCTGACGGTTAGTTATGCCTTCCCTGATATTTTCGGCAATGAAACCCAAAGTAACTGCAACGAATATCATGAAACCTTCCAGGAGATACTCTTTCCAATGCTTTCTCTTGTGTTCCAGTTTGGGATGGTAATGTACTTCCATATTTTCCGATTCTTGATTTGATTCAATAGGCGGGACGTCCTTTGGAGGATCAATATCATGCGCAGTGTTTTCCGATCGAGCGTTTACCGAATCGTCATTTGATTGCTCTTCTGCTGGATTATCTGCCATTTGTTAATTTATAATTCGTAGTTCAAATATATTAACTTAAGATTTTTGCTTCAGCCAAAAAATCGAATACCACTTTGTTGGAAGCCGCTGATTGAAAACAACTAATATCATAGCAAAAATCACCAGAATGCCATTGGAAGATCAATTTTTATCGCCGAATCTTCCACAATTTCTCACTTCGCCCTTATGGATTTCCAGATCATAAAAAAAGCAACCTTTTCGATTGCTTAATTTTAGTTTTTCTGGCTCATGCCATCGCTTCTCTTGGAATTTCTTTATTGGCTGACCGATCTTTTACTTTTTTTATCCATTCAGTTATCTTCATTTTCGACTTGTCAATTATCATGTATATGCCGGGAACAAGTACTAAAGTTAACAGCAACGATGAGATTTGTAAACTATGAATCTTTAAAACATATTTCGGAAGCAGTACCTTCCTCAGGAGAATTATTTCCAATTAAAATGAGTTGTTTCGCTTCCAAATTTCCATTGTGCTGGTAAAGGATTTTGCAGCCAGTCAATCGGTTCACCTAGCGGCGACCCTTTTGAAGCAACTGCAAAATATTCTTTGATGGCAGCTTTCTGTTCTTCGTGCACTGCTTCACGCTGTGCTGATATAAACAATGGAACGCCGCTTTTTGCCACCAATTTCATCCATTGTTTATTTTTATCCCAGGAAACTTCATTAGTAAGCCCTACACAATCAGGGTCAGCAGCGTAAAAAGCATCGTGATGGATACCCCTGAAGGCAAGAGTATTCACACCCATCTTTAATGTTCTTGCCCATTCTTTACCCGACGTATCATCTCCAATTCTATTCAGTTCAAAGATACCGGCGGATAAATGGCTGAACGTATTACAACCAATAATGTATGCTGCACCTGCTCCTTCGCGAATGACCTTATACATATCCAACACAATTTCAGCATTCGTTTTTGAAGTGTCGTACATAGCCCAGCCAGAAGTTGTAATAGCTCTATCAGATATCATTTGGAAACCCCATTTGCCAAAAAGGTCGAATGAAGTGAAATCAAATTTTATCATCTCAAATCCCCACTGGTGGTAGAGTTGGAAATATGTTCTTATAGTATCCAGATTTTCAGAAATAGAGGGGTCGAGCACCGGCCTTTTTCTTTCCCTTCCGCTGATTACGGGCAGCGTAAGATTGCCTGCAGCAAAGCTGCCGCATAAAGGTCTGGTCCAGATACCCGGGCGCATTCCCTCTTTTTTAATATTTTCAGCCATTCGCGGCATATCTGGAAAACGCTCATTCGCTGTTTTCATATCATTGCCCCAGCAACAATCTTCCGGCTCAATGGCAGACCCTTTAAACCAGCCTGCATCTACAACAGAGAAAGGGCGGTTACTTAACTCTTCGGCCATGGGTGCGATAAGCCTTGTGTGTTCCAATATCAATTGTTCTGAATTTTTTCCATAACTAAAATACCAGTCGTTGATACCATACACGGGATGCGCGGGCATTCTTGCCGCCGGGCACATCAGCTTCATAAATCTTCTGGCCGCATCAAAAGGAGACTCGTTATCTTTATTTTTTAATACTACAATTTCTGCGGCTGGCAATATGCGCTCTTTCAGCTGAACACCATTGCCGCCGTTGCGTGTATCGAGAGTAAGGTGAATGTTTCTTTCATTCACTTCCCAACTGCAAAAGGTATGAGCGCCTGTCCTTACTCCGAAGCTCGAGGTATTGCCACCATTATGTTCCATAAAATACCACGGAGAGAAAAAAGTAGTTGCGGGTTTCTTTTGCCATAACACATCTCCATACGTGCGCTCCCAGTGATCATTCAGCAATAATGAAGATGTATTTACAGGAATTCCCCATTCAAGGATGATTGACTCAAGTGCAACACCAGGAGCCGCAACCCGCACTTCCATACTATCTTTCATATTAGCCATCTCAACCTGCACATTACCACCGTGCCACTTATTCCCATTCGCACTCAACAATACAGTTTTGCCATTTATTACTGCATACACTTTATCCGGCATTTCCATTAAATTTTTATATCCATCACCACACGACGAAAACACATCATTAATAAATAATGAGGCAAATGAAATTCCAACTGTTTGAATAAATTTCTTACGGTCCATGCAGTCGCTGCAATTTTTACAAATAAAGTATTTCAAAAGGAAAACTGCTAAAGTTTATACATCAGGTTTTAAAGAAAGTAAATTTTTTCAACTAAAAAGTTTCCCCCAAATTTCTTTGAATTTACAAAATCAAAATTGGTAACCGGACAAGTAACCACCTTTTGGGACCCTTCCCGCATTCTTCACACACCATACTCATAGTGTCATTCTCAGTGGAGAATAGTTCTAAGAAGAGCGGTGATGTGATCGAATTAATGATTGTGTTTCATCTTAATAACTTTCAACACCCATCAAAGATTGAATTGTTAAATGCGTTCTGAAAAATTCATTGAGAGAGTGTCATTCTAAGTAAAGTCTTTGTACCATCGCCTTTTTTTAAAAAGAACCGCATAATCCCAATGATTGCAATTATTCCCTTAATAAATTATCTTTAACCGCATGAAACCCCTTCTCTCCCTGGCTTTCCTTTCGCTGGGCAATTTGTCCGCTGTTGCTCAAACCCAAGATACCATATATTACAACGAAGCCCGGCGCGACACCACTGCGGCTCACGCATCCTATTACCGGACCAGGATAAGGCAAGGCACCGGTTGGCAGGTCACAGATCATTATCTCAATGGCAAACCCCAGATGACGGGTGGGTTCTCCGATGACTCCTGCCACATCCGGCAAGGCATATATACGTGGTACGATAGTACGGGGCGGCCCACTCGAGAAAGTGCATATGCTGACAATAAAGAAAACGGTAAAGATACCCGGTACTACAGCGGCGGTCAGGTAGAGATGTCTGGAAACTTCAAAAATGGGAAGGAAGATGGAGACTTCATAGCTTATTATCCAAATGGCAAGATATCTGGCAAAGCGAAATTTGTGAATGGTAAACAGGTACGTGGCGATTTCTTTAATGAAGATGGGTCAGTCAATACCCATATTGCCGACTTCATAAAGGATTCTGAGTTTCCCGGCGGCCCACAGGAATGGATGGCATTTCTGAGTAGAAATTTGCGCTATCCCAAGTCAGCCGTTCGTAATGAAATCGAAGGCGAAGTTGTCGTGCAGTTCATCGTTACCGAAGAAGGCAAGTTAACCGGTATTACGGTCATCAAGTCGGTTGACCCCGAACTCGACGCCGAAGCCGTTCGCGTCATTTCCAGGTCTTCCGGCAAATGGCCCCCTGCCATCTATGGAGGGCGATTGGTGAAAAGCTATAAAAGGCAACCGATTAACTTCCGCTTACGATAGACAGCCTCCGATTTTCTATCGGCCATGTCTAAGTCAATACTGGGTACAACTTGTCTACAACTATCTATCAGGGTTAGAACCCTCGCTTTACTCAGGATTCCCGCATCCTTCTGGCACGTGTCAGCTTGCAAATTTCGTGACGCTCCGTACGTCCATCATACAGGTAATAATGCCTCTGGCTTTTAGAATTGAACCATTCGACTGTAGTCCTTGAGTCCTTTTACATAAGTGATCATTTCACTTTGTAAATGATTGGCTAAACGGTTGACTTTTATTATGGCTTACAAATAATTTGATTTATATTGAGCCGCGTCGCTTTTTTAACCTGCGCCAAAACACTGCACATGAGTCAAATTAGTAGTTCAAAAGTCCCTATGTACTTGCCGCTTGCCGGTCTTTGTCTATTATTTAGCTGCTCCAAAAGCAACTTCAAAGAAAATTCATCATCTGCCAGCTCAAATTCCATCCAAACTCACGTGTATGGTTTGTTGCCGGTTTCAAATGAAGAAATGATTAATGTTCCATTATTTAGCCCGGAAGTGTTAAATGGCGGTGTAACAGCGAACGGAGTAAACTATTCTGGCACATTACCATCCAGTTACCTGATGACCACTCCGGCAATTAGAGACCAGGGCCAGATTGGCTCGTGTACCGGTTTCTGTGGTACTGAGACAAATGAAATACTGAAGTATTATGCAAAAAACGGTGCAACCGCAGCACAACCTGTCATCAATTCGACATCGAGTGCTGTTTCGGCCATAGTTGACAATAAATTCAGCAGTCCAGCCAGCTTTTTCGGCACCAGCGGCGCACTATCCCCACTGTTCTTATACTACGTAGAACGGGTTAAAATTGAGCACAGGTCTATAACTTCAGATCCGGGAGCCAACATGGTGAATATTGGCCAGGCACTCCAGGGTCTGACCAGCAATTCCGGAACTGCCAGCTCCATTAGTCCATATGGTGAAAGTGTAGAAAATCTTTATCCCTATCCGACTACTCTTGATGCTCAGGGATACAATATAGCATCGCCTACTTCCAAGCAATATAGGACTGCTCCCGGTTCGAGTGCCATCAGCAATGCTGTTAATTTCTCCATAGCCAAAGAGAGCGGTTCTACTACTGTGTCCGGATCGACAACTGCGGGCTACTATTATATAGCGGGTACTGGTGATGTGAGCGAAGTCAACAATTGTAAGTATGCCATCCTGAACAATAAGCCGGTATTGATGGGCTTTACCGTTTATGATAATTCTTCCTACTCGGTATTTGAAGGTCTGAACACAACCAGTTATGTTTATAACCCATTGACCAATGGCAATATAACAGCAGGATTGAGAGCGCTGGGAGGTCATGCCGTTCCGCTGGTGGGCTATTTCGATGATGGAACTGGTTCAGCCAGTCCTACGGGGGGTGGCTACTTCATCGTTCAAAACTCATGGGGTACACCTTGGGGTTATCATGGACATTTCTTACTTCCTTATTCTGTATTACAAAACAGCTCAGTAGTCGGCAACAACAATTTGTTTGTATTGGTTCAGTAATTCGCAGTCATGAGCCAAGGATTAACCGTTGAAGTATGAAGGCAACTATTGCGCAGCATTTGTATGCAAAGACATCAACGCGCGATCGAATTCGTAAGAAATCTAACGCTACTTAAGCTGCCCGTCATCCCAATCCAATTCAAATGGGCGGAGTTTCAGGTTGAAACTTTCAGAAGATGTTTCTCCCGGCACAAAAACATTAGAACTTCTTGAACTGCCGGAAATAGTTTCTGTAATGCCCGGTATGTTAAATACCGTCGTATGCGCATATCTTTTTGAGCCGTAGATATAAAAAGAATTTTCTCTCTTTTGAAGGCGAAAATAATAACTCAAAGACTTTATAAATAAATTCTTTCCATCGCAATAACCCCAGGCATTGTTAACAGGTGTTAATTTACCGTCGGGTTGCCTAATAAAAATTAAAGCAGTCAGCTTATCATTACTCAATTCAAACTCTTTTTGTGTGGGTGCATTGTTTTTGAATTCCTCAAAGGAAAAGTAAACACCCGCTCTTAGTAGACTGTCCTTCAATATTGGGAGATCGAATCCTTTTTTATTATGCATTTCAATCTGATCCCAGCTGAATTTTCTTCTCTCTGCGAGTATGCCAGGTAATCTTGGTGAGATAACAACCAGCTTTGATAAAGAAGCTTTGATAGACTCCGCGACCAATTCTGCAGCATCCTGAGAGGCCCATCGAGGCCTCGTAAAAGTAGAATCAAAGCGATATAAAACATAATAATCGAATCCGCTTTTTAAATAGAATTCGATCCTTGCCTGAAGATTGGTGATCCTTTGGGAAATCGAGTCATGAACCAAACCATTAAATTGTGGGCTATTATCCTTATCCATGATGCCGCAAATCCAAAATTTTTTAATTACCATCACAACGGACAAAGAATCAGATTTATCGCATACTACATAATCTTTCACAAATTGCCCCGCCTCCGCTGAAAAATATCCGGATGTATTGATAAAATAGGGCTTTTGATTATAATTCTGCGCCAATCCGATTGATGAAGTGTCCGGTCTCGCATCCACAATGTGGATTGACGAAAGAGAGGGAAGATTGATCTTCTTGTCTGCAGCAGTTATCCTTATTGTCTTAATATTGAATTTCTCGATATCTAAATCCACTTTTTTATGAGGCAGTGCGACCTGGGCAATCGAGCCGGAAAGCGTCATGCATTTCAGAAGGGTCAGGAGCAATATTTTATTTAGCATGATATGTAAGGATGTTGACTCGATTTTTTACATCGCGCCACTTAAGATAGGAATATATCCTTAATAAACAACCGACAACATGAATTTTACTCCACGGCAGTATGGCGAATAAAAGCTGAAAGAATTACAAATGTTGATGCGCGTTATTCAAACAGCGGAGATCTGGCTTCAAATGACACAAAATGATGTTTTTGTTGACGATGTCATGGCGAGATGCGCATTTATTTAATGGCCTCGTTAACTTTATTTGTCTATTCCGCTTTTTTTTAACAAGATGATTTTTTCTCTATCCCCAACAATCCAGACTACGTCATCCCATTCAAAAACAGTTTTAGAATCCGGGTTCAATATTCTCTGATTTATTCTTTCAATGCCAATCACCAG
This sequence comes from Bacteroidota bacterium, assembly GCA_003175695.1. Lineage (GTDB taxonomy): Bacteria > Bacteroidota > Bacteroidia > Chitinophagales > Chitinophagaceae > Puia. The sequence goes on along the minus strand of PSRA01000258.1, from coordinate 11,398 downwards.
CCCGTTAGTTTTTTCCCGAATACCGGAAGAGCGAATATCCAGCCCTTTCAGTTTCGTGAACTCATTAACGACAACTTTGTCCACGACGATAGCATCTGAGTCCTTCGAATCGACAATCGGCGCCTCCTCCGTATCCATGACCGGTTTAAACACCTGTATTTGTTCATCAGTCGCAATGATTCCCAAATTGTCTAAAGGCAATATAATATCTTTCCCTCCTGGAATATGAAGAACAGTGTCTCCTCTCCTGATGTAGCCAATATTAATCCCATATTTTTCACGCCAGCCTAGCTCCTGCAAGCTACGACCAATGTAAACTGCTTTTTGTGGAACCGTTAGTTGAACAATATGCGCGTCCCACGGCAATAATTCGCTTTGGATGTTATTATCTATTTGTCTAACGTTAGCCGACAACGGCTCGTCTCCAGCTCTTTCCCGGGCATTGAGGTTGCGCAAGAATCGTTCTTCAAAGTGCAGATAGATGTGTTGCAGTTTGCTGGAAAAAATAAGCAATATCGCCACGGCAAGAGGGACAGCGATGATGATTGCCGTTAGACTGTCAAAAGCCTGGCTTTCCAAGAATCCTATCAGGAAAATGCCAATTAACAACCGTAATATTTCAATGATGAGCAAAGGACCACGCCGGTAACTTTTTTTGAGCCATAGACTCTTGTAGGCCATGGTGGCAGGCTTTCTGGCGAGCAGTGCAAAAAAGAAAGGGGATGCAACGGCAAGTGGAATGATCGTCGCAAAAATGTTTCTTACAATGACACTGTCGATATGCTGCTTCAGAAATGGAATTAGAAACTTGGCGGAAAGCAGGATAACGCTTATTATGAGAATGCCATTAATAACTACAATTTTGCTGTAGGCCAGCAACACCCTTTTCCAATCATTCTGGGCCTGGATGTTTTGTGCATTTAAAGAATACTGACCTAACCTTTTTATCCATCTTTTCGGCAGGTGGCGCTCTAAAAATAAGTAGAAGGGCTCCGAATAGCGTATTAAATAGGGAGTGGTAAATGTGGTAATGGCAGAAGCACCTACCGCTACGGGAAAGAGAAAATCTGACGTAACTCCTAAAGACAAACCCAGTGTGGCTACGATAAAAGCAAATTCCCCTATTTGAGCCATGCTCATTCCTGCCTGAACAGACTGTTTAAGTGGTTGCCCCGACAACAACGCCCCCGCGGTAGTACTGAATAGTTTTCCAAACATGGTAAGCGAAGTGACTATTAAAATAGGCACTGCGTACTTAATGATTGACTGCGGGTCGATCAACATTCCAATCGAAACAAAGAATATTGCCCCAAATAGGTCCTTCACGGACTTCGTAAGATGTTCCACTTTTTCTGCTAGAGTGGTTTCCGCAATAATGGACCCCATGATAAATGCCCCGAGCTCAGCAGAAAATCCAACCTCTGTAGCTAATACCACCATCCCAAGACAAAGGCCCAGTGAAAGAATGAGAAGCGTTTCCTCATCCAGGAACGATTTTGCTTTTTTGAACAAAGTCGGAAGCAGAAATATTCCGGATATAAACCATAAAATTAGAAAGAAAAGGAGTTTTAGCACTGTGAAGATAATTTCGCGTCCTTCGAAATGCTCCGTTACTGCTATCGTAGATAACAATACCATTAGCAGGATCACGACTATATCTTCCACTATCAGTACTCCGAAAACGACGCGGGCAAATTGCTTTGTTTTTACACCTAATTCGTCAAAAGCCTTTATTATAATTGTAGTGGAAGAGCTGGCGAGCATTCCTCCAAGAAACAGGCTGTCCATTGTTGACCACCCCATTAATTTTCCAGTGAAATACCCAGCAATGGTTATAAATACAATTTCAAAAAGTGCAGTGATGGATGCTGCCGCGCCGACCTGCATCAGCTTTTTAAAACTAAACTCAAGTCCGAGGCTAAACAACAAAAAAATCACGCCTATCTCGGCGAGTATCTTAATATTGGCATTATCGGCAACCGTCGGGAATAAATGAAAATAAGGTCCTATCAGGAATCCCGCTATGATATAGCCCAATACAATGGGTTGCTTTATCCTCCTAAAAAGCAGAAGGGCCAGTGCACCTGTTATGAGTATGAGCGCCAGATCATGAATTAAGTCAGGGAGGTGGCCCAAAATCGATATTTTAAGGTGAAAAAATTAATCGCTTTTTTCCCAGATAAATAATTCGTTCGAAGGATCTTTCGCCAAATCGTCGTCAGTAGTATTTGCTTTTATTTCTTCGTCAGTCTGTATCTCAAGTGTGTCGTCAAGTCTGATGGTATTACTTCCAGAATCCGAATATCATATTTATCATTGTCAATTCCTTCAAACAGCCGGATACCACTTCCTAAAAAAAGAGGGGCAATGTGAATAAAAAATTCGTCTATAAGCCCTGCATGGAGAAATTGTTGAATTGTATTCGCACCACCTTGTATTCTAATGTCCTTTCCTTTAGCTGATTGTCTTGCTTTTTCCAATGCACTTTGAATTCCATCGTTGATGAAATAAAAAGTTGTCGTCCCCTTTTGAATCCAGGGCGCGCGCTTTTCGTGTGTCAGGACGTATACATCTGCTTTGAACAAATCTTCTTTCCAATGGACTTCTCCTTCTTCAAACATTCGCTTTCCCATTATGTAAGATCCGGTTCGTGCAAATACGTCCTCAATTAATTTACTGTCTGCACCATCTTCTTCGCCCCCCTCCATATTGATGTGTTTCCAAAATGCCTTTTGTTTAAACATCCACTTGTGTATGGCTTGTCCGTTGTTACCCATTGGATTGTTTGGACTTCTGTTATCGCCTGCGAAAAAACCATCAAGTGATATTCCGCTGTCAAAGATGATTTTGCTCATAATTTTTATTTACTGTTCGTCAAAGTTAATTATTGTCTGCTAGCTGGAATGTAAGCGCTGTCGCCATGGCACAAATACCATCAATGGCGCCTAATTGCGAATGAGGAAATTATTAGAATCACTTCACCACGTGCAAACCTGATCTCCTAATCATGTGATTCTTCCCGGACCTAGCTGAATTACATTACTTCGAACATCCATCCCCGTAATACAAGTAGAGACTTCTTTAACAAAAGAGCTGCCTCCTTTAAGGTCAGATAAAGTGTTGCAATATTTTTAAAAGTGGTGTCCGGGAAAAGGGGGCTTTTCTTTCTTTGGCACTTTCTCCCAATAAATTAGTTAAAGAAAAAAGGTCGGGCTTGTCCAATTTACCCAACTCCAATTGTTACATATATGGCATTTCAAAATTCCTGGATAAAATTTCGCGAGATGCATTCGTCTCTTAACTAAATCGATCAAAAAACGGGAGGGAAATTTTATGTTACAGACAAATCCATTTCTATTGTTCAACGGCAATTGCGCAGAGGCCATGTCATTCTACAAAAATTGTTTCGGAGGGGAATTAACAATCATAAAGTTGGGCGAAACACCAATGAGTGACGCAATGCCCAAAGAACAACATAGCAAGGTTGCACATTCGCGCCTAAAAAGTCAGGGCATCGAGATTTCGGCGACCGATTGGTTGCATCCTACCAGAAGATTTAATCTGGGGAATTCCATAGCGATCGGTCTGCGTGGCACAAGTTATGAAGAACTCAAAGCCGTTTTTGACAAACTAGCCGAGGGAGCTGACAAGGATCTTCTCGACGAATTGAAGAATATGCCTTTTGGAATTTATGGGCATCTTGCAGACAAATATGGAATTCACTGGTTTTTTACCTCAGAGAAATAAACCTTAATATTTAACGAGTTTTTACGTCTCAAATTTGATTGACAACTTGTGATAACTCGCGTTCGGCCCGGAATGATCGTAATTGCGTTGATTACCTTAAGTGCGCAAACCATTCGCACTGCGATCGCAAACCCCATGAAAAGTTTGAAAATGGAATAAAACTCAACGAAGCCACTGAATTGTACGTGGTTTATAGCTTTCCCTAACTTTCAGCTGCAAAGGATGACATCAACCCATTTTGTATATGAAACCGTTCTTTTCGTCGCAATTTGTCAAAAAGAGGGAACCGGGATATTAAATTGCTGAAGTTATTCAATTTTGCTAGATAAACAAACCAAATAGCCACGATGAAAAAACATTATCTTCTTGCTACAATTATCCTTATGATGGGAGCAAATTGCTTCGCCCAGGAAAAGCAAGGCTACCGTATTTCTGCTGAATTCCCCATTAAAAGCCCAGGCGGATATGATTATCTCACTGTGGATTCCGCATCGGACAAATTATATATTTCACATGGTTCTCAGGTGAATATTTTAAATAAGAATACCGGTGATTCCATCGGCGTCATAAATACCGAGAAAGATGTTCATGGCATCGCGCTGGTGCATTCCCTTGGTAAAGGATATATCAGTAATGGAACTCTAAACAAGGTGCTCGTATTTGACCTTTCGTCCAATAAGACAATTAAGTATGTGCCCACCGGCAAGTTTTCTGACGGAATATTCTATGATGATTTTTCAAATAAAATTATCAGCTGTAACGGCATGAGCAAAAATATGACAGTGATAGACCCGGTAGCCGATACTGTATTTGCCACGGTAAAACTTTCCGGCTGGCCTGAAACAGCAGTGAGCGATGGTAAAGGAGATATCTATGTAAATAATGCCGAGAAGGCTGAGGTAGATGTCATCGATGCACGCACGTTTAAAATAATTCACCAATGGCCTAACAAACCTGGAACCGGTGCATCTGGTCTTGCGATAGACAGGAATTCCATGAGGCTTTTTGCAACCTGCGAAAATAAAATGATGATCGTGATGGATGCAACAAACGGCAAGGTTATCGCAAGTTTCCCAACGGGCGATGGAGCAGACGGTGCTGGTTTTGACATCAAGTCGAATATTGCCTATTCATCAAATGGCGAAGGCACATTGACCGTGATTAAAGAATTGTCCCCGGACAAATTTTTTTTGCAAGATAATTTTAAGACCAGGCCAGGAACAAGGACTATCACAATTGATCAGATCACCCATAAAGTATATCTGCCCAGTGCGTCTTTCAAACCTGCGACAAAAGAATCCTTCCGGCCTCAGGTAATACCCGGCACCTTTAAAATACTGGTTGTTGAAGGGAGCTAAAACAGACACCAAACATTTTGCTAAAACTTTAGACATACGTCCCGCTCAAATAATTTGGAATTAACAGAATTAGAATTTCAGTTCACATTTTCAATATTGAAAAGGAAAATTGATTTCGCGATTGAAGTGATGCATAAAGAGCTGAGTTCATAAACTTGTGACTGCGCCGTACCTCAACGGCCAAGTACAGGTTGTGATTTGATTTTTTTTGTATGGAAAGAAAATGGCAATTACTGGTAACGGTTATGGTGAAAATTCGACAAGGGTATTACTGAATTGAAAGCGCGCTGTTAGGAATTCTCTTATCTTTATTATCTTTATACAATATTAATGGATCATAAGGGAGCAGTGATTAGCCCATGGCCGAGACCGTTGATAGTGAACAATTCTCCCCGCGAATAAATCTGCCAAGGACAGCCCAGGTATATCAGAATCTATTATCCCCAAAGGAATTGGGATTTGGTTAAACAGGTTATTTAGATATATGCTCAAGCGGGAAGTTTCACATTACCACAGGGTGAACACAAAGACACTATTTACCTTAATTTTATTATTAATTTGTCTGGTTTCTACTTTCTGCAAAAATTCAAGTAAAAAAGGCGATACTCTCGGAGAAATTCAGAAAGCAGTTTCAGACACGACAAATGGAATACAGAAACAGGATACACCAACTACACAAATAGAGTTCTCACTCACCAAACCCTCAGAGAGATTTCTTGAAGAACTAAAGAGAAGTCATAAATTATACGTGGGAGATTTCAATACGATGTTGACGCATCGTGTCATAAGAGTGCTTGTTCCCTATAGCAGGACGCTCTTTTTTAACGATAAAGGTAGGGAACGGGGCATTACCGCAGATAACTTCCGGGAATTTGAGCGCTTTCTAAATCAAAAATATCGTAAAGAGCTGCGTAATATTCCTTTTACACTCGCATTCATCCCTGTACCTCGCAACCAGCTCATCTCCGACGTAGTTCTTGGAATAGGTGACATAGCCGCGGGGAATCTTACGGAAACCGATGAGCGATCGAAGCAGGTTGACTTTGCGGCTCGAAAGGAGGAGCGTACTGTATCAGAGATCGTCCTAACCAGGAAGCAAGATGGCCCTCTAACTAAGGTAGACCAACTGTCGGGAAGAACAATCCAGGTACGCCAATCCTCCAGCTACTTTGAAAGTCTGCAATTACTGAACAAAATATTGATTGGACATGGAAAAACACCCATCATAATAGACACCGTATCTGAAAACCTGGAAGATGAAGACCTGATGGAAATGTTGGATGCCGGCATTATTGAGACTATTGTGGTAGATGACTGGAAAGCGAAAATGTGGGCACAAATTCTGCCCAATATAGAAGTGAATGAACATGTTTCTGTACGTGGCGAGGGATATGTGGGATGTGCCATCCGCAAAAACAGCCCGCTGCTCACTGCTGAATTGAACGATTTCTACTACAATCATTCAAAAAAACTCGGTATTACACCTTATCTTTTTAAGAAGTATCATCAGCAGGTTAAACACCTGCAGGATCCGATAAACTCTCGCAATGCAAGACGCTACAGCGAAATCATAAAATTATTCGAGAAATATGGACAGGAATATGATTTTGATCCATTGATGCTGGCGGCAATGGGTTTCCAGGAATCAGGGCTCAATCAAAATGTAAGGAGCCGCGTAGGAGCCATTGGCGTGATGCAGCTCATGCCGAAGATAGGAGCATCGATGAAAGTAGGTGACATCAGAATTACCGAACCCAATATTCATGCGGGAACAAAGTACATATATGAGCTTATGACAAAATATTTTCGAGATGCACATTTTGATGAGCTGAACAGATCCTTGTTTGCGTTTGCTTCCTATAACGCCGGCCCAGGCAGAATTACCATCCTGAGAAAAATGGCTGCCGACCGGGGCCTTGATCCCAATATCTGGCCCAATAATGTTGAAATCCTTGCTTCAGAAAAAATCGGACGGGAAACAACCACCTACGTCCGCAATATTTTAAAGTATTATTATTCCTACAAGCTTATGTTAGAGCTCGCTGAAGTAAATCGCAGACATCGGCTCATGCCCGCGAGTGTCAAGAGATGATTAAAAAATATGGAACCCCTCCCGTTTTCAGATTTCAGAAAGTCAGACCCAGAGAAATACGAATCATATGCTGATATTGGGATGAACGAATGGATAAAAATGAAGATAGTTGTCGACCATGCCCAGCTTTTTATCAACGATAGCAAACAACCCTGTCTTATTGTAAATGACCTGAAGTATGGTGCAGATAGAAGGATATTTTTCAAATCTGAGAATTTCAAACTAAGACATTACCCCAACATCAGCTTGTTGAAGCGTTCAGGATATGAAGCCTCAATGCCTGCGGTTTGAAAACAAATCATAGCCTATAAACATGCTTGTATAATGAAAATATTTGTTGCCCCAGTCTCCAGCATCAACTCCATGGGCCGCTAGGAAGTTTATGCCGAAACTGAATCGCTTAATACCATACCCCGCGCTTATTCCCCCCATTAGTGCAAAGACCGATTCGAGTACAAAATCACCCGTGCCATACAACTGCCACCTGCCGCCTAATTGGCCCAAACCAATCCTGGGTTCAATAAAAAAACTACCTATATTTTGTTTATATCCGAATAAAACCGGGATAAGGTTTTTTGATGTCTTCCCTTTCTCCATATCACTAACAGAATCACTAGAATGAAAAAGTGCGAAACCAAGAGATACTGTAATCTGTCCAGATTTTCCTATGCCATAGAACCCCTTCGCGTAAAAACCAAAACCGTTTTCCTTTTGAAAACCCGGGATTGCAAATTCAGCATTCATGCTTATGGAATTATTGCCTTTCTGCGCATGCAGGCCCGAATAGAAAACGACAAACCACACCAATAAAAGAGTTTTTTTGTGCATAAAATTTTGTTCGCAGCTATATTTAATACGCAAGCGATTACTTGCAAATGTAAATGCAAGTTATTACTTGCGCAAATTTTTCTGTCGATTAATTCACACTACTTTCTGTGGGTTAATTGACACTACTTTTTTGAATGGCACCGTGCGTGTAAAGCCATCAGAGGGTAGGTTGTCAATACGCAATCACCTTCTATTCCTGGAACAGATTTGGATCAGAATCCAATTAGTTGTTTCTTCTTTTCATCTCTGCTTCGAATATTTCACGCAGTGTCATATTGCTGTAGTCGCTCACGGCAAAGCCCTGCAATGAAACGCTGGACCGTGTGGGCAGCAGACTTAAGGTCTGTAAATTGAAACCCCGATTGCCGGTAGAATCAGACATTTCGATTTCGGTGATCAATGTTTTTGGTTGCATCAGTGCCTGCAAGAGTGGGTGTGTTGCCATCCCGTCTTCCATCGATCTTTTTCCCATGGGCATCATACCTGTTCGCATAAAGCTCGCGAAATAGTCTGATATCGTAGGGAAATCAACATTTGCGATCCACACGGAACCCTTGTGTCTATGTCTTGTAACGTCATATTCTACGGCGGTATAATTGTTAAGGGGCTTTGTCCTCCCGGTTTTGGCAGAATGAAAATCAGAGCTGTCTGAACGCGATCGCAGATGAGCCATCAGGCTGTCCATGCGAACCCATCTTAACATGCCCATCATATCGGCCATCAATTTATGCGTGTTGAGGATAGTGACATTTTTTTCGCGATTATTCAATACCACGATATTTCCCACCCTGGTCAAAACGATAAGCAGGTTGCCCCTCTTATTTTCACTGCTGCTCCACTCTGCTGCGGCATACTCACCACTTTTGGTGAAGTAGAAATGATAGGTCCTATTCTCACCCGGCTTTTTCCCAGACGCTGTTTGAGACAGAGTATAATCAAAATTAAAAGCGTCCGGCAGTCTATAAACTGAAGTATCCTGTGAATAAACAGCAGGCATCATAAAAGAAGCAAGTAGAAAAACTATGAAAGGTTTCATTTGTCGTTTATTGAAGCTGCTTAAAATAATGTGCCAGGTGAGTATGTCATCGGGCAAATTGCCTTATTGTTTGGCGTTCAGGACTATTGGTTAATGCGATCACCAATGCGATTCCGCAGAATATCAGCGCGAGGAATGCACGTACAATTTCATTTCCATGACCTTCAGAAGGATTATTCATGGCATCGGGCACATGGAAAAAAATAAAAAAGAGAAAAAGCATACCGGCTAACAGCAGGGCAACCGTTTTTATCCATATTTTGAAAATGATGGCAATGCCTGAAGCTATCAATGCTACACCTACAAAATAGGTCCAGAACATTGGAGACCCAGCCCATTTTGGTACCATTTTGGAAACGTCATCGGCAAATACATAATGACTGCAGCCAAATATGATCATCAGAACGGAGAAAAAAATTCTCCCGACTGCTAAAGGCCTTCCTGAAAATGAGCCAGCCATTACAAAGGCGCCGCCCGAATAAGCCATTGCCTCCCCGGGCCCAAACCAAACTGCCAGATGGGTAGGTCCAACGGGACTGAGGAATAGAACATAGGGCAGATGACAGGTTACAATTAGTATAAGGAAAAAAAATCCCAGATAAATGCAAGTTTTTTTTGCGCTGAAGAATGCAATACTAATTCCTGCGAAGACTAAGGCGATTCCGATAAGAATGGGAAACAAAACATATTGATGTGCCCACTGAGGAAATGGAGGCAAGATTTCGGGGCGAAAATCTTTGATAATAATTTGATGCACTCCCACCGCAACGATGCCGATGCCATACAAAAGACGACCGATTTTTAGAAGTCCTTTCATGAACGCGGGTCTATTGGAAAATGATCCTGTGGCTGTGAAGTTAAACCAAAGATATTTCAGCGCGACAATAATTGCAAACACCGACAGGTATCCAAACTACCAAAGACATTCATAGAATAGCTACGTCTCTTATTTTCCTGGCTGTTCCGGCTTGTTGATACCTTGATTGCGGTACTGCGTTACTTACCCTTATTACAACAAAACAAGGAATTATTTAGTGGTTATGATCGGCATCAACCTTGAGACAGGATTTGTATTCCGCAAGTCTTATTAAGAGGTCTTTGTTCGCATCTATAATTTTCGCCCTTTCAGCATCTCCTGCGGGAACTATGATATAATTAAAAATGCAATGTTCTTTATCCAGAATATTCTCATTCGTTAGTGCGAAGGGACTGTGAGCATCCCAGACGCCGTTGATATCCGTATTATCCACCCTTGGCGCATAGAACATATAATGTGGCATTACCATATTAACAACGTCTTTTTGATCTGGTCCAGGGTGAGTGCGCAGCAGCGGAGACAACATATAAGAGACTCCGGTTCTTGAAGGGGCCTTATATACCCCATCCATTATTCTTTTGATAATTGTATCTCTTACCTGCTCTGGACTGTATTTGCCAGAAGCTCTCATTTCAGCAACGGCAAGAAATACCGGTATATAAGTTTTAGTGCCCTCCGAATCGTAGCTAATTGCAGCATAAGTGTCTTGTACAAATTCTGCATGCTCCCATTCTGTTCGATTCACAATAGCCGAATACCCATTGGTTCCCTGCCTGGCAATATAGTAGCCCTTTTTTGGATCGAGCAAATAAACTGTAGCCTGGTCACGAAGACGGGGAGGAAGTGCACTCAGTGCGAAATCTCTTTCGAGGTCAACGGGCATTTTGTCAAGAATCCAGTCCTGAGATTTTTGCCCGTAACCAGCGAACGAGTTGAAAATAAGAAACACATTCAATAAGAGGCCCCAGCAACCTGTTGCCATTAAATCCCGGATTTTCAGCTTTTTCATGATATTAAGACAATCAGCCTCGAGAATTCCGTACAGGATTGCGATCTTTTTGGGATATTTCCCGAATGATTAAGGAGGTTATCCAAAAACTATAGTGGCCGGTCAGAACTTCGCACCCAAGGTAAAATAGATGGATCTTCCATCCCCTGGTAACACACCTTTACCAAGATAGACAAGCGTTTCGGTTCTTCGGGTGAAGTATTTATTATCTGTCAAATTATTTATACCTACTCTAATATTATAGTTGTCAAGAAATTTATAGCTCATAGCAAAGTCCAACACCTGATAAGGTGACACATAACCTACACTCGGATTTTTTTCAGAAGCACGTGTATTGTTTGCATCCGACCACGATCCTCCGACCGCGGAATAATAAAATGTGACAGACATATTTTTTACCGTGCAGTTTATGCCCGAACGGCTAATGTATTGCGGAACATCTTCCAGCGTTTTTCCAGTCAAATCAGCTTTTCCGGATTTCCCATTCAAATACTTTGCATCATTATAGGCG
>PSRA01000172.1 GCA_003175695.1 Bacteroidota bacterium | reverse complement strand
TGACCCCGTCAGGATTCAAACCTGAAACCTTCTGATCCGTAGTCAGATGCTCTATTCAGTTGAGCTACGGGGCCTAAATTGGGCTGCAAATATAGGCCAATTCATCTTAACAAAGGAACTTTTTTGGAATACAAAAGTAGCAATTGATCTGATGCTCGATCTTTGTGCCTTGACCGGACACCTGAAAGAAGAATAGTGTAAAATAGAACACGCAGTGTACGCAAGCGAACGCTTGACTAAATCAGAAAAGTTGCAGCAGGTTGATTTCTAAGATGTAACAAAACCGGTCTTTTACCGCCATCCCTGAAAAATCGAATGCATGTTCAGCAATTTGATCATCATTGTGCTGGAATGCTTATTCTTCGCCGCGAATGTCTTCCTGAGTTAGGTAAAGCCTGGGATGATGGGCCAGGAAAGGGATCCCGAAAGCAGTAAATAATCCGGTTATCAATATTATGCCTACAAATAAGCCACGGAATCCTTTCAAACCTGGAGCCTCTTCATGTCCGGTGTAAATCGAAAGTACTACCAAGATCAACATCACCAGAACCCATACTATCATGTAAATAGTATCGCCCCGGTGCAAATAGTTTGCAAATAGGAAATAGGCTCCGCCAGAAACGACTCCAAACAATGGGAAAGCTGTGAAAATGCTAAAAGGCATGATAATATCGTAAGTCTCCAGTCTAGTCTGATCCCGATAGATAATGTTAAAGACCAGGACTAAAACTGCGATGACCAGCCCCATAAACAAACCTGCCAGCAGACACCTGCCGAGCAGCAAGGGTTTATCTGTCTGTTTCATTTGTTTTTTAAAAAATGATGCAATTTTTGTTCCCAAAAATTCGGATTTGGTTTTGACTGGCTCGAGAATTGTGGCCTGAAAGAGCCTTTTAGCTAATTCTAACCTCGTGAGACCGCCAACTGCAGGTGTGACTGGATTTCGTTAATGACGAATTAAATAAGCTAAGTTCATTACCCGGCAAGAACACTCTCTGATCGATAATTTACCTGAATTCATGTTTTATCAGACACAGAGGACACAGTGGCACCCCAATCAGGAGAAATATTTTATTGTTACTGAATTGTTATTAGTATCGTTTGTACCTTATCGTGAATATACCTGAAGAATCAATTCAGATCTTTCTGCATCATCATTTTAAGCAATTTACTCAACTGGGATACATGCCTTGAGGTGCTGTTTTCACCAGCAATACGGAGTGTTAACTCACGTTTACACGTGAGTCATTAAACCTTTCACGCCACATCCGATCTTATTAAAAACAAAATTTAAACTTTATGAAAAAGAAATTATTTTCAGTTTTAATTCTCACTATCGGTATTGCATTTGCTTCACATGCACAAGATGGAAAATGGGCAAAGAACCACCCTCGTCGGGAAGAAGTAAATGGTCGTTTGGCCAACCAGAATGCAAGGGTCAATGACAAGGTGGAAGATGGAAAAATGAGCAAGGCTGAAGCAGCGAAAATACACAAAGAAGATCACCAGATTCGCCAGGAAGAAAGAGATATGGCTGCACAAAGCCACGGTCATATCACCAAACAAGAACAAAAGGTGCTGAATCACCAGGAGAATAAAGTGAGCAAACAAATTAAGAAGCAATAATTTTCCGGACACAAAATAAAAGGGCAACTAAGTCAGTTGCCCTTTTTTATTTCACTTCTGTAAGACGTATTTTACCTACAAAGAAGGCGGCGTCTTATATCAGCAATCACTTCGATTCTGAAGAAAGAATATGTAATCTATCATGAATGTTCTTAACAGTTCATTTGTTAACAATTAACATCTCAATGACTACGTAAATGATAGTTTTGCGCGATATCTATGAAAAAGTTGCTTCTAATTGCGAGAAAGCTGCTAATCCTGATCCTTGCCTTGCAACTGCTCAATTTGAGTATTTGCAGTGAAGCATACTGGGACGATTACGATTTCGCATATAACGGCGTGAACACCTACGATCCAACGGAAACCGTTGTGGAATGGCTGGTTGAAATGAAATTCGGCCAGCAGAATGCATTTAGCTATGACAACGGGATCGATAAAAAAATCATAACTAAAAGCTTCCACTGGCAAACAGATCTTCAAAGATATATCGTGTCTGTTGGTGCAAATTCAAGCGGCAACAGGCAATGGCCATTTTTCGCAAATGATGAAATTCAAATAGGCGCACTTGACATTCTCTCTCCTCCACCTGAGCGTGTATAATCTTCAGTTTTCAATTTAATGTTACTGTAATTCCTTTTAATCAAATAGACATTGATCCAGGTTTGATTTGAAGGGATCGCATTGATGAGTTCCTGCCAGTTGCCATTCTTTTTATTCGAAAGTGAAGCTACATGCAACATGGCTCATTCCGTAGCCGTGAGAATAAAAAAATACACATGACCCGGTTTTTAAGAAACGTTATTGCTTTCTCTTTAAAGAATAAATATTTTATAATTTTTTCTACCGTCATCATGGTAATTGCCGGTATTATAACATTCAGGAATATGTCTATAGAGGCTTTTCCCGATGTAACGAACACTGAAATTACTATTATCACACAATGGCCCGGTAGAAGCGCAGAAGAAGTTGAAAAATTTGTTACTATTCCCATTGAAATAACGCTCAATCCAGTTCAAAAGAGAACAAGCCTTCGCTCTACGAGCATATTTGGTCTTTCAATGGTGAAACTGATTTTTGAGGACGGCGTCCAGGACACTTATGCAAGAATGCAGGTGAACAATCTGCTCACAAGTCTAACGCTGCCTGATAATATCAATCCACAAGTACAGCCTCCAACGGGGCCGACAGGTGAAATATTCCGGTACACGTTAGAAAGCCCCTTCAGGGATCAGCGGGAATTGAAAACTTTACAGGATTGGGTAATCGACCGTGAAATCCGCTCTGTACCTGGTATTGCCGATGTTGTGAGTTTTGGAGGCATGGTGAAAGCATATGAGATCAGGGTAAATCCGTTCAAGTTGAATACATTGGGAATAACTGCCTTGGATGTATACAACGCAGTAAGCCGGAGTAATATCAACATCGGCGGCGATGTCATTGTTGGAAATTCACAAGCATACGTGGTGCGTGGCATTGGACTACTGAATGATATCAACGAAATCAGGAACATCATTATTCAAAACATCAATGGAATTCCCGTATTGGTAAGAGATGTGGCAGAAGTCGAAATATCCAATCAACCAAGACTAGGACAGGTAGGCAGATCGGATGTTGAGTACCTGGATGGGAAGCGTAAAATTCGCGATAGTTCGGATGCCGTGGAAGCCATCGTATTGATGCGGAAAGGAGAGAACCCAGGCGAAGTGATCAGAGCGCTGAAGAAGAAAATAGAAAAGATCAACGATAAAATCCTGCCTGGTGACACCCGCATAGTTCCATATTATAATCGGGAAGACCTCATTAGATATGCAACACATACAGTGTTGCACAATTTGGTTGAAGGTATTTTGCTGGTGACTTTATTGGTTTCTCTTTTCATGTTTAACTGGAGGACCACACTGATAGTGTCCATTATCATTCCTCTTTCATTACTCTTCGCTTTTATTTGTTTGCATCTCATGGGGATGTCGGCTAACCTTCTTTCTTTGGGAGCCGTTGATTTCGGAATCATCATAGATGGGGCTGTTGTAATGGTGGAAGGCATGTTTGTGGCTCTTCATCATAAAGCTGAAGAGGTAGGAATGGACAGGTTCAACAGGCTTGCGAAGATGGGATTAATCAAGACGAAAGGTGCTGAATTAGGAAGGGCCATCTTTTTCGCTAAAGTCATCATTATAACAGGGCTGCTTCCAATCTTCGCATTTCAAAAAGTGGAAGGCAAAATGTTCTCACCTCTCGCATATACGTTGGGGTTTGCCCTAACGGGTGCCCTCATCTTTACGCTTACCTTGGTGCCTGTTCTGATTTACTTATTGCTTAGAAAAAATGTGAGAGAAAAGAAAAATCCGATTGTTCATCATACAACGGGTTTCATGCTAAAAGGCTTCAGCTTCATGTATAGGCACAAAGAAATAGCCGTTCCGATCTCTTTCGTCATCATGGTGATTGGGCTTTATTGTTTCAGATTTCTTGGCAGCGAATTTCTTCCCCAGTTGGATGAGGGCTCCATCTGGATCCGCGCGCAGCTCCACTATAGTGCCTCATTGCAAAAATCGAATGAAGTTGCCAACCAGATCCGAAGTCTGCTGATGCAGTTTCCACAAGTGAAAATTGTGGTTTCCCAAACAGGCCGCCCAGACGATGGCACTGATGTTACCGGATTTTATAATAATGAATTCCATGTGACTTTATATCCTGAAGATACCTGGAGACGTGTTATATCCAAAGATGAACTGATTGACTCCATGCAAAACAGGCTCGCTTCGATTCCGGGAGTAGACCTGAATTTTTCTCAGCCAATCATGGACAATGTGGAAGAAGCTGTATCTGGTGTCAAGGGATCGATTTGCGTGAAGATTTTTGGCGATTCACTGAATTACATGGAGGATAGGGCCTCTGCGGTCTATGACCAATTAAGAACAGTAAGAGGAATTACCGACCTGGGCGTTATAAAGAATATTGGTCAGCCTGAATTGGATATCGACCTCAATCAGACAAAAATGGCATTGTATGGAGTGGCGACAGCCGATGCAAATGCCGTGATAGAAATGGCCATTGGAGGTAAAGCTGCCACTCAACTATATGAGAATATTAAAAGATTTGATATCCGAATTCGCCTTCCGGAAGAATTTAGAAAATCAGAGAGGGACATTGGAGATATTCTGGTACCTACACAAAGTGGTTCAAAAGTTCCCATTCGTGAAATTGCCTCGATTACAAAAAAAACCGGGCCTTGCCTGATATTCAGAGATGACAACGAAAGGTATTCGGCCGTCAAATTTTCTGTGCGCGGCAGAGATATGGGCAGCACCATTGCTGAAGCGCAGGACAAAGTAGATGAAGCAGTAAAACTGAAAAGAGGTTATTCAATGGTTTGGCAAGGCGACTTTGAAAACCAGCGCCGTGCCACCAGGAGATTGCAACAGGTGGTTCCGATCAGCCTCATTCTGATTTTCATTTTATTATTTATCATGTTCGGAAATCTGAAGGATGCAGCCCTCGTTTTCCTTAACGTTCCATTTGCCATTGTCGGCGGCATCGTCATGCTCCTGGCAACAGGTACGTTGTTTAGCATTTCCGCCGGGATAGGGTTTATTGCTTTATTCGGCATTTGTATACAGGATGGTGTTTTGTTGATCACTGTGTTCAAGCAGAATTTGCAAAAAGTTAAAGGCGGTTCTAATTCTCTGTATACTGCTCTCAGGCTTGGTGTGAATTCGCGCATTCGTCCCGTTATGATGACAGCGCTGATGGCAGCCATTGGGCTTTTGCCAGCAGCCGTATCCACCGGAATAGGTTCCGAAAGCTCGCGCCCGCTAGCCAGAGTTGTCATTGGTGGAATTCTAAGTGCCATGGTATTTTCTCTTTGGATTTTTCCTCTTGTTTTTGGTTGGGCCTACAGAAACTTCTACAAGAAAAATCATTTTTAAAATCGAGTTGAAATGATTAATAAAATGAAACCGGGATGCCAAAGGATTTTGTGACCGCTCTCTGTATCAAAAAGAAAAAGATGAAACAAATATTTTTTTTCCGACTCCTGATCCTCTTACCGTTCATTCTAAATTCCTGCGCAAAAAGCAGCATTCCTTATACGCAAGACGGTGACTGGATAACGCGTTCCCAACTGAACGGACCTGCAAGAAGTGAAGCAGTCAGCTTCACCATTGGCAACTATGCTTACCTGGGAACGGGATGGGATGGTTTAAACACCCGATATGCTGATTTCTGGCAATATGATCCGGTCAACGATAATTGGTCCCAGGTTGGAAGCATGCCGTCGTCTGCTGCTAGAAGCGACGCGGTTGGGATGGCAACCGATGCAAAGGGGTATGTGGGTACTGGTTATGACGGGTTTAATTACTTGCAGGATTTTTGGGAATTCGATCCAAATGCAAATTCCTGGGCCCGGAAAGCAAATTTTCCCGGGGGGACAAGATATGAAGCAGTTGGATTTGGTATCGGCAATTTTGTTTATGTTGGGACAGGTTTTGACGGCCTCAATGCTCACAAAGATTTTTATCGGTATGATCCAAGTGCAGATGCATGGAATGAGATAGGATTTAGTGGGAACAAGCGTTATAGCGCTGTGGCATTTGTTTATAATAACAAAGGTTATGTCGTTACGGGCGTTAATAGTGGCACAGCGCAGGGCGATTTCTGGGTCTATGATCCCAGCCAGCAGAGTACTAGTTGGACGGAACTCAGGCATATCTTCAACTATAGCACTGAATCTTACGATGATGGATATACGAATATTGAACGTTGGAACGCTTCGGCTTTCGTTATTAAAGGAACCAAATACGGTGATAAAGCTTATATTTCGACGGGAGAAAATGGTACCCTGATGGTTGCAACCTGGGAATATGATTTTCTTACGGATCTCTGGAAACCAAAATCAAATTTTGAAGGACCTGCCACGACTGGTGGAGTAGGCATCACTGTGCAAAACAGAGGATATATTGCGACGGGCAGGACGGGGAATGGTCAGGCTTCACAATCTGATTACTTGAGAGAGTTCCATCCGAATGATGTGATTAATCCAAATAATAATTAATCCCCAACTTTTTCCACCACATAGGAACATAGGTACACATAGAAATGCGTTTTTCGCCGGCATGTTAGATTAAGGCTATCCTATTTGTATTTATGTTCTTGTGCCTATGTAGTGGAAAAGGCTACATTCATAGCGATCAAATAAGATGTCGGCTTGTCGCTTCACAGCAAAAGAGCTTCAATTGCCTTACCCGTAACTCAGAATAATAGCGAAGCGCCTTTGAAATACTTCGTAAGTTTGTTGAATGCAAGTTCAACCTCATCCCGGCCAATATGCAAACATCAATGGCTTACAACTTTACTACGAGATTCACGGTGATGGATATCCGTTAATTCTTATTCATGGCGGTGGCTCCACGATTGAATCGACCTATGGGAGGATTCTGCCGGAATTGGCAAAGAAATATCGCATCATTGCGGTAGAACTGCAGGCTCATGGGCGTACTAAAGACATCGATCGTCCATTAACTTTTGAACAGGATGCCGATGATGTAGCCGCACTTTGTGCTCAATTGAAAATTAATAAGGCCCATTTCATGGGCTTTAGTAATGGCGGTACGACTTGCCTTCAGATTGCCATCCGGCACCCGAATCTGGTGAATAAACTAATTTTAGCTTCTTCCATTTTCAAACGCCAAGGCATGCAACCGGGTTTTTTTGAAGGGATGGATCATGCTTCATTGGATCAAATGCCTCAGCCTCTGAAAGACGCATTTTTAAAAGTCAATCTTGACCGAAATGGTTTGCTGGCCATGTTCCGTCGGGATGTTGCCCGCATGGTGAGTTTCAGGGATATTCCAGATCCTGCCATACATGGGATCCAGGCACCTGCGTTTGTTTTGAATGGCGACAAGGACGTGGTGCGATCGGCTCACGCGATGGAATTGGCCCAGTTATTACCTCATGCACAATTGGCTATTTTGCCCAGCGGCCATGGAGATTATATTGGAGAAAGTTGTACGCCTACTCCAGAAAGTAATTTGCCCAACTTAGTCGTTGAAATGATCGACTCCTTTCTCAAATAAAGTTTCTACAATAATTTAATTTGAGAGCATCATTTACTTCGAACATAATGTAAAGCCTGGGCTCCGGACAAAAATGGTTGGCAATCCTGGAAACTTAGCTGAACCTTTTGCGATAATTTTTCAATTTCAAAAAATCTTTTACCTGCTCCCGCCAGGATGGGATGCACCACGTAAATAAATTCATCTATTAAGTCCATCGGTATCAGCTGATCTAAAATACTTGGACTTCCCACAAGAAGATTCTTTCCTGTCTTTTGTTTCAATGCTTTAATAACAGATGGGTTCATTTCCTGCAAAACAGTCGTATTCTTCCAATCAGTCTTATATCCTGACTTAGAGAAAACTATTTTTTCCATTGGATCCAGTAGCTCGGCAAATTCTACTTCCTCCTTTGTACCTTCTTTCGTTCGGGCAATCATGGGCCAATACGCTTCCATCAGCTCAAAGGTCTTTCGTCCATACAACATCGTATCAGCTTTTTTCAAGAGTTCATTAAAGAATTCGTGTAGTTCACCATCTGCTATCACAGCGCGGTGGTCACAAAATCCATCCAGCGTTGTATTGATGGCCAGGATTAATTTTCTCATAATCGAAGATTAATAGCCTAAAATATTAAGTTTCTATTAAAATCATTGAAAAATGTGGAATGCTTCTCAAGAACACCGGCTCCGTCGACATTGACAGCAAAAACCAATCCTACCCGTTGTCTTTTGAATTTTTCATTAACTTGTGTAAGCTGAAGAAAATGGCCACGATACTGCTGTTGGGAATACTTCTCTTTAACTGTTACGGTTATCAGTTGCTTGTCACCTATCTCGGGTTAAGAGCGAACCAACGACTTGAAAACCTGGTTGACCGCAATGATTTCAAAGAATCGGATTTGATATCCATCAAGGTGCCTGCGAAACATCTGGGTTATTTTCTCAATTCGTCTCAGTTTGAACGGGTAACCGGTAGAATTGATATAGCCGGAGTCCAATACAATTATGTTAAACGCAGGGTATTCAATGATAACTTGGAATTGTTCTGTATTCCAAATCTGCGGGCGACGGAATTAAACTATGTCAGGAATAAAATGACCAATTGGACTTATAATCTTCTGAGGCAAAGCAAAAAATCCGAATCAAACACAAGCATTAGAAAAAATCTTTTGAATGAATTTTATACAACTACTGAAACTCAAAGTTGAAGTACCAGATTTTTGGCATTTGCATACTTCCGGCCATCTTTTGCTGGGTTTTCCAGCTCCTGATTTAGTAAAGATCGATCAGTCCCCTGAGCTGAAGGTCTGACCTATAATTCACTTCCAGCTCTTATATATGATATCCTTTTTTCGCTTCTATCGCGAAAATGGGCAACTGAGCATATCATTCACTAAACCTATTTGCAATGGCATATATTCAATTAGATGAAAATTTACCTGGCCTGCTGAGTCTTTTGGAATACCGCCATGACACAGCCAAACCCATCAGAGAATTAACCCAATTCCTTCTGCGTGGCCCATCATCCCTTAGCGAAGGAGAACGGGAATTAATAGCTGCACTAGTTTCATACAAAAATCAATGCAAATTCTGCACGGCTTCACACACAGCATTGGCTGATTTATTTCTTGGCGAACCATTCACTGCTGCAGAAATGAAGCACAACTTGAAAACAGTTCTTATCGACGAAAAATTGAGAGCACTACTGCAAATTGCGGCACTGGTTCAACAGAATGGCCAGAATGTAACGAATGAAGCAATTGAAAAGGCAAAAGCAGAAGGTGCAACCGATATTGAAATTCACGATACGGTCTTAATCGCTTCATTGTTCTCCATGTGCAACAGGTATGTTGATGGATTGAACACGTTTACGCCTTCTCAGCCTGCATTTTATAGAGAGATGGCGGAGAAGCTGGCAACAACAGGCTATGCGTGATATACGAATTAAGTGCCAATATCGAGTTAATTCGTTCGGTTGCCGCTCCAGCTTTAAACAATGGAGCTGACGACTGGAAAAACAAAACAAAAAAATTATGGCACATATAAAACTTCCAGAGGGCATTCCTGGCATTAGGAGCCTAGCTATGTACAGACCCGAAACCGGGCAATATATATTTGAATTAGTGCAAATTCTCTTACGGGGAGAGTCTTCCATAAGCGAGGCGGAACGTGAACTCATTGCTGCCTATGTTTCTTCCCGAAATAACTGTAATTATTGCATGAAAAGCCATGCTGCAGCTGCTCGTTTTTTATTTGGCGACAAACAACATTGGGTCAACGAAGTATTAACTGACATAGACCAATCAACTGTTCCCCAAAAATTGAAAGCACTGCTACATATAGCAGGAAAAGTTCAAATCCTAGGTAAGGAAGTCAAAGAAGAAGATATAATGAGAGCACGGAGCGTCGGCGCCAACGATCGTGAAATTCACGATACAGTATTAATCGCTGCCTCATTTTCCATGTTCAATCGATACGCTGACGGACTCGCCAGCTGGACGCCAACAGATCCTGGCCACTATGAGGAGACTGGTAGAAGGTTGTCTCAAAAAGGGTATGTGTTTCCTCAGCCAGTGAACTAAATAGCAATTCCCATATAGGTGCAGCCAAGAGCGTGTGGTGGGTTATCAGTTGTCAGTCCAAATTCTAATAATCATTTAGACTGCCGAGTCAACTGTAACTTTGCAGCTGACCGCACGTTTGCGTAAAATTCTCTCTGCATCCAACGACTTCTTGTGAAGGATGATAGAAAAAGCAATACATTTAATTATGAAGATTTTCGTCCTTGTCGTTGGCTTGATCCTTTTGTTTGCCGTAGAATTCCTGCGTGTTTATTTTATTATGCCCTTTCCCGGAAGCCAGCACAACAATACCATCGGCATTGCATATTGGCTTACCGCCAACATTAGATGGATTAGAATTATTTTGCTTCTCATCATTTCATATCCAGCGATATCGATCTTGCAGAATGGTCGCACTTGGAAAAAAATTCTTATCAGCATTGTGGTGATTTTTTATGGCGTGGTATTCTATTTGTTTAATTTTCGTTTTCAGGCCAACAAGATTTTTTATCAAGCTCAAAACAAAAATTTTGCCGATGCGAAGAATAATAAAATACCGACTGAAAAACTGATCATCGGTGTGGCAATGGACGGCGAGGCTAAGGCATATCCTATCCAGTTAATAGGTTATCATCACCAGGTGCGTGATACTATCGGTCATACGCCAGTGATGATTACGTATTGCACGGTCTGTAGAACGGGCAGGGCATTCGCCCTTACGTCAATAATAAATTGGAAAACTTTAGGCTTGTAGGCATGGATCATTTCAATGCGATGTTCGAAGATGCCTCCACGAAAAGCTGGTGGCGACAGGTGACAGGCGAAGCCATTGCGGGGCCGCTCACTGGTGCAAGACTCAAGGAAATACCGTCTTCGCAAATGTCATTAGCTTCCTGGCTCAGTCAATATCCCTCTTCATTGGTTCTGCAGAGAGATACACTTTTCAATGAACATTATGATGATTTGGCTGACTTTGACAAGGGCACCATTAAAGGAAGCCTCGAGAAAAGAGACTCTGCCTCCTGGAAATTTAAGTCATGGATCGTCGGTGTCGATAATCACATAGCAGCTCGTGCGTACGATTGGAATGAATTAGTCAGAAAAGGAATTATTGAAGACTCTTTACCAGGATTGCCTTTACTGATCGTACTTGAAAATGATTCAGCTTCATTTCACGTTTGGAGTCGGGATGTAAAAGGATTCCATTTACATTTTGTGAAAGATGGTTCGAATGAAAATCTTTTCAGTGACAAGAATACAGGTTCAAAATGGAATATGGCTGGCCTTTGTACAGAAGGGCCTTTTAAAGGCGAACAATTAAGTCCAGTTGAGGGTTACCAGGAGTTCTGGCATTCCTGGAAAACGTTTCATGCAGGGACTACTCAATTCAAAGGGGAATAAGTTGGCGTTGGTTTGTTTTACGCAAAGACGTAAAGGAGGCTTGAAACTTTGTTAAAAAGCTTCTCCGAAATTGATATAAAACCCACTTATTCCACCGGGACCAAAGCCCATATCAAATCTAAGATTGGTGTTATTTTTTGAGTCCACACGAATACGCAAACCACCCCCATAAGAAAGGTGAAATCCATCCAGTGATAGCGATGAATAACTGCTTGCTACGCGGCCAGCGCCTATCCATGTGGTAACACCAAAAATATTCCATACGGGCATCCTGTATTCAATTTGACCGTCCACCAGGATCTTATCTCGATACGCGCCCTGGTAATATCCGCGCATCTGGCTATCACCTCCCATTTGTGCCAATTGAAAGAATGGCACGTCCCCTCCGGTGGCTGTTGTTGTGGCCTGTATCGCAATAACATGCCTGAGCCAGGGATTAAAATATTTTCTCGCATCCAACTCAAACTTTGTGAAATCGTATGAACTTCCGAATGCCTGATTATAAAATACCATCTTACCAATGATGTAAGCGCCTTTAAAGGCGTTATAACGGTTATCCCTACTATCAAAGGCAAGTGATAAACCTCCACCAACACACCAGCCGCCGTTTAGTCCTGTGACGTTCTGCCGCTTCAGAAAACTATTGCTGTCAGGCTTGATAGAAAAATAATTAGAGATATCAAGCCCGATGCCACCATAGAAATTCCTGGCGATCAACCTTAACCCGGTCGCTACGAATTGAATCCGGTCATATTGGACCTGTTCTACACTGTCCCTGGTCACATCATTCCCAATGCCGAATATATATTCAGGCTGTTTCTTGTAGTTAATATAACTTATGATTACATACTTGTTCTCGTCAAAAACCAATTCTGTAGATACAGATGCATTTATCCTTCCTTTAGTCGAGATGGTGAATACTTCAGAAAGTTTGGATGGTTTTGAGATGGTATCCGTTTTGGATAAGTGAATAAGATTGAATTTTGCCAATCCGAATACGTTGCCAGCCTCACTTGAATAAGTGATGATCGGAACAGGAATGATCTTAAACAGTCTCTCCATTTTTTGGTTGAAAGAGTCGAAACCCGATAGGCTGTCCTTTTTAGCAGTGTCTACCACCTGTTTGACAGTATCAATTTTTTGAGCGAAAGTGGACGAAGCCAATAAAATAAGGATCAAAGCGAAAACGATGGGGATAAGGCTTCTTTGTTTTTTCATATCAGGTTGGGTAAAAAGCTATTTGAGCCAATGGGTGCCAAATACGATGTAGTAGGCCCAGGTATCCGGACCGCGCGCTAAATCAATGCCTGCCCTTAATTTGAATTTTCTGGCTAATAAATAACGGAATCCCGCGCCGTAGCTGGTGACCCACTTAGAAGATCCGAAATCACGCCATTCATTGAATGCCTTGCCAGTGCCGCCAAAAATAACGACGCTCCATCTTTCTACGAAATCCCACCTTGTTTCAAGTTCCGTGAGGATATCAGCATTGCCCTGATATCGCAGCGCGGGTATGCCCCGCATATCAATGTAAGGTAATAAATAAAAAGGCGCATCACCAAATACCTGCTGTCCATCTATTCTTAATCCGCCTATCAGTTTATCTGAGATGGGTTTATACCAATACATGTAATAATTAAGCCGCCAAAACTCAAAATCACTTCCAAAAATATTATCCGACCGGCTTCCATCAAAATGAAGTTTCATGCCTCTATCGGGTGTAAAAATATTATCGCGGTTGTCTAATTCTATAACGGCACCTAATTGACTATTGATACCGTTCATTTCTTTCTGAGAGACAAAAGAGGGGAGTGTGCCTTCATAATTTACTTGCGTTTTAAGAAAAAGATATTTCATGCCAGCATACCAGTGAGACAGCCCGAGTCTTTTGGTGGTTTGCAAAATGACCGGAATAGTTCTAAAGTTAAATTTGAATTCCTTTTCTCCAACCTCCGGGAAGGTCCTGAAAAAGGACATATTCACATTCGCATATGCGCCACCGATAGTATACTTAATCCTTGATTTTACGAGAGTCCCTCTTCGAAACGCTGCAGCTAGCCAGGTATTATTTAAGGTATAAGCCGCTACTCCTCCCGAAATATCCGGAGCCACCGGTGTGACGACTCGTTCTCCTTTTACAGAGTCAATATATGGTGGTCGTCTCTTAATGAAAACGGGTGCGATTACTCCACCAAATCCTCCGAGGGCAGGTTCAGTAATGATATAAGGCACGGGAATAAACCCATTGGCATCGATCACATAATCGCTTAGGTCAAAAGCTCCATCTAATGAATCTCTCGTTGAGATAGGCTTTCCTTTTTGCGCAGCTGCTGAAAAAAGAGAGAAAAAAATCCAGGCTATCAGGAGTAAACGTTTCAATGTCATAGTTGACCACTTTCATATTGGTTGTTTCAGGCAAAAAAGTCGACAGTTGACCGTCGTCAGCCATTCTTTTCAGGAGTGTCGAGTTCACATTTACAGGCTGTTAACTATTTTGTGGGAAACATCTCTCTTTGCGTCATAGTTTACTTTTCTCTTCCGATTCCTTCTGTCTTTTAGCGGCAGCTTTACCCGCACCGATGGGAATGTATACATTTAACAACCAGGCACTATTTCGCTGGGTGCCTGGTGTCGACTTTATGATATCTGTAAAACCATAGAAATACCGAATGCCAACGGCCATGGATACATCCTTTTTGAACTTGTAAACTAGTCCGCTGGCCCAGCCAATATCAAATCTAGTAATATCATCATCAACTTTGATCGTGTTGGTAAGCTCATTGTCACCAGATTTAACCGTAAAAATATCCTTGCCGCCCAGCATCCAATCAATTTGAGGACCGGTTTCGAGGAACCATAGTCCGCCTACCCGGTACCTAATGAGCAATGGTAAACTAATTGTTTTGATCTTCCTTTCTACCGAACCGTTTTTGAAAATATTATCGATGGATGAATCACCTACCGGATATGGTCTGATATTTTTTGCACCGTAGGGAGATTTTGGTATGGCTTCAAGTTGAAAATAAAATCGGTCATTTAATTTTAGCGTAAAAAAAAGTGCCAGCCCCAAACCAAATTTATAATTAGCCTCGTAGTTCGTTATGTTGGACAGAGTAGGGGACACGGACAAACCAAAAACCAATTTTTCACTATTCAGCTTATCGCCGAATAATAGTGAAATAATAACCTGGGACTTTGAAAAATAAAATGCGTGAATTATTAAAAAGAGGAGGAAAAATTTTTTCATTGGTTCAGGAATGGTTTAGGAGAATTTGATCAGGCATGAACTGGCAGAATTAAATTCAATATCCAGACTTTAATTCAAAAAAAAAAATCTTACCTCTTTCATTAACCGAAAAAGGTAAGATCTTTTTTCCAGCTTCAATCTGAATGTAACTCCAGGATAAGGTTTTTCCAAAAGGCATTATTCTTTGGATTCCTTCACTTCGTTCCAGATTCTTTCGAGGTCAGGGTTTAATACTATGTCTGTCCTCCTGTTCTTTGCCCTTCCATCTGCAGTTGTATTATCAGCGACAGGGTTATATTTGCTTTTCCCAGCCGCTGTGAGACGTGACGGATCTACTTTGAAATCATCACGAAGAGCGCGCACAACAACATTTGCTCTTTCTGTGCTGAGTGTCCAGTTGTCGCCACCTCCTTTTTTGAATTGTTGATCGTCCGTATTGCCAACTACAATGACTCTAAGTTTGGGATATTCATTCAAAACATTGGATAGTGGTTCCAATGCGGCTCTGCAATTTGGGCTAAGGACCGAACTGCCGGATCTAAATAAGAGATTATCTGCCATACTTACATAGACCAATCCGTCTTTGAGAAATACATCCACTCCTTTATCCCGAAAATTGGCCAAAGCGTCTTCCAATCTTTTTTCAACGCCCTGCATGATAGCCATCTGTTCGCTTACATGATCCCTTACTGCCTGTAATTTCTTCTCTGTTTCCTGGCAATTTGTTTTGTAACTGGCGAATTCATTCTGGAGAGATTGGTTAGTCGCTGTGAGATCGCTTACTTGCTTTTGCAGACCGGTAATCGTATTGTTTAATTCAGTGTTTTTTGATCTGAGCTGTTCATTTTCCGACATGGCTGCCTCTAATTTTTTCTTGGTACCACAGGAATAAATCATTACTATCCCAAGCAACGCGACCAACATGGTTAATTTCCGTAACATGGTATTTGATTTTGAATGTGAGAAATACAATTAATCTTTAATTCTAATTTCTATGACCAGGGCTGAACGGGGTTGAGAGTAGGATTTAATTTCATAATCAGTGGGGTGCTAATCAGTTTTCTTCAGGTTTGTGTTACTAATCTTAACCACTGTCTGGCCTGTTGTAACTGTTGGAGCGCGATAGGCCAATAGGGGAGCCCAGAAACCAAATTTTGCCGGAGGTGTCGGAAGCCAATTGATGTTTTGCCTTGGGTCGGTTTTGCAATTTGGAGGTATATGGTGAACAAACCATGCGGATTAAATCTTAGTGCCTTGTTTTTGTGTTTTTTTGAATACACTTTTAAAGGCTCTAAGTAAAAATGGCTTGTGTCATATACAGTTAAGGATCAGGGTCATCTACAGCAGGAATTTGGGTGTTTTGCTTATTCCGCTGAGATTATCACCTCCAAATGCCGCGCCATTTTTGGTCCTTTCCCAATTGTACCCAGGTTTTAAGGTCCAGATTGTACGGTCCACATGGGGGCCAGGTTATTCCAAAGTGCCGGATAGGACCCTGATTTTCAGCCAGGCCATCCCAAATTGAAGGGTTAAGGAAGTGTGCTACCGTGAGTTAGAGCATTGTGCTCGTTTGCCCTGTCAGTGGTGCGGATTGTCGTATTTGTGGAGTTGTCAGGCCCAAAATTATTTACAATTGAATAAAACACCAATTTCTTGCGATCACTTCAAAAAATGGATATCAGGTGATTGCAAGAATTTTCTCGCATAGTCTAGCCAAGGCTGTGTGGTCCTCCGCGCTCTGCAGGAATAAAACAAAAACCACGGAGAACACGGAGGGCAGGCAAATCAATTTCAATTAGTCTTTATTAGCTTTTGTTCTTCGCCATGGCTGCCTGAATCTTGTTCTTTAGATAAACAGCATATTGCTTATGTTTGTCCGCTCCCATGATAGCATCTATCTGGGCCCAACGGGCATCCATAACTGCTTTTGCGTATTTTTCTTTTGTTGCCTGGTCTTTTCCATATCGGTCGATACGGTCGAGAGTACTCAGAAAACAAATATTCACATTGTCAATATCTGTCATCTGCTCGGCGCTCAGGCCCAACGAATCCTTCAGGAATCTTTGGTTCTCAGCCCTGAATTCTTTTGCTTTCATTAGTTTTTCTTCTCTTGTTAAATCACTCCATTTTTGAGCTTGAGCTGCACTCAGGCTGAGGCAAAAAAGTGCAGCAAGCAGTATCATGTTTCTCATTTTCTTATAGTTTAATTGTAGAGAATTATTTAAGCGGATCAATTACGCGATATTGTATTGCACTAATCTAATCTCCTCCTGCTTTGGCCTTTGACATAATTTTATCCATCGCATCACTAACAGTGAAACTTGCGGCTTTAGCACGTGGTGGGAAGGCCTTGAAACTTTCGAGCCAGCGTGCTACAAAAACTTGCGCTGGCACCATTAAGAAAACACGCCTTGCCTGCCAGTCTCCATAATAAATGCTGTGAGTTCCATTTTCAAATGGGTCCGAACGAAGATTATATAGATTTGGCGCACGTAATTGAGTGAAGTTGCCCTGCCAAACGCCTAAAGGTGTTTGCGGATTTAATTCAGTATTCTGTTCAAGGAAGGAAACTTTCCAATGCATTACCCGGATGGCCATCAAGTCTCCGTCATCGCTCCAATACAGAAATTCTCTTCTGGGAGATTCTTTTTCGTCACCTTTCAGAAATGGCATTAAGTTATAACCATCAAGATGGACCTTAAAGCTCTTGCCATTCAGTGTGCTGCCTTTCAAGAGCTTTGAAATCAGACTGGTGTCTCCTGCTGCTGCCGCAAAGGTGGGCATAAAATCTTCGTGAGCTCCAATGTCGTTGATCACTGTACCTGGTTTTATCACTCCCGGCCACCGAATTAGGCAGGGAACCCTAAAAGATCCTTCCCAGTTAGTTGCTTTTTCCCCTTTAAATGGGCTGGTTCCACCATCAGGCCAAGTAAATTTTTCTGCGCCGTTGTCAGTTGTATACACAACTATTGTGTTGTCAGAAACGCCAAGGTCTTCAAGGAGTTTTAAAAGCTCTCCAACCATGCCATCAGTTTCCACCATACCATCTGGATAGAGACCGAGTCCCGTCTTGCCTTCTGATTCTTTTTTCAAATGAGTGAAAATGTGCATTCGAGTTGAATTGAAATAGCAGAACCATGGCTTTCCACCTTTTTGCGAACGTTGGATGAAGTCCTTTGCAGCGGCGAGGAATTCTTCGTCTATGGTCTCCATACGTTTTGTCGTGAGCGGACCGGTATTTTCAATTTTTTGTTTACCGACTTTTCCATATGTAGGATCAACCGTCGCATCTTCTGTTGTAGTTGCAAAAGTGTGGAGCACTCCCCGCGGACCAAAGCGTTTTCTGAACTCTGGATTTTTTGGATAATCAGGATTTTCCGGTTCTTCTTCTGCATTAAGGTGATAAAGATTGCCAAAAAATTCATCGAATCCATGCATGGTGGGTAGGTGCTCATTTCTGTCGCCCAAATGGTTCTTGCCAAATTGCCCTGTTGCATAGCCGTAGGATTTCATTACGTCACCGATAGAAGGATCTAACGGTCCCAGGCCCAGTGTAGCTCCCGGTAAGCCAACTTTGGTAAGGCCGGTTCTGATAGGTGCTTGACCGGTAATGAATGCAGCGCGACCAGCTGTGCAACTTTGCTGT
>PSRA01000118.1 GCA_003175695.1 Bacteroidota bacterium | reverse complement strand
TTTTGGCAATCATTGCTGGCTATTTGGCAAAAATCAGTAGTTTCGCCGGAAAGACCCATCTCCATGAAGTTTATCGTTTCATCATCAGCTTTGCTAAAACAATTGCAGCACATAACCGGCGTCATCAACGCAAATACTGTTCTGCCAATCCTGGAGGATTTTTTATTCGAAATAGAAAAAAATAAGCTGACGGTTGTTGCAACAGACCTGGAAACTGTCATGAAGGTCGAATTGGAAGTAGAGGCAAAAGACAATGGTAAAGTTTGCATTCCGGCCAGGATCCTGATAGATTCTTTGAAAAATATTTCTGATCAGCCGCTGACATTTAATATTGACAAGCACTTTGCAGTCGAGATTACGAGCGACAACGGTAAATACAAAGTGATGGGAGAAAACCCTGACAATTTTCCCAAAGAGCCCTCTGCAGATGATACAACTTCCTTTAACATTTCATCCCATGCATTGATCACTGCGATAACGAAAACACTTTTCGCTGTAAGCAGCGATGATCTTCGCCCTGCTATGACCGGTGTATTTTTTGAGATGGACAAAAAAGGTCTTCAGCTGGTTGCAACGGACGCTCACAGACTCGTCCGCTATAAAAGAAAAGAGGTAAGTTGTCCAAAGGCAGACTCGCTAATAGTTCCAAAAAAGCCTCTTAACCTGTTGAAATCTGCGTTGCCTGCCAATGAGGATTCAGTTACCATCAATTATAATAATAACCATCTCTTCGTTCAGCATGGTACGATGCAAATGAGTTGCCGACTGATCGATGCGCGCTTTCCGGATTATAAGGTCGTAATTCCAGTGGATAACCCCTATAAGCTTGTTCTCAACAGGACCGATTTTCAGGGAGCCTTGCGCCGCGTAAGCATTTTCAGCAACAAGAGTACAAACCAGGTAGTCTTAACTATCCAGGGAAGCGAATTACAGTTGGCAGCGCAGGATGTTGATTTCTCTTTTGAGGGAAATGAAAGAATGAAGTGTCAATATGATGGTGAAGATTTATCGATTGCTTTCAATGCGCGATTCTTAATTGAAATGCTTAGTGCAACCGATGCCGGTGAAGTGAAGATGGAATTGTCTACTCCTACCAAAGCGGGTATCCTAAAGCCAATAGAGGAAGATCAGGATGAGGAATTGCTGATGCTAGTAATGCCGCTAATGCTGAACAGTTAAATCGGAATCTCAGTTTTTATTACAGAGAAACTGAAACGGCTTTAATTCCTGTTGCCTGGCAATTTTCTGAATTTGTTTTTGCTTGCGGACGATCCGAAATTTATTTACATCAAAAATTTCGTGGGCAGTACAAAAATTATCCATTGTTTCATAGTGAAACAACAGGTTGTTCAATTGCTCTAATTCCTGTTCCATGAACTGTTGAGTCGCGAATTCATCCTTCATAAGAACAAGCAAGTCTCTGTCAGGAGCTTTCATAAAATATGTCTTAGATTTTAATAACCAACCATGCCCTTGTTTAAACCACAACCACATTTCTTACTGCTGCCACCAATTCGATTTCCTGAACTGCATCCAATCGTTAGAATGCTGAGAAATGCGATTAAGAAAATCAATTTTAAAGCTGGCTTTTTCATGGACTTATCTACTAATTTAGGCAAATTTATGTAGCAAAAATTATTCCTTTTTATCCTTTTCTTATAGAATATTTATGTTTTTTGGAGAGCCTGCAAAAATACTGGTTGCACCCCTGGACTGGGGATTGGGGCACGCAACTCGTTGTATTCCAATAATTAAGCTCTTGCTTGCCAGGAATTGCACCATTGCGCTAGCCGCCGATGGTCCGCAAAAAGCCCTTTTGCAGCAGGAATTTCCGGGGCTGGAATTTATTCGACTTCCGTCTTATGGCATTTCCTATAGTGGGAATGATTTCTTGAATTCGCTTAAGATTGCTACGCAGATCCCAAAAATCATGACCAGGATTAGCCAGGAAAACCGTTGCCTGGAAAAATATTTAATGGACCATAAATGGGACGCCGTCATTTCGGACAATCGGTATGGACTTCATGCCAAAGGCCTGCATTCAGTTTTTATTACTCACCAGCTCCACATTGAAAACCCACTGGGCAGGGCATTTTCGGGTTTGTTAAGGAACTGGAACTATCGGTTCATTGAGCGATTCAACCAATGTTGGATACCTGATTTCGAAAATGGACCGGGTTGGGCAGGAAAGCTCTCCCACCCAGATCATTTACCGCATATTCCTTGCCGTTATATAGGCCCTTTGAGCAGATTTGTCCCTTTGGGCGGAACAAGCCAAGAGTATGACCTGCTGATTATTTTGTCAGGACCAGAGCCACAGCGAAGCAGATTTGAAAAAATCCTGATTGATCAACTGAAATTATACAAGGGGAAAGTGGCCGTCGTGCGAGGATTGCCGCAGGAAAGAGTCCAGCTGGAAATTAGTTCACATGTTACCGTTTATAACCACCGGAACGCTGCTGAATTGAATCATTTAATTGAAGCATCAAATTTAGTCATCGCAAGATCAGGATACAGCACGCTGATGGATTTGCTGTCATTGGAGACGAAAGTGATTGTTGTTCCCACTCCAGGTCAATCGGAGCAGATCTATTTAGCCAGGTATCTGTCAGAAAAGAAATTGGTAATGGCGGCTTCTCAATTGGGATTTGATCTAGCCGGCATCATCGAAAGAGCACAGACATTTCCATTTGCGCAAATGGAAGTCCGCCGCTCTTTTTTGCTGGAACAGGCAATAAATGATTTATTGGAAAAACTCAGAAGGCCATCCGAAAAATAATTCAGGCACCTGCCAATTTCGGATAATCAAAAAAGAGGAAGGTTCTTTTTGTGTTCATGAACTGTTGCCAGTCATCAACAATGGCATTTACTGCAAAAATTCCGCAGGTTGGTATATTGTCAACTCTGACGTCCGTCAGCGAATTGGCAAAATCAGATATGCCAGGATTATGAGCGAAGATGGCAGCGCTATTAATGGAAGCATCAATTTGACTTACCACTTTTCCAAAGGCCGGGGCACTTGCTTCATAAAGTTCCGGCACCAGTAGGATCTCATTTTCTTTGCGGCCAAATTCTTTAATAAAGAGCGCCGCCGTCGTTCTTGCCCTTTTTGCAGGACTGGAAATGAATTGGCCGATTTCCAGTTTTCTCAACACGAGCCTCTTTGCCATTTCAGGGGCATTCTTTTTCCCCCTTTCGTTTAATGGACGATCAAAATCATTTGTGTCCGAGCTTTCCCAGCTGCTTTTCGCATGCCGGATCAAATAAAGCGTCTTCATTTTGCGTTGCATGGAGAAGATGGTATCTTTTCCTCCAGCTAAGGTATAAGACTTTTACACTTTATTGGCTATTTTAGTATAGTTTTTGTCTGTCATGATCTCTAATAATGTTATCCGCCAGCTACTGATACTGTTATTCATTATTCTGCTGGCTTTTGTTTTATTCAAGCAACTACAGGCTTTTATTCCTTCCTTTTTGGGATCCTACACGTTATTTGTGTTGCTCAAGAAGTGGATGTATATATTAACGGGAAAGTATAAATGGAAAAAAAATTTAGCAGCAACAGTTCTTATGGCTGCTTCTTTCGTTGTGATTCTTCTCCCTATTGTTATGCTGATTAATTTGATGACATCGAGAATTGATTCCGCCATTCAGCATGCATCAGATGTAATTCAGTCACTCGAAAAATTTGTACACACTTATGAGTTACGGTATAATATTAATATACTATCCGACAGCAATATTCAGCAATTATCATCCTGGACTGCCCAAACATTACCGAAGGTAGTCGGAGCGACTTTTAATAGTATCGTTACTGTTGCGTTCACATATTTCATTCTTTACTTTATGCTCATTAACGGCAGGAAGATGGATATGTGGTTGATTGACTGGATGCCATTGAGAAACGAAAACGTGATACTTTTGAGACAGGAAACCAATTCTTTGGTTTATTCAAATGCCATAGCCATTCCTATGATTGCATTGTTTCAAGGTGCGCTGGGCCTGATTGCCTATGTAATACTGGGGGTGCCGGAACCTTTGTTCTGGTTTGTGGTTACCTGCATCGCTTCCATGATGCCCGTGGTGGGAGCCTCATTAGGATATGTACCTGTGGGCATTTTGCTCTTTGCCAATGGAATGAATGTGAAGGCAATTATTATGTTGGCTTATGGTTTTGGTGTGATTAGCACGGTAGACAGTGTTTTCAGGTTTTGGCTACAAAGGAAAATTGGTGATGTTCATCCATTAATAACAGCATTCGGAGTCATCATAGGATTAAATTTATTCGGATTTATTGGCCTTATTTTCGGACCCATTTTAATATCTTTATTTATTCTGATCGTGAAAATTTATGTTAAAGAGTTCGGTGTTACGAAGATTACCTAGAAAAAAAATCTGAAATTCAAATACCCGGTAACACTTACGTAAATTTTACAGATCTTCGAAGAGATTTTACTAGAAAAAATACGAGATAGCCGACCTTAATAATTTCAAAATAATTGCCGGCATGCACAATAAAAAATCTTCTAATCTTCTCTTGCACAGGCAAATTTTGGATAATATTTTAGCTTTGAACCCGTTTTAAAAAGGCCATTGTGAAAATACTAAATACCATGTGTACCCGAAAAATGAAATACTGGACCGCCTTTTTTGTTCTGGTGTTTTCGACTTCATCGTTGCTGGCTGGTAATGGCCCGAAATCAAAATCAAATATTCATAGAATCAAAAGTAGCCACTCGTCAAAATCTGTTGCTTCTCCTGCATTTGAAGAAGCAGTAACATCATTATATACGGACATCGACCTGGAAGACTTTGGTTTGCAGAAAAAGGCATTTGAATATGCTTACAAAGGGTTTCTTTACCTACAGGAACATCATTTGATCAACAAAACAAATCTTCTGACTATTTGTGACTTCAGCCAGTCGTCAAAAAGCAAAAGACTCTATGTGATAGACCTGGACGAGAGAAAGATTTTGATCAATACATATGTAGCTCATGGCCGTGGATCGGGTTCAGAATTTGCGCATAAGTTTTCCAATAGTAACAGGTCTCATAAAAGCAGCCTTGGTTTTTACGTCACTGAAAGCACTTATTACGGCGACCATGGTCTTGCTCTGAGAATTCAGGGCCTTGAAAAGGGATTCAATGATAAAGCATTAAAGAGAAATATCGTTATCCATGGTTCGCATTATGTTGGCCAGGATTTCCTTGACTCGAATCCTTTTAATGGTCGCAGTTTTGGCTGCCCCGCTGTGCCATTCGATGAAACGGAAGGAATCATCGATGCGATTAAAGATGGAAGCTGCCTGTTTATTTACCACCCAACAAAAAAATACCTGGCCAAATCCAGGATTTTAAATAGTTAGCGCGGACGTACACTTCAGATGGTTTGAAGGTGAGAAAGCTCAATATAGGTTCGTAC
>PSRA01000144.1 GCA_003175695.1 Bacteroidota bacterium | reverse complement strand
TTTCAATGGGGCAATTTTTGCTTTTTAATTGAATCCCAGATGGCATCCATCTCTTCAAGCGACAAATCGGAAAGCCGTTTGCCATTTGAAAGAACCTGCTGCTCCATTTTACTAAAACGCTCTAAAAATTTTTTATTGGTTTTTTCGAGGGACGATTCAGCATCAATGTGCAAAAATCGCGCATAATTTATTAAAGAAAATAAAAGATCACCGAATTCCTCCTCTGTGGCGACAGAATCTCCCTGGCTGACGGCTTGCTGCAGCTCCTTCATTTCTTCCTCCACCTTATCCCAAACCTGGCTGGCTTGTTCCCACTCAAATCCCACCTGCTTTGCTTTTTCCTGCAGGCGAATCGCCTTGACAGTGGCTGGCAATGAAACAGGTACGCCACTGAGAACAGAGGTTTTGCCTTCCTTGAGCTTAAGATTTTCCCAGTTTTTCTTTACATCTTCTTCATCCCTTACTTTGACTTCGCCATAGATGTGCGGATGCCTGAAAATCAGCTTTTCGCATATCGTTTCTATCACTTCCCTTAATGTAAACTGGTTTTGCTCTTTTCCTATCCGGGAATAAAACAAAATATGAAGAAGCAAATCTCCTAATTCTTCTTTAATTCCTTTCCAATCCTCATCCGTTATGGCATCAGCCAGCTCATATGTCTCTTCAATTGTCAGGGTGCGAAGGGTCTGGATCGTTTGTTTTTTGTCCCAGGGGCATTGCTCCCTCAATTCATCCATGATCTTCACCAGGCGGTTAAATTCTTGTGCTGTGCTGTCCAGTTCCATGTGTTATACCTCCAAAATTGAAAAGACGAAAAAGATGACAAATAAAGTTAATATAACCGTGAATGATAATATACAAAGGATCGTGTATTTAAGAAATGTTTTGAACCTGCGTTGCTGATAAAAGTTTCGCATGGCCTTGTAGAAGTAAAATAAAGAGAATAATGTGATGGCAGCATTGATCCAGCCTAATCCATTCCAGCCGGTAAGTTTGGAAATATAATTCACGCCAAAAATTACCAGCAGCGCAATGAACGAGTAAATGTACAGGTGGATGGCAAAGATGCCATGATCGACATAATAAAATTGTTTCCGCCGCACATAAAGCAGTTTTAACAGAAGGGCAAATATCGGCAGAGATATAAATAGCAACTTGGGGAAGCTATGCATGAAAATTGTCAGCCATTCTTTGATAAAACCGCTCTTGTTCCCTCTATATTTTTCACTCAATCCAATCGCCTTATGCTGCATCAATTTCCTAAAAAAACCATCCCGCACATTTTCAGGAAGGTTTTTTTGTATGGAATCATATTCTGCAACTGAGTTGTAGTGGTGCTCACCAGGGAGCAGGTTGATATTTAAATCATTGTTATTGGCACTATCTTTCTCCTCATTCTCAGCGCTGCCCCCTGCAGCTTTTTTTTCTTTGTTATGCTCTTTTTTAACAGATTCTTTGTCTTCATTTAAGTGGAGATTTCTCACATTTGCCAGCGCTGATTGAATGGCATTTGAATCAGTTTTTGTTTTTGCATCGGCCATTGCCTTTTGCAATCCCTGTTCAGCACTTTCTGTATTAAACTTTATCTTATTGCTAATACCGAGTTGTTTGACATTATACACTGAAAAAAATATGATAAAAAAGAAGGCTGAAGTGAAAATGTACATGCGGACAGGATCCAGGTAGCTCATCCTTCTTCCAATCATATATTCGCGGGAAAGGAATCCGGGCTTGATGAGGAGATCTTTTAGTGTGACAAAAAACTTTCCATCGAAATGTGTAATATCATAGAAGAAATGGGTGACCAGGTGCCAGACTGATTGTTTGGGCTCAATGTTTTGCTGCCCGCAAATATGACAATATCTTCCATAGAGTGGAGCGTTACAATTCAGGCATATTTTCTCGCTTCTTTCTTTTGAATGAGACAAGGGGCAATTTTTAATTAAAAATAAGAGATTTAGCGCAATTGGATTATTGGGCAGAAAATTGCAAAACAGTGAACTTGCCGAAGGGACCGATCTCAGGTTTACATATTAAATATGCCATTTTTGCGTTTAACTCTTACCTATTAATTTTATAAGTAACCAGGATTTACAATGAAAGGATTGATCGGCCTCTTTTTATTTTTTCTCTCGACACCACTATTCGCGCAATACTACTATAAGGACATTGTTCTGACGAAGCAGGCGACTGAAAACTGGAAGAAATTCAAAGATAACAGGGTTCGCGAGGTCATTCTTGAAAGTATTGAAGGAAATGGACAACCTACAGAAGGATTTGATGTTCGCCAGGTTATTTCAAGTGACTTTTCCAAAATTACTACCACCTCTAAAGCTACATCCATCAGTCACAGTTCTACCCTCACAGCATTTTACGACAGCAAAGGGTATCTGCAAAGAACAATGGATACGAGCGACACCTATAAAAGTGAATCCATTTATGAATATGACTCAAATGGTAGGATCATCTCCATCACCAATCTTTCAACAGAGACAGATAATCAGGTAAAAAATTCGGAGAAACACATCTGGAATTACGATCAGGGTGGCAAGATAACGTCCATGTTGAAAATAAAGCAGGACCTTGATACAACAAAAGTGAAGTTCGTCAGCGACGAAAAAGGAAATATTACTGAAGAAAGACCGATGCGAAATAAAATCGCTATGCCGTCCACGTATTATTATTATAGCAACGACAATCTACTAACAGATATTGTTCGATATAATCAAAAAGCACAAAGATTGTTACCTGATTATATTTTTGAATATTCGAATGGCCGTCTGTCAGCAATGCTTTTTGTTCCAGAGGGTA
The DNA here is from genome assembly GCA_003175695.1 of Bacteroidota bacterium. Classification (GTDB taxonomy): domain Bacteria; phylum Bacteroidota; class Bacteroidia; order Chitinophagales; family Chitinophagaceae; genus Puia. The sequence continues at coordinate 27,047 of PSRA01000144.1, read as the reverse complement.
GCAATGACTATCAGAAATGGCTATATGAATACAACGAAAAAGGCCTGAAATCAAAAGAAACATGCTACAATAAACGAAAGGAAATGCTGGGAAGAATTGAGTATCAGTACAATTACAAGTGATAGTTCGTTTATTGAATTAGGTCACCCCCCACAAAAAATCAATGTTTGCACATTTATCTTCCCGGAGCAGGAATCTGTCTTCGAATATAGCTCTACGTGCATAACTATCGTTTTATCAACATTTACCTAACATTTTTCATTATGGCAAAAATTTTGATTCTCGAAAATTTCCAATTTCAAGAACGGCTTTGAGGCCTCTGTTTGAAGTGAATTTTTTACCTACAACAACTGCTTTTTTTTTGGCAAGAAATTTGATCGAACATATTGATTTTTATTGGCATCGAAAATTTGTTTTAAAATCCAAAATCCATGTCTATGAAAGGCAAAATCTACGCCCTTAGAAGACCATTATCTTCTTTTCAAAAACTCATTCCACATTTTTTATCGCTATTATTGGTTTTTTCATTTACGCAAGTGAGTGCGAAGACGGTAATAATTGGTAATGGAAGCGGGACAGTGACACAGCAGGATATGACTGGCCTGGCCCCTGGTGATGTCCTGGCTATCAACCCGGGCACCTACTCCGGTGGTAGTTTTTCAAATCTTACCGGTATCACGATTACGAATAATGGCGGAACGGTAATCTTTACAGGTACACTCTATGTTGCCACGCTGAATGGCTGTACAATCTCCAATCTGAATTTCCAAAATGTATCCGGAATAGGTATTCGCTGGAACGGAAATTCCAAGTGGTGTCTGGAGCAAAATATGACCTTCACTAATGTGAGTGGGTCAGCAAATGATGCGGCCGAAAATAGTCCTTACAATGGTGATACTTCTACTTTGAAATTGTACCATGTCACCATGGATAATTTGAAATTATTCAGATGCGGACCTCTGTTCCAGGGAGCTTATGGAGGTGCAAATGCCATGCTTGGTTACATTGACTATCTCTCTTTGACAAACATTACAATTGATAGCACATTAACAAACGGGACCGAAGTGTCCGGAGTTCTCTTCCACTGTAATTTTCACGATTGGAAAGTGAATTATAAAGGAACGATTACATTGTTAGGTGACGTTGGTTTAATACAAATGAATGGCAATGGTTCTTTTTATAACATATATAGAAATGGCGGTAGAGGATATATCATGAGAATTTGGAACCTTGGTTTAAAAACTGTTGGTACCACTTATTTTTATAATAATGTCGATCTAAATACAAATTGCTACGGAACCATTGATACCAGAGTCGATCCTGCTCAATTTTGCCAATATACGACTGGGGGAAATTGTTACGTCTGGAACAATACTTCTGGTAACAAAGGAGACCTCATCAAGTACTGGTCGTCTCTTGCCGTGATCGGAAATTTTCCGGCTCCTTATGTATGTGAAGTGAAGAATAATATCAGCTATAACCTGGTCACGAATGGCAAGCCAAAGATCTGTATGGACCAATCAAACGGAACCTGGGTGGCAGACAGTTCAAATAATCTTTATTTTGCTTCGAACGTTGGAGTCGTTGACCCCAATACAGCAATTCCGTATGCAGGAAGCCCTGTCTTAGGTAAGGGTGCGACGATTCCGATGGTGACAACCGACATTTATGGTACTCCTCGCACAGGAGCCTATGATATCGGTGCTGTTCAACACACCGGTACCGCCATCCCTCCTCCGCCAAATCAACCACCCGTTGCGAACGCAGGACCAAATCAAACAATTACTTTACCCACCAATACCGTCCCTTTGGATGGTACAAAATCAAAAGACCCGGATGGAACTATTTCTACATATGCATGGACTCAATCTTCAGGACCTTCTACTTCAACAATAACAAATGGCAATACCGCATCTGCAGTCACTGCAGGATTGATTGCGGGAACTTATATTTTTAAACTTGTCGTCACGGACAACGATAATGCAACGGGAACAGCATACGATACAATCGTTGTTAATCCCTCGGGAAACAAACCGCCTGTTGCCAATGCCGGTGCCGATGTTACAATCACGTTGCCGATAAATTCAGTAAGCCTGAATGGTTCAGCTTCTACTGATCCCGATGGAACGATCTCTACTTATAATTGGACACAGAACTCGGGACCCTCAACTGCAACAATCACCAACGCGGCGACAGCAACTGCAACGGCCACCAACCTTATTCAGGGAACTTACGTGTTCAAACTTACTGTCACGGACAATGGTGGTGCCAGTGCAACAGATACCATCATTGTGAAAGTGAACACCGCCGCCAACCAACCGCCGCTGGCAAATGCTGGTGCTGATCAGACAATTACTCTTCCAACAAACACTGCAAACCTGAACGGATCTGCATCAAAGGATCCTGATGGAACAATTGCAGCATATAATTGGACACAGAGTGCAGGACCTTCGACGGCAACTATTGGGAATGCAACTGCTGCAACGACGTCCGTTTCGGGTCTGGTGCAGGGCACCTATGTCTTTAGATTAACCGTCACAGATAATCTAGGCGCAACAGGTACTGATTCGATTATAGTAAAAGTAAATGCAGCTGCCAACCAGCCGCCCGTTGCAAATGCCGGAAGCGACCAAACGATTACACTCCCCGTCAATACTGGCAATCTTAATGGCAGCGCCTCTACTGATCCCGATGGAACAATCGCCAGCTACAGCTGGACGCAAAGCTCTGGCCCCTCCGCGGCAACTATAGGAAATGCAACCGCTGCATCCACAACCGCCACCAATCTTATACAGGGAACTTATGTTTTCAGATTAATAGTTACTGACAACCTTGGAGCCACGGGAACAGACTCCGTTATCATACACGTAAATGCCGCTGCTAATCAACCTCCAATCGCTAACGCAGGAACGAGCCAAACTATTACATTGCCCGTAAATACGGCTACTCTCGATGGTACTGGCTCATCAGATCCGGATGGTACAATCGCTACTTATGCCTGGACACAAGTTTCTGGTCCTTCGGCTTCAGCACTCACCAATGGCAATACTGCTACCGCTACGGCAGCAAACCTGGTCGTGGGTCAATACATTTTCCAATTAGCGGTTACAGATAACAGTGGCGCCACAACCACCGCGCAGGTGAAAGTGACTGTTATTACGTCTGGCGCACAACCACCAATTGCAAATGCAGGGGCTGATCAGACGATTACATTACCAACGAACAGTGTAAACGTGAATGGTGGGGCTTCACAAGCACCTTCCGGTTCGATTACTGGATACAGCTGGACACAAAGTTCAGGGCCCAATTCCGCTAACATTGCTAACGCGAACAGTGTCAGCACAGCCATCACTGGCCTGGTGCAGGGAACTTATGTCTTCAAGTTGACCGTAACTGATAATAACAATGCAACAGGAACGGATTCCATTATTGTGAAAGTGAATGCAGCAGCAAATCAACCTCCGGTTGCAAATGCTGGAGCAGGCAAGACCATCCAATTGCCAACAAATTCCACCACATTGGATGGAAGCGCTTCTTCTGATCCTGATGGAAGTATCGCATCTTATAGTTGGACTCAGGTTTCAGGACCTTCTGCGGCTACACTGACAAATGCCAACGCGGCCACGGCATCAGTCAGCAATATGATCGCTGGTCAATATGTTTTCCAATTGACTGTTACGGATAACCAGGGTGCTACCGGTACCGCACAAGTGAAGATTAATGAAATTGCGGCCGCAAATCAGCCGCCAATCGCTAACGCAGGCGCGAGCATGTCTATCACGCTGCCTCTTAATTCCGTAACACTCGATGGATCTGCATCAACTGATCCGGATGGAACAATAGTGAGCTATATCTGGACGCAAGTTTCAGGACCAGCGTCAGCTGCCATAACCAATGGCAACACAGTTACTGCAACTGCAGGTAGCCTGGTGGCCGGACTGTATGTCTTCCAATTGACAGTGACCGACAACAACGGAGCTACCAGTACAGCATTAGTAAAAATTACCGTAGCACCGGCACCAAACCAGCCTCCGGTTGCCAATGCAGGCGCCAGCCAGTCGATACAGCTGCCAGTGAATGATGTGAACCTGAATGGATCTGCTTCTTCTGATCCCGACGGCACCATCACTTCATATAGCTGGGCGCAAATTTCCGGTCCTTCTACTGCAGCTATTACGAACGGCAGCACGGCTACGCCAAATATGGGAGGCCTCATTGCCGGACAATATGTATTCGAATTGACAGTAACTGATAATAATGGAGCCAGTGCCAAAGCGCAGGTCAAGATCACGGTCATTGCGGCAATCAATCAATCACCAATTGCCAACGCAGGCTCCGATCAATCTATCACCTTGCCAACGAACTCGGTCGCGCTCAATGGTTCCGGATCTTACGATCCTGATGGCACGATCGTGTCGTATAGTTGGGTGAAGACAGCCGGATCTGCCGTTACTATAACAAATGCAAACACGGTAAATCCAACCATCAGTAGTATGGTGGCAGGACAATACACATTCCAATTGACAGTGACGGACAATAATGGTGCTACTGCCAAAGATGTGGTTACAATTACTGTTAACCCCGCTCCGGGACAGACCAACCAGGCCCCAATTGCCAATGCAGGAACTAATCAAACTATCAACCTGCCAGACAATTCTACAAAGTTGGATGGAACTAATTCCTTTGATCCGGACGGAACAATAACCTCATATTATTGGTCACAAATTTCAGGACCATCTACGGCAGTCATTACCAGTGGCAATACGACTACACCAACTGTAAGTAGTCTGGTGCTGGGGCAATATGTGTTCGAGTTGACTGTAACTGACAATGATGGAGCTAGTGGGAAGGATCACGTAACCATAACCGTTAATAATGCGTTGACGAACCAGCCTTCACTGCCGCCTGTTGCCAATGCTGGTAAGGACACAACCATCACATTACCTGCAAACGCAGTTACGCTGAATGGCAGCGGATCATTGGCACCGGATGGATCGATCACGACTTATCAATGGCAGGAAGTTAGTGGACCGAATTCAGCAACATTCTCTTCGTTCACCAGCTCTGTTTCTACTGCAGGCGACCTGGTTGTGGGAGACTATGTATTCCAGTTGACCATTACAGACAATACTGGAGCTACATCCACTGCTACGGTAAAAGTTAAGGTGGTAGATAACCTTAGATCACTTGAACAAATTTCACTGTATCCGAATCCGGCTCATGATGTTGTTCATTTGAGGTTGATCAGTGATAGCACGGGAACGGTTAGAGTAAATCTCTATGACATGAATGGCAGATTGGTGCATGCAGAAGAAATGAGCAAACCAGCGAGCTTTATGGACAATACGCTCAATATTGGCCGCCTGGCGGGAGGTATGTACACGATTCAAGCGATCATCGGTAATAATAAAGTACTGGTTACAAAATTGATTAAGCAATAGATTTTCGGTTAAAGCTTCAGGACAAAAAGAGTGACCATTTGGTCGCTCTTTTTTTTATTTCATTCGCGGCAGCGGATGAAATATATTTAAAGCCATTGGAGTGACCTATTTCCAAAAGGCAAATTTTACCTTTGATTAGTCTATTTCGGATTGTAAACTCTTAATTTATTGAATCATGAAAACGGTGATTATAACCGGAGCGAACGGCAACCTGGGTGTCGCCACTGTAAAAAAATTCTTGGATGAAGGTTATTCCGTCGTTGCAGTGGACGGCAAAGACGACCATTTGGATTTTGCCCGCGAGAAAAAAAATTTCGAATTCCAATCAGTAAATCTTACCAACGAATCAGAAGCATCGCAATTTGTGAGCGGAACTATTGCAAGGCATAGCCGTGTGGACGGAGCCTGTATGCTTGTCGGCGGTTTTGCGATGGGGAATGTTACATCTACTTCAGGTTCCGATATCCAAAAACAAATCTCATTAAATTTCGAAACAGCTTATTTTCTGACGCGGCCATTGATTCAACATATGAAACAAAATGGATATGGCAGACTGGTATTTATTGGAGCAAGGCCTGCTCTCAATCCTGCTCAGGGAAAAGACCTGATTGCCTATGGATTGAGCAAATCACTTTTATTTAAGTTCGCAGATTTTATTAATGAAGAAAACAAAGGAACAAATATCACGGCGTCAATAGTAGTACCCAGCACAATTGATACTGCGTTAAACAGAAAAAGCATGCCCGAAGTGGATCCTTCAAACTGGGTGAAGCCGGAACAATTGGCAGATTTGCTGGAGTTAATATTGTCGGACAAAGGCAATCCGTTGCGAGAAAGTGTTTTCAAAATGTATAATAACGCCTAGGCATATTTCACGCAAAGGCGCAAGGATGGCAGCGTGCAACTTTGCGCGCCTTAGCGTGAAACGTGCCTCACCGCACCTTCGCAACGATGAGCAGAGTCAATCCAAGCAAATAAAAAAAGAACATCGTAGCCAAAAGTCGATTAGTTTCTTTGGGTGCAGTTTTGAATTCTCTCCACACAAAAACACCCCAGAAAACCGCCACCATAGTTGCGCCCTGGCCTAATCCATAAGATATGGCTGGACCTGCTTTGTCACCAGATAAAGTCATCAGTGCAAAGCCCGTGCACCAAATTATTCCGCCTAATAATCCTACAAAATGTATTCTCGCATTTCCCTTAGTGAAATAATCTGCAAATCGCACTGCCGGGCCACTCAATGGTTTTCTCATGAAATAGTAGTTCCAGACAAATGAAGAAACCAGCAGACCTAAGGCAAAAAACACAATCGCAGTATAAGGAGTCAATTTCCCAGGCTCCGGATCGATCCAATTAGTTGAAATAGAAGAAACGAGAATAGGATAAAAAAATCCCATGAATATGCCTGTTAGTACCGAAAGAATTATCCCTTTAGATTTTGATTTTTGGCCTTCCGATGGAATCTTACTGTAAGCTATTCCATCCAGTATTATTGCGAGTACCACACAGGCAAGTCCTGCAAAGATCAGTACCGGATTGCCCACAGGTTGGGCAATGTATCCAAAAATTACACCTAGCACGAGGGCAAGTCCAATGCCAATCGGAAACGCAATTGCCATACCCGCAAAATCAATGACTGCCACCAGCAAAACATTGGCCAAATTAAAAACAGCTCCCGAAGCAATTGCATATAGTATGCTTCTTGTTTCCGCCTGTGCCACGTCGGCAAGAAAAGGCCTCCCATGACTCCCAAAACTTCCGAGTGTGAAAGCAAACAGCAAAGCAAACACAAGGACTCCTAAAGAATAATCCCAATAATACAACTGAAAGAGCCAGTTTTTCCCGGTCAATTTCATGGTGTTGGCCCAGGAACCCCAGCAAATCATAGTGATGATGCAAAGAAATACGGCGGTTGAATAAGAGTTGATAATTATCATGGCAGTCGCGGGGTTAATTAATTTTCATTTGTAAAGAACGCTTCAAAGCGATGAAAAACAAAGCTTCGAATTTTCAATTTTCGCCTTCTTTAAGAGTAATAGGCAAGGTCAATTCGGATTTTCTCACATTCCATCCCTCCATTTGCAAAACAGGGGGTCTCCCTTTCAGTATATCGGTTGGGGTACTAACCGTCACCGTTATAGATTCATGTGGTTTGAGTGAAAAATAATTGTCCGACCAAAAGCTTGGCAGCAGCTCTTCATTGCCGTGACTGATCATGCTATGGATAAAGAATGCGAATTGATCAGAGTGATTGGCAAATTGTAACACCCATTGCCGGCTGTCTTTTACTTTGCCACTCCGGACCATCTTGCACTCGACATTTGCCGGTTGCAATTGTGATAAAAGGCTATAATTATTTTTAGGAGCAAGCCAATAAACATTGTGAGAAATCAAATTTCCATGCGCATCCCTCAGGTTCAAGTCCACGAAACTCAGGCTATCTCTTTGTGAAAGAATTTCTTTTAGAGAAAGCACTGGTTCCACGTCAATGCTGTCCAGGTAAATGGAACTGTCTTTTTTAAATACGGTATTGCCGTATATATCTGAGACAGAACAATCATATTTCAAAGTATTAAAAGTCCGATAACTGCGATTGATCACGGCAACGGACGAATCGTCCAGGTTGAATTGAATATGAACCGGTTTACAGGCATTTTGCATATAATAATAGCCCGCATTGGGCACCATCCACCAATCATAGATTTGCCACATGACACTGGGAAACGCGGAATTCAATTTCCAAAGCATCACTCCTCCTGTTTCCTTTAATTTATGTTCAACCGATTCAAATATGCCCCGGTAACCTTCCCCATTCATTAATTGCATTTTGTCGCAGTAATCTTTTACATTGGTTGGCACGCCATATTGATCCACCATTGACTTGTAATAAAGATCAAAATGTCCATTGCCTGTACATGCATCGTGATAACCCCATGTATTATTCAAAGGAAAAGGAAGTGAGTCATCATGGATCAGGTTTGGAATAATTTTCGGTAAGATGCTGTAAGGAGGTTGCGAGGGTAATCCTACTTCATCTTTAAAAACCCAATCCTTTCCACTGTCAGCGAGGTTATAATAACGTTTTGCGTCCTGCCATGAATAAGGTCCACCACTGTAAACGCCTGCAGGTCGATCATCAGGCCAGGATCTTTTCCAACCTTCGCGTTGAAAAGCGAATCCTGAAGAGCTTGGTATAAACGGGCGGGTTCCATCCAATGTTGCTACGTCTTCCCGCATGGCATCGTAAAGTTCCTTGCGGGCATGACCTTCGTTGCCGCCAGTCCAAACTAACAGGCTTGGATGATTGCGGATGCGGTAGATCGTGCTAACGACGTTCTTAATAAATATGTCTCCCTGAATAGGCCAATCAGGCGAACCTTTGAATTCGCCCTGGGTGTCTCCGGTTACCCAGAAGTCCTGCCAAACCATCAGACCATAACGATCTGCCAGTTCATAGAAGTCATCCGTTTCTGCCAAGCCACCTCCCCAGATGCGAACGAGATTGACATTTGCATTGCGGCAAAGCCTAAGCTCATAATCATACCTGGTGGAATCGCGGTTTAACATCATATCCGGCACCCAGGCCCCGCCCACCAGGTGAACTCGTCTCCCATTAACATAAAAATCGCGGCGATACCAGCCGCTGGCGACCTTATCTTCGGAGCTAACTGTTCGAATGCCAAATGGAAATGAAGACTCATCCAAAATTTTGTCGCCAACCAGGTATTGGATCCGCATGCGGTACAAATTAGGTTGTCCATAACCGTTAGGCCACCAAATCGCTGGCCTGTTGATCGATAACAGCTTATTTGAATCGGCGGAGAAAGCCACATCGCTTTCACTAAGAGAATCAAGTGAAAGGGACCTTGTAATTACTACAGGAGGGGCGCCTGAAAAATTTTCGGGGCTGATAGTAATCCTGATTTTACCATCCACTCCCTCAGTTGAAAGATTTTTTAATTTGAATTTGATGGATAGCCTGGCGACACTCGTGTCGGGGAGAGAAGGCAGCTCCGTTATCACCTGGGGCTTGCTGATTTGAACTGCTCCGGTTGAACGCAAATAGACGGGCTGCCATATTCCCATATTCCTGTCTTTTACTTCAGGAATCCAATCCCAACCGACGGAGCATAGCATAGTCACATTCTTACCAATGTCACCAAAAGGGCCGCCATTTGCATAAAAATCACCCAAAGCCTTGAGTTGAGGTTGGGAAGGAATGCCGGGAAAATCCAATGGAAAAATTCGCACGGCCAGTCCGTTATTCTCACCTATTCGAATATGATTTGAAACGTCAAGATAATAGTCTGCAAACATGCCGGCCATTTGCGATGAATCCGCAATCTTTGCCCCGTTCAACCAAACCTCAGCCCGATAGTTGATTCCTTTAAAAATCAATTGAAAAAGTTTTCCCCGCTCACTACTTGGAACATAAAAAACTGCCCTGTACCAATATGGCTTTTTCCATGGATTAGGATGATAAGGAATATGACTGTACTGTTCGAGATGAAGTTGTTGATTGAAATAATCGGAGGCATCGGGGATCAGCATATTATTCATTCCTATGTAAGGATCGGGATACACTTTATTTGCTACCAGGCCGCTTAACACGGTACAAGGAACTTTAACAGGGTACCAGTAGTCCTTTTTTATGTATCCCGGCAGCGATAAACTATCGCCACCATCGGAAACAACATATTCGGATTGTAAATCAAAATGAGAAAGCCTGACTTGCCTGGGTTGGAGTGATTGTGCTGATAAATTCAAATTAACCAAAACGAGAATCAAATAAGCAATCAGCGAACGTTCCAGATTTTGCATTGCCATATTAGATCAATATTTTCTGATAACATCAGGCAAGATAATCAATTCGTTCGTTTAACCGGGATACGCGGCTGATGCTCGACGTCACTACAAAGTTATTTCATAACCAATTCAATAATAACGTCCGATCAGGGGATTGTCCACTATCAGTTTTTTGATCTCTGCAGGATCTATTTCTCCTTGTTTTGCGTAAATGATTTTGCCGCCAGGCTCCACCAACATGGTATAAGGCAATGCACCTTGCCAGGTTGAATCCACGGCGTCGATCAACTTATACTTGTCGTCTGTGTTGAAAAGATAATTATTGACAGATGATTCTTGTTTCTTAAGAAAATCCAAAACTTTATCTTTTTTGGATGGATCGTCTGCACTGATGCTGATGAATTCAAAATCTCTTCGCCTGTACATCCGATTCATGGTGATGAATTCGGGATACTCCACAACACAGGGCCCGCACCAGGTAGCCCACAAATTAATTAAGCGTAATTTTCCGGAATTGTTTTGGATCAATTTTCGAATGCCAGCTTCATCAATTACCTGTACATCAACCGGCTCTTTTGCCCAATCCTCCTTTGCTTTGCCCAGCCAACTACTTTTTTCAGCCCACTTAATGGAGCATCCGAAAACCTTGGTTGTCGGCACTGGCACTTCTTTGTTTGAAAGAAGAGCCTCAATTGCATTCCTCGTGTCCAGGTTCTTAGGGGTCTTGCCGGGCTTTTCTACGTCATCAATTCGTCCCTGGTACCTCAGCTTTCTTTGTTTATCAAAAACGAACACATGTGGTGTTGCTACAGGCCCGTATGCGATGGCCACGGCTTGTGTTCCGCCATCGTACAGGTAGGGGAAATTGAACTGCTTTTCCTTTGCACGCCTTTTCATTTCTTCAAAAGAATCGCTCATGTCAGTATAACCCAACTCGTCCAACCTTATCGCTTTGGGGTCATTGGGCATGATCGCAACTACTGCAACACCTTTGTTTTCATAATCGCGCTTTAGTTTAATGATCCTGTCCTCATAAGCCTGGGCAGTGGGACAATGATTGCAAGTGAAAACAATAACAAGAACATTCGCGTCTTTGAAGGAGGCTAAGGAATACATTTTGCCATCCACCCCTTCCAAACTAAAATCTGGGGCCGCTGATCCGATCGCCAAAGTTTTGTGATCATCCGATGTAGAAACAAATGAACCCAACAGCAGCAAAAACATAAATATCATCCCGGATTTTTTCATAATTCAAGATTTACAAAAAGTTACGATTTCAGAAAATGTTATTTTTAACAGAGTTCAAACACCAGCATTTAATGAAGTGCCGTTGCCGTGATTTTATTGCTACTCGATATTCAATCTTATGGCGCCCATAAGAATTATGAATTTAGCAAAAATTACTAAGTCGAGATGAGGTGAAATAAATTTACCGATTTAGAGATGGCTTGGTGATTGACCTTTGCATAATGCAAATAAGGATACAAGGCACAAGGCAGCAATTTTCGGGTAGAAAGAACAGGCTTACCTGCCTTTTGAAAGCATTCGACCTGATCATCCTTATTGACGGCTCCGGGATCTTATAATTTTTCACTTTTTCAATTGCGATTTCCGACTATATTGCATCTTTTTACGATGAACAGGCGTGCCGTATTAAGAAATATTCTTTTATTCTCCGCGGGATCCGTAATCCTCCCCTCTTGTCTGCATGAAAAAACCAAATCATCTATCCTTTTAAGAAATCTGCAGCTAAGTAGTGATGATGAAGAATTGATGGCTGAATTGACAGAAACCATCATTCCAAAAACAGACATGCCAGGCGCAAAAGATCTCTCTTCTCATCTTTTCGTGTTAATGATGGTAGACGATTGTTTAAGTACAAACGATCAAACCAAGTTCATGAAAGGGATGGAACAATTTCAATCTTATTCCGCGAAAAGGTTGGGGAAATCCTTTGTTGAATCCGGCCCATCTGAAAGAAAGACATGGGTAAGCGAAGTAGAAGCTAAGAAAAATCTGCCCGAAGAGCTCCTGTCATTCTATTCACATACAAAAAGATTAACTATCCAAAGTTTTTTGTCATCTAAGTATTACCTCACGAATGTTCAGGTATATGAGTTGGTTCCCAGCCGTTTTCATGGATGTGTTCCAGTCAAAAACAAAATTTAATCATGGGAGATAGCAAAGAAAAGCGCAGTTTTGATGCAATCGTTATTGGCTCCGGCATGAGTGGTGGATGGGCGGCCAAAGAATTTTGTGAGAAAGGTTTCAAGACATTGCTATTGGAGAGAGGAAGGGATGTAAAGCATTTGAAGGATTACCCCACTACCAATATGTATCCCTGGGAGTTCAGGCATCGCGGTGAGATCCCACACGAGATACAGGAGAAGAATCCGGTGGTGAGTCGATGCTATGCTTTCAGAGAAGACGCCATGCATTTTTTTGTAAAGGATACCGAGCATCCCTATACGCAGGAAAAACCCTTTGATTGGATTCGTGGATACCAGGTCGGGGGAAAATCCATTATGTGGGCGAGACAAACCCAGCGTTGGAGCAATTTCGATTTTGAAGGACCGGCGAGGGATGGATTTGCTGTCGATTGGCCGATCCGGTATGAAGATCTTGCGCCCTGGTATAGTTATGTCGAAAAATTTGCGGGGATATCCGGGAATAAGGACGGATTGCCCAATTTGCCTGATGGAGAATTTCTTCCGCCGTTAGAGCTATCCTGCGTGGAAAATTATTTTAAAGATTTTGTCAGCAAAAATTATAAGGACAGGCATGTAATCTATGCGCGTTGTGCTCATCTCACAGAACCGCAGCCTATTCATTTGCAACAAGGGAGAGGACAATGCCAAAAAAGGACGCTTTGCCAACGTGGTTGCCCTTTCGGAGGTTATTACAATAGTAACTCGACAACTATTCCCTGGGCAGAAAAGACCGGCAACTTAACGCTTCGGCCCTTTTCAGTTGTTCACTCCATTCTCTATGATGAACAAAAAAAGAAGGCAGTAGGAGTTCGAGTTATCGACGCAAGTACAAAAGAGTCTTTTGAATTTTTTGCACCTGTGATTTTCGTCAATGCCTCCGCGATTAACACCAATCTCATTTTACTGAACTCAAAATCGAATCGCTTTCCGAACGGGTTAGGTAATGACAACGGCCTCCTCGGCAAATATTTTGCATTTCATAATTACCGGGGACATATTTCTGCGAAATATGATGGCTTTAAAGATTCAACGACGGATGGCAGAAGTCCAACGTCGGCGTATATCCCCAGGTTCAGAAATGTATTCTCACAGCAAACTGACTTCCTTCGTGGATATGCAGCGGGCTTTTTTTCAGGTCGTTTTCCTGCCCATGACAAAAATGGCTTTGGAAATGAATTGAAATCAAATCTCATCAATTCCAAATTAGGCCCCTGGGTGGTTGGCTCTCATATGATGGGTGAAACAATTCCAAAAGAGAGCAATACACTTCAACTCGATCCAAACAAATCGGATGAATGGGGTGTCCCTGTTATGAAAATGTCGATTGCTTACGACGACAATGACGAAAAAATGCTCAAGGATTTTTTTGAGCAAATGACAGAAATGTATACTAAAGCAGGTTTTACAAATATTGAAACTACAGATACGAAACAGGCTCCCGGTCTGGATATTCATGAAATGGGAGGAGTGAGAATGGGCAAGGATCCCAAGACTTCATTGTTAAACAAATGGAATCAAATGCATGAATGTGCGAATGTGTTTGTAACTGATGGCGCCTGCATGACTTCCACTTCCACTCAAAATCCATCCCTCACGTATATGGCGTTGACTGCCCGTGCTGTTGATTACGCGGTGAAGCAGATGAAGAAAAATGAGTTGTGATGGGTGAATTTCTTCCGGATAGAATAATTCATCCATAAATTCGTCTATGTGTCCCCATGTTCGTAAGTGTCTATGTGCTGGAAAATGCCCGCAATTGAAGTCTATTTCCGCCACATAAACAAATAACAATACAGAGACACATAGAAAATGCAATCAACATGAAATCTCTCACAATTCTGCTCCTATTCTTTTGCGCAGTCGAGGCGATTGCACAAAACCCTGTCGGTGTATTTGACAATCATCTGGATATCGGTAATCCGAAGATCCGGGGATCAGCAAAATTTGATTCTGTTACTCAGGCATACGACATCGCTGGTGGCGGATACAATATATGGTTTAACAGAGACGAGTTTCAATTTCTGTATAAAAAAATTAGTGGCGACTTCTTGCTGACTGCTGATTTTGAGTTTACCGGCGATACTGTCAATGCCGTCGGCCATAGAAAAATTGGCTGGATGGTCAGAGAATCCACTGATGAGGGCGCAGCTAACATCAATGCATGCAAGCATTTTAATGGATTGACCGTATTGCAATGGCGGCCTTATCGTGGTATGTTCATGCGCGATCCTGAGGACGAAATTTTCTTCGCAAAGCAGGGAGGCCAAACCATCCAGGTTCAGCGTATGGGAAAAAAAGTGAGCATGTGGATTGCACATCCCGGCGAACCACTTCAATTTGTTGGATCACATGAAATGGATGGCATGAAAGATTCCGTTTTGGTTGGCATCTACATCTGCTCGCACGATTCAAATGTCTTGGCTCATGCAAGGGTTTGGAATGTTCGCATCGACAGGCAAATCCAGAACGATTTTTCATCCAACCCAAATTTCAAGGCCACGCCCGTACGAGATGAGTTGGGAAGCAGGCTGGAAATTCTCGACGTAGCAGACGGAAGCAGGAAAGTGATTCATGAAGCTGCTGGCAGGTTTGAAGCTCCCAATTGGATGCCCGATGGCAAGCACTTGCTGTTTAATGAAAAAGGTTCGCTTTATACGATCTCTGTCGACGGAGGAATGCCGCAGAAATTGAACACAGGAACTGTGGATCACAACAACAACGACCACGTAATATCCTTCGATGGAAAGATGCTGGGTATTAGTAGTCATCGGGAAGGGCTCGCAGGTGGGGGTTCAACAATTTACGTCATGCCGTTGAGTGGTGGAAATCCTAGACAAATCACTCAGAAAACTCCTTCTTACCTGCATGGGTGGTCGCCGAATGGAAAAGAGCTGGTTTTTGTTGCTATGCGGGACGAAAAAGTTTATAATATTTATAAAGTCTCACCCGACGACGGCAGGGAAGTTCAGCTCACTTTTAATAAAACGGGGCATGTAGATGGACCCGAGTATTCACCTGACGGAAAATACATTTATTATAACGCCAATCCTACAGGAACGATGCAAATCTGGAGGATGAAGCCTGATGGTAGCGGAAAAGAACAAATGACTTTTGACAGCTATCATAACTGGTTTCCGCATATATCTCCTGATGGAAAATGGATGGCTTTCATTTCATTTCAGCCTGACATCAATCCTGATGATCATCCAAGCTATAAAAAAGTGATGCTTCGCCTGATGCCGCTGACAACTGGTGGCGGACCGCGAGTGATCGCGTACTTGTACGGTGGCCAGGGAACTGTTAATGTTCCTTCGTGGTCACCAGATGGAAAAAAGATTGCCTTTGTAAGCAACTTTTAGCAGCGGAGTTAAGCACAACCACGTGCGATAAACAGGGCGGATAGCGACAGGTTTGTCGCTCTCCGCCCTGTTTACCCGCACTTTCCTGCGTGGCCTATTCTCTTTATTCGCAGAGATTCAGAATATCAGTACTGTTCGTGCTAAATTGAATTAGTTTGACTTTACCTGCCGCGTTATAATGGAGTACCAGGGTGCCATAGTTCATTTGAAAGGCATCCCAGTTATCATCCTTGATTTTTGGATTGCCCAGCCATTTAAAAAGACTATTACGGCTAGCCCCTAAAAGCGGAATACTGAGCTGACCTTTGAATTTTTCACCAATTTCAACATAGTCACGGTCAGTATAGAAATAAACGTCCTTATCCTTGTAAAAGACGCCACCACCACACTTGGCATTGCCGCCCACATCAGCACTGGTAAAGCAAGGCAAAGCGCTCTTAATCTCTTCCGGTGTATAATTAGGCTTGAGCTCGTTGACCTTTCCGTTCAGGATGTCTACCACGAAGGCAGCACAGGTAGCTTTGGCTTTGAGCTGACCAAATGCTGTGTGCGAGTATACGAAGATGACTAAAAGCAAGAGTAAGTTTTTCATATTCTAAATTTTAAATTTAGTCGAAGCGCTAAAAAATGCGGGATGCTGCGCAGAAATTCGGTTCCTATATATACAAAATCCTTGCTAAAATTGTATTTTTCCCATTTGTAGAGCTCGTTCGCGCCCTCATATTAAACGAAAACTATCTAAGATCTATTGACAAGTGGCGGACTTTTTTTACACCATAATACACCAACCGATGAAAGGAGTGCTCATTTTTCTAGCAGCAAGTCAATGTATGCTTTTTCCTTGTTTTGCGCAGGATACCACCAAAGTCATACCTCTGTGGGAGAACGGAGCGCCAGGTTATGAGAACAGGAAGAATGAACCTGAACAGGCAAAGGACTACTGGGTTAAGAATATTCAAAATCCATCGATCACGGTGTATTTGCCACCAAAAGAAAAAGCTACCGGCGCCGCTGTTGTTATTTGCCCGGGAGGCGGTCATCGATTGCTTGTTTACAATGCGGAGGGAAGAGATCCTGCTCTCTACCTAAATAGCATTGGCGTGGCCGCCGTTATTTTGAAATACAGGTTAGCAAGGGAAGAGAATTCACCCTATCAACTCGAAAAAGAAGTAAAGCAGGATGGACTCAGAGCTATGAGACTTGTCCGCAGTCATGCGAAAGAGTGGAATATCGATACAAACAGAATTGGTATCATGGGTTTTTCTGCAGGCGGCGAAGTCGTGGCACTGGTGACTTATGATTCGTCTCAAATAAACCTGCAAGCTAAAGATCCTGTCGACAGGTTAAGTGCCAAACCAAATTTCCAGATCCTGATTTATCCGGGACCTCTTTTTATTCCTGATGTGATTCCCCGTAACGCACCACCAGCTTTTTTATTAGTTGCCAATGATGATTCCTGTTGTTCTCCGCCAATCATGAAATTGCTTCAGAAATATCGTGAAGCAAAAATTCCCGTGGAAGCGCATATTTATTCCCAGGGGAATCATGCATTTAATATGGGATATCGTTCGAATCTTCAATCTATCCACTCATGGCCGCAGCGACTGGCGGATTGGTTGGGAGACAACCATTTTCTTGTTCCAGAAGCGCATATTGATTCCAGGTAGTGGGAAGAGTTATTTCACGCGCAAGAGAAAAGGCAGAGCGGAGGAACAGATCGGAAAGAGCGGGTTAGGCGCTCCTGGTTTTGTTCCTCCGCTCTGCCTTTTTGCCCCCCTTGAGTGAATCCTATTTATTAAGATTTCTTTAATAAACTTTTCCCTGCTTTAAAGGTCTTTATTATAGAAGAAGAACGGAACTATATTAATAAATGTTAAAACAAAAAATCATGAAAACTCTTTTTACTTTCATCATGCTTGTTCTGATTGCCACCACAGGTGTTCTAAGTTGCAGGTTATTTATGCATTTTCACTATGGTCTGTCAGCCTTACTTACGCTGGCTTCCATCCTGTCGATCATGTTCTGCATTAATATCTTAAGTAACTCAAAAATCAGGTTAAGCTGATCTAATGAAGAGATCCATTTTCTCTAAAAAAAAGTAAGCAACAGTCTGATTATCAAACTGTTGCTTTTTATTGATTACCAGTCTCTATTGCATTAAAATTATCTTCTATTTGGCTCGATCGGAATCGGTATCGCGAGCTGTGGATTGCGATAATCGTAGTCAGAATTGAAGAGCCAGTTATAGATATGATTGGTGCCAATGACAAGCCAATTTGCTTTCGATTGCCTGGGTTGATTTTCAAAATAATCTGCATTTTGAACTTTCACTTTAATAGCAACCGTTTTATTGTCTTGAAGCTTATCACTGAATTCTTTACTTATGCCTTGCAATTCCTCACCGTCTGCAACAAACGTTCCTGTACCAGTTATTTTTATGTAGAACTCTTTTCCTTTCTTAAAAAAATCCAGTTTAACGGGAAAGGAATCTTCAAAGGCCCCGATTTCATGTGATGGTTTTGGTACTATAAACCAAATATTACCATTTTCATCTGCTTCCGCTTCACTGATAACGTGTGTCGGCATCTTAATTACCGAATCGCTATCAGTAAAAAACAATGCGGTTTGAAGTTCGCTGATCTTCTCCTGAAGAAATTTTGCCGGTAAGTATGTTATCATAATTTCAGTTTTTTTGCACACAAAAAAGTTCAATGTTTGTACCAAATACTGAGCAAATGATTTTTAGCAGGTTAGACGTTTTTCCGAGACAAATTCATTCCCGATAAGGGATTTTTTTTCCAAAAAAAATCTTTTAAAAAATCGCAAAAATGCTTTGTATTTTACCGGATTTTACAATTTGGTATTTGAGGACTCACTAACTTAAACAAACAACTGTTTCAAATCCGGATCCCGGTAATCTGAAATATATCGCGTAATATTTTTGTATACTTTGAACTCATCACGGTGATGCATAGTTGTAAGCACGATGCAGGACATCCCTGCCTGGTCAGCAGATTCCACTCCTTTTGGCGCATCTTCAAAAACCAGGCATTCGTCGGCATTCTTCCCCATTAGATTGGCAGCCATGATGTAGGTTTCCGGGTCCGGCTTACTGCGCTTAACATCATTAGCACTCACGATTGTTTTGAAATATGGGCGAATCTGGAGATTATCCAAAACAAAATCGATATTGAAAGGAATTGCCGCTGAACCAATTGCCATATCGATGTTATTGGCATGTGCGTTCTCCAGGAAATTATGTAGACCAGGTATGAGTCCCAGGTTTGGTTTGTAAGCAGCCTGGTATAATCGCTCTTTTTCCATTGATAATTGATCCATTTCTTGGTCGGTAAATCTGTTCTCACCGAAGACGCGAATCAACAACTCGGAATTCTTTCCATACATATGCGATCTCACTTCTTGCCGGTTCATATTGGCGCCTAAAACCTCGTTGAGCAATTTTGACCAGGCATCAATATGAAATTCCATGTCGTCTATCATGGTTCCATTCAAATCAAAAATAAATGCACTTACCTTTTTCATAGTCTGCTGGTGGTATTTTTTGAATTTCGAGCAAGAAAAATGCCACAGGACTTTCCGCCTGACGCGGACCGACCTGTGGCAAAATTTCTTATTGAAACTAAATTACTGTTTTACTAACTTAACCGTTCTGTCAATCGTATTTCCCTGAATATGCAACATATAAACACCCTGCGCCATCGAAGGCGGAGCGATGTTGACAAAATTATCTCCTGACTTAGCCCTGTATACCTGGCGATAGTATGCTTTACCCTGGATGTCTGTAACTACAAACATCAAATCCTGCGTCAAGGAAACATTGACTTTGAAGCGGATCATGTCTGTGAACGGATTATTATAAATTACCAGGGCGTCAGATTTGGTATCAGAAGATACACTGACCACCTTGCTGTATTTGAATTTTCCATCAAGATCTACCATCTTCAATCGATAATAATTGGCACCATCCAGTGGATTTACATCTTTGTAAGTATAGTCAGTTGTAGAAGATGCAAATCCTTTTGCTTTCACTGTTCCGATTGTTTGCCAGTTTCCGGCTCCATCTGCACTGCGCTCTACATTGAAATAAGCTGAGTTCACTTCCTGGGATGTGGACCAGGAAACGCTGATGGTTTGATCGCTGTTGCGTGATGCAACGAATTGTACAAGTTCTACCGGCAATATTGGAGCACCAACAAATTCGTTGATTCCATGCGCGCCCGGGGGATTACCAGGAGTAGTTGGCTGATTTACCGCTGGTCCGTAAACTATCCCTGTGGCACATGCAGGACCAGGAGGTGGTGAAGTGTTGCAATTGATAGTGTAGGTAGCAAAAAAAATTGACCCTGCTGAGTTTCCTTGACCTACCGAACTTAATGTTACATCGAACACGGCCGAAGCAAATGGAGGGCCCGGCGTAATGATTGAATATATCCCGGGACCTGTTCCGAGAAACGGTCCGTAATTGCCGGTGCCGGCTCCGCCGTTTGATGAAACAAATCCGGTATTATCAGCAATTCTTATGAACGATCCTGTATTCAAATCCACTTCATCATTAAGGGTAACAGAAGCATTGGGTCCTACAATTACCTCCGAGGCGCCAAAAAGTTCAACATAATTATCAACAATTAAACTGGCGCCCGGACTCAACGTTATCAAACTACCATTAGTTATAACTATATCGTGAATATCCTGATGCACGATACCATTGATTATAATCTTGCAATTGCTGCACGGAGTAACAAGACTGGGGGGTGCGCCAACCCAGGTTGCTGGGTCTGAAACAAGCCGGCTGCCGCCTGCCGCGGTTGTAGTAAAAGTACCTCCTGTAAATTGGCCATAACCATCTACGAAACTGATCAAAACTAAAACGGACAGGAAAAGAAAAGTGTAAAATTTTTTCATACTCGTAAAAATTAAAGAGAATAGTCCACTGTTTCCACAAGGGATTTGATCGGTACAGTAACTTCAATTTGCTTTAAATTAGGTAGCGTAATTACCTAGGTACGAGAACAATGCTGGCTTTAATTGGATGGGATTTGTAGGCAATGTAGTAATAAAACTTCATTGCTCATTACAAGTTTCAAAAATATTGATAAACTGTGAAAAACTTGTCTGGCCTTTTTAAAAAACTCTTCGCTTAATCACGAATGTGATAAGCTTTGGGCTGGACAAATGCCCGGATCCCCTGGTAGGAGAGTGTAGTTCCTAAACCCGAATGCCTCCTGCCAGACCAGGGTAAATAAGCGCTTACCCGGTCGCAGCAATTCCAGTATACCGTCCCGGTGTCCATTTTTTTCATCACTGCTTCAGCTCTCTCAAAACTGCGGGAATAAACGGCAGCAGTCAATCCATATTCTGAATCCAGCATCAGCCTTATCGCTTCTTCGTCCGATTCAACTTTTTGAATCCCGACAATGGGTCCAAAGGATTCATCCTTCATTAAATTCATAGAGTGATTTACGTTTACAAGAACCGTAGGTTCGACAAAGTATCCCGGTCTGTCAAGTTTTCTGCCCCCCGCAAGGATCTTTGCTCCTTTTCCAACAGCATCGGAAATTTGTTCCTGCAAAAATTGCACCTGCGCTTTCCGACTCAGGGGTCCGACCTGCGTTGTGGGATCCATAGGATCGCCTACTTTCAATTGTCTGGATTGTTCTGCGTAGGACTCAATGAAACGATCATATATATTCGCGTGCACATAAATCCTTTCTACTGCACAACAGCTCTGACCGCTATTATAGACAACCCCTTCAAGCACATCTCCCGCGGCTTTATGGATATCTTCCAGGTCATCCATAACATATAGTGGATCCTTTCCCCCTAGCTCCAGCTGAACCGGCACTAATTTGGAGGCGACCCTTTCCGCGATCGACTTTCCTGTTTTGTAGCTCCCGGTAAAAAAATAGGCATCCATTGGTAATCCCAGCAGGTATTCTCCAACGGCGCCCTTCCCGACCGCCACCTGGAAAGCATTTTCGGGTACCCCTGCCTGATATAACAGCCTGGCAATATGCCGGCCAGTCAAAGTGGAGAACTCGGACGGTTTATACATAACTGAATTCCCGCCAATCAAGGCCGGAATGATCACGTTCATTCCCACCAGGTAAGGATAATTCCATGCAGAAATATTTGCAATAACGCCCAGTGGTTCGTACGCTATCTTTTCCCTGGTGGCATCTTCCCTGTTTATCCATTCCTCGGCTAACCACTTTTGTGACTGATCTGTAAAGAACTGAATCCTGGATTGTGCCCCTTTTAATTCGTTCATCGACTGCCAGATAGGTTTTCCCATCTCGGCCGTCAGACTGGCTGCCAGCTCGCCCTTGTTTGGCTCTAATAATTGGTGAAACTCCCTTATTAAATCGATTCTCGTTGAGAGTGGGACAGCCGCCCATCGCGGTTGGCCCTCTTTTAATATCCTAAACTTATTTTCCAGTCCATGATGATCATCTTCCTGGATTTCCATAATTTTTTTTTCCGTTGCCGGGTTAATTATGTCCATAATTAATCTATTCTTTTGTTCTTTCTTACTTCTTGCAAAAAGCGATGCCTGATATTTTTCGACAGTGGTGCATCCTGCAATTGAAACCTGGACATTCTTTCTGGATGCCACTGAACACTGAGAAGGAAAGGATTATTCGCATTTTCCTTCCGTTCCAAACCTTCAACCACGCCATCGTCGGAGATGCAATTGATTCGTAATTCATCTGCAACCCTGTCGATTGCCTGGTGATGCGCACTGTTAACAACCGAGCGCTCTACACCAGTAATATTTTTAAGCATCGTTCCTTCGATAATACTTACACCGTGCGCCTTATCAATTTTGGTAGATGGATTAAGATCTTTGTATTCAGAATTGTGGATCAGGTTCTGATTCTCTCCCAGGTCTTGTATTAAACTTCCTCCCAAAATGCAATTCACGAGTTGAAAACCACGGCAAATGGCGAGCAGCGGAATCTCTTTTTGTCGATGCCACTCAAATACATTTGTTTCAAAACTGTCTCGTTCTTCTTCAAATCGCCCAGGATGTCCTGCATAATCGACTTTCCCACTCTTGTACATGCGGGGATGGATATCCGTTCCCCCAGTCAGAACCAACCCATCGCAATGGTTAGTTTCATCAGGCAGCTGGTAGGATAAATGAATCACCCGAACGCCGGGTTCTTGCTCTATCCATTCTTTATATTGCTGGAACTTCGAACAATCCGTTATACCAATGACCATGTTTTCCATGTTTCCTCCTTAAGATGCCTGCAGATACAATTCTTTAAAATCCTGACGGGACACAGGTTTTGGATTATTCAAATGGCAAAAATCGTTGACGGCCAGGTCTGAGAGCGTTTCAATATGTTCAGGTTTGACTCCAATGGCATTCAACCGAATCGGCAAGCCAATTTTTTGGTTCAGCTCAAAAAGAAAATTCACGACAGCCTCACCATTTTCACTACTCAATTCCATGACCCTGGCTATTTTCCTAAAACGTTCCTCCTGTCCGCCAATGTTAAATCTCATCCCATAGGGCAAATTTACTGCATTGGCTAGCCCGTGGTGTGTATCAAGCAGGGATGACAATGGATGCGCGAGGGAATGAACAACTCCCAGTCCTTTTTGAAATGCAACGGCCCCCATCAGTGAGGCTATCATCATCTTACTTCTTGAAGAAAGATCCGGGCGATTCACCGCATCATCAAGTGAATTTACAATCAGAGATATACCTTCCAAGGCTATTCCTTCACTCATAGGGTGAAAATCCTTTGCCAGGTACGCCTCCAGGTTATGGGTGAGCGCGTCCATGCCTGTTGCTGCCGTAATAAATGGCGGCAAATCCATGGTGAGCAATGGATCTGCAAAAACAATTTTGGCAAGTAGTTTTGGGGAGAACAAGATTCTTTTCCGATGGGTTTCATCTTCTGCGATGATTGCGCTGCGACCGACTTCGCTTCCTGTGCCACTGGTGGTGGGTATGGTTATAAAATAAGGCACTTCTTCCGTGACATATTTATCTCCGCCTATCAGATCGTCATAATCAAAAAGATCTCTTGTATGATGGATACTGAGTGCGACCGCTCGCGCTACATCCATTGCAGCACCTCCTCCGATAGCAATAATACTGTCCCTTTTCGTTTTCTTAAACATTTCGCTTCCTTTCAACACATCGGATTTGACAGGATTTTTATGGATTTCTGAAAAAACTTCAGGGCGTATTGATTGTGACTCAAGCTCAGTTTTTATCTTTTTGAAGAATGAGAGCTGTTCAACGTTGGGATCGGTGACCATTAACGGCGCTTTCAATTTTTGACTCCCAAGATGCGCCGGCAGTTCCGATACGGCCCCTGCTCCGAATCGGATAACAGTTGGGTAACTATATTGTCTGACAAAAGTAAAGTCGATCATGATCTTGCAATTTAAATCCTATTTCATTATAGGTGCCCGCCTCCTCAGTGTAGAGTCCTTTTTCACCACGTAAAATGAGATACAGGGTAAATACTTACGTGATAGAATATTTTCTTTTCTTCCAAAGTAATCTTATATGTGGCCATCTGTGTCTAATTCTCTATGTGTGGTGGAAAAACTTTCAACACCAGACGCATTGACAATTGTTCAAATAATTTCCATATACCTCCGCAATTCCCAGTCAGTCACCACTTTTGAAAACTGTCTCCACTCCCATTCGCGTGTAGAGGTAAAATGTTCCACGAATTCTTCGCCGAACAATTCCTTTGCAATTACCGAATCTCTCATCATTTTGGTAGATTCAATCAGACTTGAAGGAAGTATTCCATTTGATTTATCCGAATATCCGTTACCCTTAGTTGGCTGGATTTTTAATTCCAATTTGTTCCTGATGCCATACAGCCCGGAAGCAAGACAGGCTGCCATAGCCAGATATGGATTAGAGTCCGAACCTACGACCCGCGTTTCAAGACGGGTGGACTGCTTGCTGCCAGGAAGTGCTCTCAATGCTGTCGTCCTGTTATCAATTCCCCAGGTAATTGTTGTGGGAGCCCAGGCTCCCTCAACCAATCGCTTATAACTATTCACAGTTGGCGCATACATAGGTAATATATGTGGCAAACAAAAAAGTTGCCCGGCAATATATTGGTCCATCATGTTGCTCATGAGCGTATGCGAATGTTCATCAAAAAAAAGATTCTCTTTTCCATCATCAGACCAAAGGCTTTGGTGCACATGACCGCTGCAGCCTGGCAGATTCTCACTATACTTGGCCATGAAAGTAGCGAGGAGCCCATGTTTGAAAGCTATTTCCTTCACAGCCGTTTTAAATAATACGGCCCTGTCAGCAGCATCAGGTAAGTCTGCATATAATATAGCCGCTTCATATACGCCGGGGCCCGTTTCTGTATGAATACCTTCGAGGGGCACCTTGAATTTTTTCAGATAATCAAACAACTCATTAAAATACGCGGTCTTTTGGGATGCACGAAGAATGGAATACCCAAACATTCCTTCAGTCATTGGATGAAGGTGGATATTTGGTTGATGCGAATTTTCATCATCCCGGATCAAATTGAACCATTCGAATTCCTGGGAAAAAAAAGGAACAAATCCCATCCCCCTGGCCTGCTTATCTATTTTTTTCAGGAGAGAACGCGGACAAGCGCATAAACTATTCCCCTTTCCGTCATCGAAATCGGCAAGAAAAAAAGGAATTCCGTTCTCCCACGGAATTTGTCTAAAGGTGCTTAGATCGATTTTTGCCTGTGCATCGGGATAACCGCTGTGCCACCCTGTAATCTTCGCATTGTCATAAGCCAAGTCTGCTGCATCCCAACCAAATACAACGTCACAAAAACCAAATCCTTTCTCAATTACAGAGCGGAATTTTTCGATGCTGATCATTTTTCCACGAAGGATACCATCAATATCTGTAACGGCTAACTTGACTTTATCGATTTGGTGGTCAGTCAATAGCTGCAGAATTTCTGCGACTGAAGAGGGCTGGTTCATGAGAAATTCATTTGCGTTTGATCACTTTAAAAATACCCGGGAATATGTACCAAGCTCTTTTCACGCTGCGCAATTCCGGCTATGAGAAAGGCACAATAATTTAGTAAATGAAGATAATGAATATCCGTCTTAAGTGCAGTTCAATTGATCGCTTCGTGGAGATCAATCTTGCAATTGATAATGAATTGATCTGTTTTGATCAAGACTTTCAATTCGTGACTATGGGGATAAAGCAGATCCAGCCGCTTGCCGATATTAAGGAGAAAACTATTACCACCATTAGCCAGGGTCGAAGTGTCTACAGGTTTGCTCCAGGCAACACTAATATACAATTGTCCTTCATGGAGGCTCATGTCAAGATTAAGAAACTTTTCGGGCAGGTCGAGAAGTGAGAGTTGCCTGAAACTATTTTCAACAAGAGAAAGTATAATAAATGGAGCAATACGTTCACTTGACATATTGCCCACAAAATTCATGTTTACTTTCAAATTTCCATTGGTTCCCTCTTTCTCGAGATCGACATATTCCTCCAGAATCTGAATTTCTTTTTTCAAACTTATTTTTGATTGATTATTGTCGTAGATGACGTAAAGAAGGAGATTTTTTATTTTCCTTATCATGCCAGGAATGACAGAGGGTTTCGAATTAGATAATGATTCCACTTTATCCAGTGCGTTCACAAGGAATACAGGTTTCATTTCACCATTATGCAAAACAGGTTCAATCTTCTGCTTTTCATTTTTTAAAAGATTTAATTCCTGCTGCTTGATGTACCACATCTTGCCGAGTTTGATGGAGGCAGCCAGGCAGCCTTCCATATTGATCTGGCTAAACAAATCAAAAAAGGAAAACATGAAATTATATACATGGGTTGTTCTCATGGGAAGTCCGTCAATGGAACGAAGCAACGGAACAACATAAATTATGTATAACCTGAAACAAGCCACATACATTATGCTGAAGAGCAGCCAAAGCAACACCATCGTGATATACTTTCCTTTATAGAGATAGCGTGGAATGAGAAAATAAATGATGGCATAGCAAAATGCCATGTCCATGGGAGTCGACACGATCTGTTCAAACAAGGCAGCGAAAAATACTTTGTTGAATGGAAGATTGCTCCAGGTTATCGCAACAAAAATGGTATCGTAAAGAATCCATATGGTCCAGAATAATACATGTCGGGCAATCCGATACTTTGAATTATTCGAAAAGACCAATGGGTAAATGTTCATTTGCAG
>PSRA01000235.1 GCA_003175695.1 Bacteroidota bacterium | reverse complement strand
CATGAGCTCTCCTCATTCAAACAGGAAATCCGTAACTTCGAACAGCACCTTATGAACATGTCCATCAAGAATCTGCCCAAAGACCTCCTCGCTGAGGTTGAACATTTCCAAAACAGCTTTATCTGCCAGAAAGAAGTCATCGACAAATTAAGACACGACCTACCTGATTCGCGACACAAAGTAGAACACATTTTTAAAAGATTGAGTGATTCGCACATGGACGGTTCCCACACGCATGACGTGTTGAGAGACAGAATGGATACTTTCCGAAGAATTTATGATGATGTGAAAGAGGATTTTAAGAGATTCGAAACCGACTGGACCTAGTCAACCACTCCACATATTGTTTGATGCAAAGCAAAGCAAGAGCCCTGCTTCCTGGAAGGTATTTTTTGCTGTTTCCGCTTTCAAAAAATGTAACTTCGCAAAATAATTGCACACGATTTTTACAAGGATTCGTTAACCAATTATTGCGGCCAATACCATATGAACCAGGATCATTCGCGGCTTGAACTTTGGATCCATGATATTCAATCCTACCTCGATAAAGTAATCGGTGGTACCATGGAACAAGCGGGTTTCTCCTTCGATAAGTTGAATTATTCTTACAAGAGAAAACTGGGAAGGAATCTTCAAACCTTCGGATTTCTATTCATCAATCAGTATCCCACCAATCACCGCATAAGTTTCGTCATGCAAATCCGCAACAGCGATGTGCGGGACTTAAAATCTTCTTTCTTCAAACACCAACTGCATAAGGACCCCCAGCAACCAAAAGACAGTCAGCTAACCAGCCTCAATCTTTTTTTGGGCGATTTTATGCAAAATGGATTATCACAGTCATCTATAAACGACTATTCGATTATAAACAACAACGATCTTTTTGAAGCAGTGGAGCATATCTTGGATATCCTGGCTGAAAAAGCAATTCCGCTTTGTGACAACCTGACAAATGTTGCTGAGCTGGATGAATTTTATGAAAGCTATCCTGGCTGTTCAGTCAACAGCATCAATCCGGATAATATGATGAGCGATCTCGCAATTTGTAAAATGGTCGGCAGGCGCAATATAAATCACTTGTTCGCAAATATGATTGAATCGGTAGATGAGAAGATCCGGAATGAGCAAATGGTAGATATGTCGGCGAGAACGATAAATGAGTTTTTTGATTTCTTGCAAGGCCGGTAGTTGCTGATGACTTTAGCCCTTGGCCGGCCGAAGCCTTAGCGTAGAGCATGTCCTTTGTGACCTATTCTGCTCTAATAAATAGGAGGCTTTGCCTGAAACAAACTATTTTTGATTTTTCATCACAAATCATAAAAAAATCTGAATGAAAGCCCTCAAAGCTTTAGTCGCATTATTTCTGTTCACCTCCCTAGTCAACAAAATTCTCGCTCAAGATCAACCTACAGTTGCTATTATTCCAAGACCGGCCTCTTTGGAAATTAAAAAAGGAGTTTTTGTCATTAATCCGTCAACGCAAATCGTATTGGAAGGCAGCGGCCTTGAGAATTCTGCCAATTTTCTGAATGACTATCTGCAGAAATTCTATGGTTTTTCACTCCAAACAACGCAAAAGGCGACCCAGCAAAATGCAATCGTTTTAAATTTTGAGCGCCTGAACTACCCTATCGCGGGTGCATATAAAATGGACGTTAATAGCAAAAGAGTATCTATTGCGGGTGACAATGAAGAAGGAGTTTTTTATGGCATTCAAACTTTAATACAGCTTTTAGATGTTGTGCCTTCTACATCTCTTACTATTTCACAAGTTAAGATTGAAGACCATCCCCGCTTTCAGTGGCGTGGATTGCATTTAGATGTTGGACGGCATTTCTTTTCTGTCGATTTTATCAAGAGATATATCGACTTCATAGCCCTGCATAAAATGAATTATTTCCATTGGCACCTCACTGATGACCAGGGTTGGCGAATTGAAATAAAAAGGTACCCGAAACTAACTGAAATCGGTTCATGTCGTGATAGTACGCTCATAGGTCATGCGGGGGAGGGCAAGGCATTCGATAACGTTAGGTATTGCGGCTATTATACACAGGAACAGGTGAAAGAGGTTATCAAATACGCGGCTACAAGATATGTAACCATCATCCCCGAAATTGAAATGCCGGGACACGCATCTGCAGCACTTGCAGCCTACCCTTTCCTTGGCTGCACAGGCGGACCTTACCATGTTGAAGGACAATGGGGAGTCTTTAATGATGTTTATTGTGCGGGAAATGACAGCACCTTTCAATTTCTTCAGGATGTGTTGGACGAAGTGATGGCGCTGTTTCCTTCCAAATATATTCACATAGGAGGCGATGAGTGCCCAAAAACAGCGTGGGAGGCCTGCCCCAAATGTCAAAGAAGAATTAAAGAAAACAACCTAAAAGATGAACATGAATTGCAGAGTTATTTTATTCGTCGAATAGAGAAATACATCAATTCAAAAGGCCGGCAAATTATTGGTTGGGATGAAATATTGGAAGGAGGACTGGCCCCCAATGCCGCCGTCATGAGTTGGAGAGGGGAAGCTGGTGGCATTGCTGCGGCAAAACAACATCACACGGTGGTGATGACACCGACCACCTATGTTTACTTCGATTATTCACAAAAGAAAAATGATGATTCGTTAGTGATTGGCGGATTCCTGCCACTGGAAAAAGTATATAATTATGAGCCATTGCCTAAGGAATTGACGCCGGAGGAACAGAAATACATCATAGGAGCGCAGGCTAATGTCTGGACTGAATACATGCCAAGTGAGTCCAAACTGGAGTATATGATCTTTCCTCGGCTGAGTGCATTGAGCGAAGTGTTGTGGACACCAAAGGAACTTAAAGATTGGCACGACTTTGAAAGGCGATTACCCACGCAAATGGCAAGATATAGATTATGGAATGTGAGTTTTAGTAATGCGTTTTATGATTTGAAAGCTTCTATTTTACCGGGCGAAAACAATCATGGTTTACGTTGGAAACTCGAATCTAATATGGATCCAAAGAAATCGGTGATCCGTTATTTCGTTGACAGTAGAAATAATAACCACAATCGATTTCTACACGATTATATCGCCCCTGTTCAAGTTGAATCCAATCTTCAATGCTGGGCAGGTCTATACGAATATTCCGGTAACGGACAAGTAATGGCAAATCCAAGTACAGTAGCACAACAATATTTCTTTTTTAGCAAAGCAACTGGCAAAAAAATAGCTTTGTCAAAAGATCCTGTTGTACAATTTCCGGGAAATGGTGGAGCATTTGGATTGGTAAATGGTGCAGTTACCGAAAACCCTTCATACTCTTCAGAATGGCTGGGCTGGTATGGTGACGATATGGAAGCTGTGATTGACCTGGGTCAAACCGATACTGTGTCCAGTGTTATCGTACATACAAAGGAGTTAAAGCGGGGAAGATATTACGCTCCGGTTTTTGTTGAAGCTTCCACTTCATTAAATGGGAAGGATTTTAATTCTGTTGGCAAGGGAACTAATTTTCAAGCCTCCCGGGATAATATGGGAAACATGCAAGTGTCCTTTTCGCCCGTCAATGCGCGTTATATAAAAGTCTTTGCAAAAAACTATGGGACGATAGAAAAAGGACAACCGGGAGCGGGAAATCCTGCGAGGATGCTTATTGACGAAATATTCGTGAATTAATACGGATGGATCATAAAGGAAACAACGTTGCATTCTTTGGGCGACCTTCGTGTTCTTATTGATCCAAAAAAATCAAAGGCGCAAAGGTAGCAGCGTGCCACCTTTGCGCCTTTTTCTCTTAGCGTAGAATTTCTATTTATCCCACCAAACCTGCGAATTCATTTTATCTCCATTATTCAAATCGGATACCGCTGTCTTGTAATTTGTTGCGTTACTAATAGGTTCTGATATCGGATAGGTAAATCGTCTTGGTATTTGCCCATTTGTGACATTACCCGGATATGGTGCAACAGGTGTCAGTGCAGGGAAACCACTTCTTCTCCAGTTTGCCCATGCTTCATACTCGTCCAGGAAGGTAGCCACCCAGTACTGAGTGTTAATCTGGTTCAGTGCATCAGCAGGATTATATGGATTGGCGGTAAGGTAACTAGCAATAGCAGTAGCGCTGATAGCTGGTAACGGCGCAGGTGTTGATTGCTCTAACGACGACATCTGACCGAATTGATCCATCGCTGCCGTTACGCCGTCAGCATATAATTGTGCCGGGTTACCTGTAATCCAACCTCTTTCTGCGGCCTCTGCCTCAAGCAAAGCGGTTTCAGCATAAGTCAGGAAATATGTAGGCGCATCATATCTCGAAAATGAATTCCTGTTTACAATTGAATAAGCATTTTGTGAACCGGGGAATCCGGGGGCATGGGAGATATCAAATGGGCCGCCTGAATTATCAAAGCCATTCGGTTGCCCGAGTTGGAGTGAGGCTGTATTATCTCCCAGGTCACCGGTGTTATTGGGATTGCTGGAAACTGTGCCAAAATATGTAAGCCTCGGGTCACTCGTGCTCTTGAGGTAGTCAACAAAAGTTTTACTGAGTCTGGCGGCATTTGGATCCACACCATCCAGCACCCAGGCATTACCGTTAATTGTAGGTGTTCCTGAAATAAAACTCTGGTGAGAAAGAACTGCATTGTCATCAATACTGGTGAAGACGCCGCCACTTACAGCCGCCTGCGCCCATTTTTGAGCATTCGTAGCGTCAACTTTGCTTAAACGCATGGCAAGGCGAAGCATTTCAGAAAAAGCAAATTTCTTCCATTTAGTTACATCTCCACTATAGATGGCATCTGCAGGCCCAACAGAAGTAGCTGTACCATCTAATTTACCAGCGGCGTCCTGCAATTCATTGAATAGATCATTGTATATGTCTTGTTGCTTGTCATATTTTGGGGAAGTGATGCCGGAAATATAGCCCAGGCCCGCTTGGGAATAAGGACAGTCTCCGTACATGTCCGTGATGCGTTGGAACATGAATGCACGGAAAATCCTGGCCATATTATATAAATTCACCTGTTTGGGATCGTCTTTCGTGTGAGTGATCACTTCTACAATATTCTTCACAGAATTATTGTAATTCTGATCCCAATAAGCAGAATTATATCCTGCATTGTACGTGTATTTGTCACCACCCCAATAACCAAATGTTGACGAGAGGTGCTGAACCATGCAGGAAGCATAGATCAGGTTGTTTCGCCAATCTTCATAAGAGTTGGCATCACTGTTTCCCGAAGTGACGAGCTCAGCTGAAGTGAATAGATAAACATAGTTCATATTCGCAGCAGTCACGTGTTCGGGGTCTGTATTGATAGATTCAAAATTTTTGTCGCAACTGGAAAAAAGCACTCCGGCAACAAAAGCTGATACTAAGAATTTATATTTCATGATTAATGAATTTGAATGAATTAATAAATCAGAAT
>PSRA01000082.1 GCA_003175695.1 Bacteroidota bacterium | reverse complement strand
TCAAAAATGAAATATTCTTATCCGTTAATAAACCGGAGGAATTCATTTTCAGATAAGATCTTTATGGACGGTATTTTTTTTGCTTTCTCTAGTTTCGATCCTGCCTCTTCTCCTACAACCAGATAGTTTAATTTGCTGCTAACCCCAGTCAATATTACTCCGCCTTGCTGTTCAACTTTTTCTTCAGCCTCTGATCTTTTGAGTTGGGTGAGTGTGCCGGTGAACAGAAACGTTTGACCATCCAGGTTGCCCGATACCGTGAGTTCCGATTTGCTACTTTTCAGATTGATACCCATTTTTTCCAGCTTCTCCAGCATATGGATATTATCCTTATTATGAAAGAACTGATAAATACTACCTGCCACTTTCGGGCCAATGTCTTCCAGGTTCTGTAGCTCTTCTAATGAAAACTTTTGGAAGCTAAGTATATTATCGACTGATTTTGCCAGGGTCTTGGCCGTTGTTTCCCCAACATATCGTATGCCCAGCCCGAATATCAACCGATGCAGGGGCTGTTTCTTAGACTCTTCTATCGCAGTGCGCAAGTTTTCAATGCTTTTCTCTCCAAATCCTTCCAATTCCCTGATCTTATTAAACGGGAGCGCATAAATTCCCGGAACATCCTGTAAAAATCCCAGGTCGAAGAACTTTTTCACGTTCGCCGCGCCAAAACTGCGTATATCCATGGCATCCTTACTGACAAAATGTATTATTCTTTCAATCACCTGGGCCGGGCAACTGATGTTAATGCATCTCCAGACTGATTCGTCGGGGGGTCTTACGAGTTTGTCGCCACAAACTGGGCAATGAGTGGGGAAAACTATGTCCTTTTCTTTGCCCGTCCTCAATTCAACGAGTGACTTTACGATATAAGGTATCACATCGCCCGCCCGCTCTACCAGTACCGTATCACCGATTTTCAGGTTTTTTTCCCGGACAACATCCTCATTAAATAATGATATAGACGTTACCGTTACCCCACCTATCGGCACAGGATCAATCTTGGCCACTGGGGTAATACTACCGGTCCGCCCTACCTGGAAATCCACTTTCTGTAATTTGCTGGTAGCCTGACGAGCCTTAAATTTAAAGGCGATGGCCCATCGCGGATGATGGGTTGTCATCCCCATTTTGTCTTGCAACTCAAAGTCATTCACTTTAATAACCATTCCATCAATCTCGTAAGGCAGCTCATCCCGCTTTGATTCAAATTCTTCGCAATAAGTAATGACGGCCTGGATACCCGCAAGAACTTTTTTCTCACGCTGGGGACTCCTGAATCCTAATTGCCACAGCATTTCGAGAGAATCACTATGATTTTCGGGAGGATGTTTGCCTTTTTGCTGGGTTTTGCCATCGGATCTGGTGAAATAACTGACATGATACAGGAATGCCTCAAGGTTTCTGCGGCTTACTTCTTTAGGGTCTTTGATCCTGAGGGAGCCAGATGCGGCATTTCTCGGATTGGCCAACGGGGGCAGGTTTTGCTCGGCTAACTGTTCATTATATTTTTTAAAATTGGTTTTATTCATCAATACTTCTCCTCTTAATTCTACCTGTTGCAAACCATAGGAGGAGAATTTTGCGGACAAAGGAACGGATCTGATTTGCCTGATATTAGTCGTGATCTCATCTCCTTCCACGCCATCACCCCTGGTTGCACCCCGCAATAGCAGGTCATGATCATAAATCAATGAAATGCTGGCGCCATCAAATTTCGGTTCCACGCAATATTCAATTTCTTTCAATCCGGTTATTTCCCTTGCCTTACGGTCCCAATCCAAAAGATCTTCTGCATTGTAAGAGTTTTCCAATGACAGCATAGGCACTAAATGCTGGACAGTGGGGAAATCTTTGGTCAGTCCTTTTGCAACACGCTGGCTCGGTGAGTCACCAGAAATCAATTCCGGCTTTTCAGTTTCTATGCGCTCCAATTCTTTATAAAGTATATCGTATTCGAAATCGGAAACGAGCGGATCGTCTAATATATAATACCTGTACTCATGGAATCGAAGCACATTTTTTAATAAGTCCAGGTCCTTTGGCTGAACTGATTTTTTTTGGGCCTTATCTAACAAAGAAATGGATGATTGTTGAAGTTCCCTGGTTTGATCAGCAGAATACATGAAGAAATTTTTGGTCTATAAAATTAAGCCAACTCACCTATAAACTGATCACCAGTTCTGTTGTGCAAAATTTGGAGTCAGGCATCATTAAAAATAATTATGTAAATTT
Organism: Bacteroidota bacterium; assembly: GCA_003175695.1. Lineage (GTDB taxonomy): Bacteria > Bacteroidota > Bacteroidia > Chitinophagales > Chitinophagaceae > Puia. The sequence continues at coordinate 15,667 of PSRA01000082.1, read as the reverse complement.
CTGCACTATATTGAGTACTCAATTGTTATAGTTAGACGTAAAAAAATGTATAATAAGATGTTGGCTGATACGAATTTGATAACGGGGAAGAAAGATATTAAGGTGGTTTTGGAGCAGCTGGAGAATGATGGAATCATTGGTATTTCTGTTGACTGCGTAATTTTTGGATTTGATGAGAATGAATTGAAGGTGCTTCTGATTAAGTCCGATCTTAAAAAGTTTGAAGCCAGGTGGTCTTTGCTTGGAGACCTGGTGAACAATCATGAGGACCTTGATCAGGCAGCCTACCGGGTTTTGAAAGAACGTACGGGTATGGATGATGTTTACCTTGAACAGGTAAGAGCGTTTGGGGAAGTGAACCGACATCCCGCCGCCAGGGTTGTCACTATCGCTTATTGTTCACTGATAAATATTCATCATCATAAATTGAAGATCCTTGACAACGAATTGCACTGGCATCGGCTGGCCACGTTAACCGAAATGGCATTCGACCACAAGACCATTTTAGATGTTTGTCATGAATGGCTACAAAAGAGAATTCAAGAGCATCCTCTCGGATTTAGCTTATTGCCTCAAAAATTTTCACTTCGCGAACTGCAAAATTTATATGAGGCCATCCTGGGTGTGAAGCTTGATCGCCGTAATTTCCGAAAGAAATTCTTCTCGATGGAATTGCTCGAGGATACGCATGAACTCGAATCTGATGTGCCACATCGCCCGGGTAAATTATACCGGTTCAATTATGATAAATATCAGAAGAAGGAAAGGAAGAAGTGGTTTGGAATTGATTTCTAATGCACCCTGTATTCTTTAGCCAGCGAAGGATAAATGTTCATCAAACTATCCTTCATATTACCAGTCTTATCAAAAATTGATTCTCCGAAATTCAATGGTTCCCAAATAAAGGTCCCCAAGCCCTTGTTTCCAGGCAAATTGAAAACAATATCGTTTACTTCTTTTTTGTGCTCAGAGTATTCCACCACAACAATATCCTGCCTGTAACGGGTGGACAAATCTTTGAGATTGCTATCCAGTTGCTGGAGCGTTCCGTGCCACCTGGGATAATATGACTCTCCTATAAGATCAAATTTTACCTGGCGCTTGATCATGTTATCCAGGAAAAACCTCGATTCTTCATTTTGCCCACCACAGGCAATATGCAGCATGATGCGTATCGATGGGTCAACCTCTCTTATTGCGGCAATACCTGCCTTGACAAGCGCCGCCAGCGTGTCAAGGTGATCAATATGCGCGTCCGGCCATATCATTCCATGATTGATTTCATTTCCGATTTGTATCATATCGGGTGTGGCACCCTGGGCTTTTAATTCAGAAACAACATGTTTGGTGAAATCATGAACTGCCTGCCTAAGCTCCTCAAAGGGGAGATTCTTCCACGCAGAAGGTTTAAACTGCTTTCCGGGATCTGCCCAGAAATCGCTGTAGTGAAAATCGAGCAGGAATTTCATTTTTGCGGCTTTAATTCGGGCAGCCATCTTCTTGGTATGTTCCAAATCGCAGAAACCATTTTTGGGGGAATAGCCACTGTCTGCAGCGGGGTTGTTAAATATCCGAAGTCGGATATAGTTAAATCCCTTTTCCTTTAATAAGAGAATTGCGTCTTTTTCGATGCCATTTTCCTTGAAATGTATGCCCCTGCTCTCCAGTTCAGGCAGCCAGGAAATATCTGCTCCTAAGATTCTGTCCTTTCCGGTGCTGATTGTTCCTTTGCCTTTGAATCCCGGAAGTGAGCAAATGCCGATACAGCAAATGAATAATATAATCGTGTGACCAAGTATCCCACTGATTTGCCTTGCATTGAACTTAAGTGTCATGCGAACCAAATAAGTTTTAATCTGGTTAAATTAATTGGAAAAAGCCGATAGCGCTACGGTCGGTTTTCCATTGATGTCAAACGCACCATTCGGGTATCCCTTCCAGTTATATGCCTCCGGCTCCCAATAAAAGACGCCGAGTCCTTTATTGCCCGGCAGCGACTTTGCTTTCGTTATCAGATCCTTCAGGAATAATTCACAGTCAGCGGCAGCAGTTACATCCATCCCCACTTCAGATATCATGATAGGTTTTCCATAACGGCTGGCCAGGTCAGTCATATTCGAGAGGCATTGCGTATTAAGAGACTGCCAGCCGGAGCTAGAGGGATAGAGCGACATGCCTATGATGTCAAATTTGCCACCATTGGCAGTCAATCCATCGAAGACCCATCTGAAAAGCGTATTGTCATAACCGTTAGAAATATGTACGATTACCTGGATAGAGTCGCTGATTTCTTTGCAGGCATTGTAACCGGCCGTAACAAGGTTGGCGAAAGTGGACATATGAGTGGAGGCTCGGCCGTCTTCCCAAAGCATGCCGTCATTGGTTTCATTGCCTACCTGCACCCATTGAGGAATGATGCCATTGCTACGAAGCGTATCCAGGACATGGTGAGTGTAATCATGTAAGGTTGTAACAAGGTCGGGAGTGGAGAGGCTGTCCCATGCCAGGGGTTTATTTTGTTTACCGGGATCTGCCCATGAATCACTGTAATGAAAGTCAATCATGATTCGCAAACCCAGGTTTTTTGCTCTAGTGGCTTTCTCAACCAGGTCTTTTGTATTGCACCATCCATCCGATGGGTTTACCCATGCACGGAGCCGGATCGAATTGACACCTAAACCTTTCAAAATTTGAAGACAATCATTCTTGTTGCCATTGGGATCATAGAAGGAATAATTGTTTGCTTCCATTTGACTCAACCAACTCACGTCAGCACCTTTGGCAAAAAAAGCGGAATCCTGCATAGGAGGCAGTTGCACATTGGATCCGGACTTTTTGCAAGCCGAAGAAAACAGAATGAATACGGATACTATAGCCAGTGAAGATGTTTTCATATTTATTTCTTAATGCGCCGAGAAGTTTCCCTGAAAATATAGATTGGATCGAGCCGGAAAGCCACTTTGAAGACCGGTCTTTTGGTTTTTTCGCTAATCTTGGGATGATTGCTGAGAGCTTTTGAAACCGTGGCCGGAGTAATATTGAGCTCTTTTGCGATATTCGAAATGGTCACCTTCATAAGCAGTGCAATCGATTACTTACAATGCTAATCAAAAAATTTGGTTGAAAGAAATCTTAAAATTTTTTGGAGGTTTTAAAATTATTGTCAATATTGTGTAAAACTTACACATCCTAGTTACAGAACTAGTATTCAACCTGTCCTAAGAAATTTATTGAAAATGGCCCGTGCGTTAACAGAAAAAATTTGTAGAAGATTTAAAATTGAATAAACTTTATGTAATCGATTGCATAAGTTTTAACCAAAACTGTTTCTAAAACACAATTGCGCTATATGAGAAAAAAACGATTGCCCGTGTGGATCGCTGTCTTCCTATCCCTGCTACTCATCAGTTCTCAGGCATTTTCACAGAACAAAACAGTTACAGGAAAAGTGACCGACGCAAATTCCGGTCAGCCCCTCCAGGGTGTTTCGGTAGTCCCGAAGGGTTCAAAAAAGGGAGCCGTTACAGGAGCGGATGGAAGTTTCACTATTAACATTCCAGCAAACACCAGTACACTTGTTCTTTCATCCATTGGATTTTCTACCCGCGAAATTCCTGTCAGCGGGGGTAATTTGGAAATTACCATGACAGAAACAAATGCATCACTGAACGAGGTGGTGGTGATTGCATACGGTACTGCCAGGAAAAAAGATTTGACCGGATCCGTTGCAACCGTAACTGCAAAGGATTTTCAACAAGGATCTTTCACAACACCAGAACAATTGATCCAGGGAAAAATTCCCGGTGTTTCTATCATTTCCAACAGTGGACAACCCGGCGCTGGAAGCACCATCCGGATCCGCGGAGGATCTTCCCTGAGTGCGAGTAACGATCCTTTGATCGTATTGGATGGAGTGCCGCTAGATAACGATCAGGTTCCCGGAGCAGGTAACCCTCTCAGTTTTATCAATCCAAATGATATCGAATCATTCACAGTTTTGAAAGATGCATCTGCATCGGCAATTTATGGTACGCGTGCTGCTAATGGAGTAATTATTATTACTACCAAGAAAGGGAAAGGTGGTGCACTTAAGGTTAATTTCAGAACGCTGAATTCAGTTGGGGTGCCAACAAAAAAAGTAGATCTCTTGAGCGCAAGTCAATTCCGTGATATTGTTAACACGTACGGAAACGCCCAAAAGAAAGCCATGCTTGGAGCGGCTAACACGGATTGGCAGGATCAGATATACCAGGATGCGCTCGGGACCGATAATCACATAAGCATCACCGGTGGAATACCCTCATTGCCGTACAGACTTTCTTTGGGTTACCAATACCAGAATGGAATATTGAAAACTGATCACCTTCAAACGACTTCACTTGCTTTTGCATTGAATCCGGTCTTGCTCGACAATCATTTAAAAATTGACCTAAATTTTAAAGGTGCACTTCAAGATGCACGCTTTGGTAAGCAGGATGCAATCGGAGGCGCCAACAGCTTTGATCCCACAAAACCTATAAATGTGAAGAGTAACCGGTTTGGCGGCTATTATGAATGGGTGGATGCAAGTGGGAACTTAATTAACCTGGCGGGAAAAAACCCGGTTGGTATCCTCAATCAATATTACGATGAAAGCAAACCAGGGCGAATGATGGGAAATATTCAAGTTGATTATAAATTTCATTTCCTCCCCGATTTGCATGCGAATCTGAACTTGGGATTTGATGGATCGCAAGGAAAGGGAACGAAATTCATGTCGGACAGTGCGGCGTTTGAGTATACCCGTGGTGGAGAAAAAAACCAGTACAAACAAAAAAAGTGGAATACGCTGGCTGAATTTTACCTGAATTACCTTAAGGATTTGCCATCGATTAAAAGTCACTTTGATGTCATGGCGGGGTACTCATATAATAATTACCTGACTACCGTCTACCATTATGCCGACTACAATGCCCATGGCGTGAAGTTAGCGGGTACAGATCCGGCTTTTCCTCTTGACAAACCAGAACATACACTGATCTCCTATTTCGGACGCTTGAACTATTCTTATAATAGTCGCTATCTTTTGACAGCAACTTTACGCAGGGATGGTTCCTCCCGGTTTTCGCCAAACAACAGATGGGCGTTATTTCCATCTGTCGCAGTTGCATGGAACCTGAAGGAGGAAAGTTTCCTGAGGACTGATAAAACAGTTTCTTCTCTGAAATTGCGCGCAAGCTATGGCGTTACCGGCCAACAGGACGGAATCGGCAACTACGATTACCTCTCTTATTATTCTTTAAGCCAGGTCAATGCTTCCTACCAGTTTGGAGACACCTATTTCCAGGGTTTCCGTCCAGGGGGCTTCTATGCGAACAGAAAATGGGAACAGACGGCTACGTATAATTTTGCTGTAGATTATGGATTCCTGGACAACCGCATCAATGGTAGCATTGAAGTTTACCAGAAGAATACAACAAACCTGTTGAATAATGTTCCTCAACCTGCCGGTACAAATTTTTCTGCCTACATCGTGGCCAATGTCGGAAGCATGGAAAACAAGGGTGTTGAATTTAACGTGAATGTGCAGCCGATCAGGCAAAAGGATATGACATGGGATTTTGGATTTAATATCACCTATAACAAGAATACCATCACGAACCTGACTGTCATTCCTGGCGACACCAGCTACATTGGTTTCCCGAGCGGCTCCATTGCTGGTGGTATTGGAGGTCAGTTTGCATTCATCAATGCGGTGGGCGGACCTAAGAACACTTTCTACCTATACAAACAGGTATATGATCAGAAGACGGGTGCACCTATTGAAGGCCTGTTTGACGATAAGAACAGGGATGGCATCATTAACCAACATGATTTGTATAAAGGGAAATCAGCTGATCCAAAAGTTTACCTCGGATTCAGCACGAATTTCACCTACAAAAAATGGAATGCCGGATTTGCATTGCGTGCGAGCTATGGAAATTATATCTACAACAATATTTACAGCCAGACTGGCAATCTGAACCAGATACTTGGCAACTCAGTATTGTACAATGCTTCCGCCAACTATTTAACTACCAAATTCAAGGGAGGCAATGCGCAACAAATTCTAAGTGATTATTATCTGCAGAACGGATCTTTCCTCAGAATGGACAATATCAACATAGGATACAATGTTGGAAAAATTTCAACCTCCAAGATCAACTTGCGGATGAATTTCATCGTCCAGAATGTTTTTGTGATCACCAAGTACACGGGACTTGATCCGGAAATTCCATCAGGGATTGATAATAATTTTTATCCAAGACCAAGAACATTCTCTTTGGGCTTAACATTCGATTACTAAAACTAACATAGAGCAGTAAAAAAAATTATATGAAAAGAAATCACTTGGCCATTTTGATCGCTGCGGTTTTTGTAATTGCACAATGCACATCGTGCACAAAGAAGCTGGATCTCAAGCCAACCAATGATATTACGGCAGAAGATGTTTACAAAACGCCAGCGGGATATAAACAATCCCTCGCCAAAGTTTACGCAGCATTTGCTTTAACAGGAAACCAGGGAGGAACGGGACAACCGGATATCCCCAGTCAAATTATCAATGATGAAGGGAATTCAGACTTTCTGCGCATGTACTGGAATTTGCAGGAACTGACAACTGATGAAGGTGCGTGGAGCTGGCAAAACGATGCCGGTATCCAGGGCTTGCACGAAATGAGTTGGTCCTCGATTAACCCCATCATCAACGGACTATATTATCGTTCATTCTTTCAAATAACGCTGGCAAATAATTTCATCAGCCAGGCATCCGATGCTAATTTAAAAAGCAAAGGTTTTGGAAGCGCCGATGTAACGGATATCCAAAAATACAGAGCTGAGGCCCGTTTCCTGAGAGCTTATCAATATTGGGTACTGATGGATCTTTTTGCCAATGTTCCTTTTGTTACAGACAAAGATCAGATTGGCACTACAATACCTAAACAGATTAAGCGAACTGATTTGTTCAATTACATCGAATCCGAATTAAAGGCGCTTGAAACAGAGTTGGTGCCCGCGAGAGGGAATGAATACGGTCGCGCTGACCAGGCAGCTGCTTGGGCCCTGCTGGCAAGAATGTATTTAAATGCTGAAGTTTACACGGGCAGCGCACGGTATACTGACGCCATTACCTATTGCAATAAGATCCTCAATGCCGGATATAGTCTACATCCGGATTACACCCAATTGATGCTGGCCGATAATAATCTCAATACAGATGAATTCATCTTTACGATTAATTATGACGGCACGCACACACAGAACTGGGGTGGGACTACTTACCTGGTTCACGGTCCTGCCGGTGTTCCTGGAAAAATATCCGGCTCAAGTGGTTCGTGGAGCGGATTACGCCTCACGCAGAATTTTATCGCGCTTTTTCCTGACTACAGTGGCAACACCGATCATAGAGCTCAATTCTATACTACAGGTCAAAACCTGATCATGAATGATCTCTATACCTCGACCGACGGATTTTCGACGATCAAATTCAGGAATGTGCAAAGAGATGGCAGTCCTGCTCCCAATGCAGATCCGGCGGGTAATTGGTCAGACATCGACTTTCCTTTGTTCAGACTAGGAGAAGTTTATCTGACCTATGCTGAAGCCGTTCTTCGCGGAGGTTCGGGTGGAGATCCAGCTACGGCTTTAAGTTATGTCAACCTGGTCAGGGAGCGCGCGTTTGCGGGCAATCCATCTGCCGGTGATATAACTGCCGGGGAGCTGACAACGGATTTCATTTTGGATGAAAGAGGAAGAGAATTGTATTATGAAGCAGTTCGCAGAACAGACCTAATCCGTTTCAACAAATTCACGACGGCTAATTACCTATGGGCCTGGAAAGGCGGCGTGAGATCGGGGACCAGTGCGGCAGATAAATACAATATCTACCCTCTACCTACAACCGATCTTTCATCAAATCCTAACCTCGTTCAAAACACAGGCTATTAATTTCATTCAAAGTGAAAACTGAAAATTATGAGATCAAAAAGCAATAAACTCCTATTCATACTAACTACCACGCTCCTGTTTGGAGCATGTAAGAAGCAGGAAGACAAAGTATATTTTGTAGGCGGAACGCCTCCGGTATTGACGGCGTCCCAGGCAGACAGCATTCCACTTGCCTACGCAAATGCAACGCAGGAAGCCGTTAAATTAACGTGGACCAATCCCAATTATCAATTTAACAATGGCCTCAGTTCACAGGATGTTTCCTATACATTAGAGATCGATACGGTCGGATCCAATTTCACTAATCCAAACAGGGAAATTGTTTCCATTAGCAAGGACCTGAGTGTATCTATCACCAACGCCCAGTTGAATGATTATTTGCTGAACCAACTCGCGTTGGCAGTCGGGGTCCCGCATAATCTGCAATTCAGAATTACATCTGCAATAGCCAAGAATGCCGTACCTCTCATGTCAAATACGATTCAATTGCTGGCTACACCATACGCCATTCCACCCAAAGTAAAATTACCGGTGGACGGAAAATTATTCCTGGTGGGCAGTGCTACGGCAGGAGGATGGGCCAATCCTGTTCCGGTTCCGAGTCAGCAGTTCACGCAGGTTGACCCAACGCATTACACAATCACTGTTAGCTTAGTTGGAGGCCAAGAATATTTGTTCATTCCGGTCAATGGAGACTGGAGTCACAAATATGCGGTGAAGGATAAAACACTGGCCGGCCTCAGCAGTGGCGGAGATTTTGGATATGATTACAGCGATAATTTCCCCGGCCCTGCAGCAGGCGGAACTTATACGATCAATGTCGATTTCCAAAGAGGAAAATTCACGGTAACTCAATAATCAATTTACTCCGTTAGAAAAATAAAAAAAGGGATATGAAATCAATATATAAAATTATTTTCCCGCTCTTGTTTATCGCTGGTTTTTATGTGGCTTGCGACAAGGCAGAGCCATTGTCCATGTACAAGAGTGGTACGCAACCCACCTTAAGCAGCTCCACCAACACGATTGCACCTGCGCCTTCTGATTCATCCAATAGTGTCGTGACATTCAGTTGGACCGATTCGCATTTTGCAACCGATTCTGCCTCGGTAAAATATATCGTGGAAATGGATTCTTCCGGCAGGAATTTCTCAAAGGAAACGACATGGGTCCTGAGTGGTCAGCGCAGCATTTCTTTCACTGCAAAACAACTTAACACGGTCCTGCTTGGATATGGATTCTCATTTGGTGTTTCATATAGCATGGATGTGAGAATCACTGCATCCTATGCCAATAATAACGACCAGAAGATATCAAATGTGGTCACGGTCCAGATGACTCCTTATAAAGTTCCGCCTAAGGTGCAACCACCGACTTCAGGTAAACTCTTCCTCGTGGGTAGCGCAACCCAAGGAGGATGGGCCAATCCTGTTCCCGTTCCAACCCAGGAATTCTCGCAGATTGATTCTGTTACTTATGCCGGTGTTTTTGATATCACTGGAGGAAATCAGTACTTATTCCTACCGGTAAATGGTGACTGGGGTCACAAATATTCTGTAGCAGACAATACCATCACAGGATTAGCTAATGGTGGTGATTTTGGATATGATCTTAAAGATAATTTCCCCGGCCCCGCCAACACTGGTAAATATGTGATCTGGGTAGATTTTCAGGCAGGCAAATTTACTGTTACCCCCTTCACAGGTAACCTGCCAGACAGTCTCTACATGGTAGGCGACGCAACTGCAGGAGGATGGGCCAATCCCGTGCCTGTCCCTTCCCAGCAATTCACCAGGGACAATTCATCTTTATGGGAACTCACGCTTCCATTGACTGGTGGAAAGCAATACCTATTCCTTCCAAAGAATGGAGACTGGACTCATAAATATGCAGTTCAGGACAACACCATCCCAGGATTGGCAAATGGAGGTACTTTCGGATATGACTATCCGAAGAATTTCCCTGGCCCTTCAGCTGATGGCACTTACAAGATCGAAGTGAATTTTGCCACCAGCCTATTCAAAGTCACTAAGCAATAGAATGGTAATTCATTCCAAGAGGCTATCGAATCGGTGATAGCCTCTTTTATTTTCTTATGCTATGATTTCTAAAAATCAGCAGGATGAGCCGCTTCAGCTGATGTTACATGTTGATTTCTCCCTTTCTTCTTTTTAATTTAGAAGCTATGCTGAAACGCTGCCTGCTATTCTGCCTGTTGATACAAAGTTGCATTCTTTCATCCGCGCAATTATTGACAGTAAATCCGTCCTTCCCTACTGACACTTCATCTGTCATCATTATTGCAGACTGCTCAAAAGGGAACCAGGGTTTGTTCAATTATACAACCACCTCAGATGTGTATGTTCATATCGGTGTCATCACGAATCTCAGTGTTTCACATACGGATTGGCGGTATGTAAAATTCAACCAAAACTTTAATCTTCCTAATCCCGCACTGCAGGCCAGTTACCTGGGTAACAATAAGTATGCATTCCAGATCAATAATATCAGGAATTATTTTGGTGTACCAGCTGGTGAAACTATTCTTAAGATAGCCATCCTGTTTAGAAATGGGAATGGTACATCCGTTCTTCGAAACAGTGACGGCAGCGACATGTTTATATCAGTGTCAAATGGAACTTTCCAGGGAGAATTTACGTCTCCTCCCATGCAACCCTTATACAATCCAAGTCCCGAGCCCATCAATAAGAATGTTGGAGATTCGATAGCTGTCCGCTATATCACAAACAGGCCGGCCAGTATGTATTTGTATTTCAATGGAAACCTGGTAGATTCGATCCAGGCAGATACGGTGATAACAGGAAATCCAATAATATCTGCAGCCGGATCACAACAAATTATAGTTCGTTCCAACGATGGAACGACAGTTCGGCAAGACACAATCAGTTTTTATTCATCTGCTTCTACCAATATTGCTCCCTTGCCGTCGGGCGTTCAGGATGGTATTAATTACCTGGCAGGAGATACTTCTGCGATACTTGTATTGTTTGCACCCGGGAAAAACAAAGCGGTGGTCTTGGGAGATTTTAATAACTGGACTGCCTCACCACCCTACCAGATGAATCAAACTCCCGATGGAAAATATTTCTGGATTCAATTGAACGGTTTGACGCCATCGGTCGAGTACGCTTACCAATTTTTGATTGATAATTCATTGAAGGTGGCAGACTATTATACCGAGAAGATACTGGACCCTGACAATGATCCATCTATTTCATCGTCCACTTATCCTAACCTCAAGGCATATCCCACTGGTAAAACAACGGGCATCGTGAGCATTCTCCAAACAAAGCCTTCTTCTTATACCTGGAGCGCCTCTTCATACAATCGGCCCGATAAATCAGGTCTGAATATTTATGAAATTCTTGTCCGCGATTTTACTGTAAGCCACGATTACAAGGCCTTGCGCGATACCTTGAATTATCTTCAGTCTCTGGGCGTGAATGCGATTGAACTCATGCCAATCAATGAATTTGAGGGCAATTCAAGTTGGGGTTACAATCCATCTTTTTACTTCGCACCCGATAAATATTATGGTCCAAAGAATTCGTTGAAGGCATTAATAGATTCCTGTCACAACAGAGGCATGGCGGTGATTATGGATATTGTGCTTAATCACTCGTATGGTAAATCGCCCATGGTGCAGATGTATTTTAACGAGGCGACTGGCCAGCCGGCCGCTGATAACCCCTGGTACAATGTAACAGCCCCACATCAATCTATTCAATTTGGATATGATTTCAACCATAGTAGTGATGCTACAAAATACTTTGTTGACCGGGTGACAAAGTTCTGGCTGACAGAATACAAAATGGATGGATTCAGATTTGATTTTACAAAAGGGTTTACCCAAAAACAAACGACGAACGACAATGATCTTTCAGCTTATGATACAGGCAGGGTCAATATCCTTACGAGGATTCATCACGCCATTGAATCCGTGGATCCCAATGCCTACGTCATCCTTGAACATTTTGCTGCGAACCAGGAAGAGCAGGTTTTGGCAGCGGATGGTATGATGCTTTGGGGAAATGGCAATTATAATTTTAACCAGGCGACAATGGGATACCTGGACAACAACGGTTCTGATTTTAGCCAGTCTATATATACCGCCAGGGGATATACGCAGCCCAATTTAGTGTCATATATGGAAAGCCACGACGAAGAAAGGCTGATGTACAAAAATATTAAGTACGGTAACCAGGCTGGAAATTATATTATAAAAGGAGATACAGCCAACTCGTTAAAGAGAAATGCCATGGCCAGTGCATTCTATTTGTCTATTCCAGGCCCAAAAATGATCTGGCAATTTGGTGAGTTAGGATACGACTATTCCAGGTGTTACCAGTCCACTAATGGCGATGGAGGAGATTGCAATACGAAGACTGACCCCAAGCCGATCCGCTGGGATTATCTCAGTCAACCCAACAGAAGGAATTTGCATGATGTGAATGCGGCGATGCTCAAGCTGAGAAATCGTGCGCCCGCGCTGAGCAGTTCATCCTTGATTCAATACAATTTGTCTGGTGCATTTAAGAGTTTGCAAGTCAGCAGTACGCAACTCAACCTTTCTGTCATTGGAGATTTTGACGTGAATGAAGCAAATGGAAATCTTACCTTTCAACATGCAGGTATCTGGTATGATTATCTGACAGGCGATTCCCTTCTTCTTTCGAGCACAACTAAGAATTTCATGCTGGCTCCTGGAGAATATCATGTTTTTCTGGACAAGAACATGCGTGATAGCCTCGGCCTTCTCCCGGATACATCTGTCGCTTCGAACAATCTGTTGATAAAAATTTATCCCAATCCCGTCGTTTCAGCCAATACATTTATCAGGTACGAAACTCCACAAGATGCTAATAATCGCCTGTCTATCTACGATATGATGGGTAGAAAGATTTTCAGCCTTAATAAAGGAATGGAGCCAAAAGGGGTGCATATCTGCCAGTTGAGTCAGCTTTTTTTGAATCCTCTCTTGCTGGCCGATGGCGTATATGTTTTGGAGTTAGTAAGTAACCAAAGCAGGGCGCATATGGTGTTTGTTGTGCAGCATTGATCCATGATTAAATCTTTTACAACAAGGGACCGGGAAAAACTTGTAGGATGCGCAATCACCATTTTTCACTTCTCCCGCTATTCCATAATGAATTCAACGGGTTCTGCCATGAGCTTTTCTTTCTTGAATTCGGAAGGGGTTTTCTTGGTAATTGTTTTAAATACCTTGTTGAAGTAAGGAACATTGTTGAACCCACATTCAAAACAGGTTTCCGCAATCGTTTTTTCCTGTTGAAGAGACAGACAGGCTTTTTGAATTCGATATTTATTTAAGAAATCGGTGAAAGTGGAATGAACTGTTTTCTTGAAGTAATTGCAAAATGAAGGAACCGAAAGGTTAACAATAGAGGCAACATCCCTGATATCTACTTCTTCATTATAGTGTTGTTCTACGTAGCTGAAAATTTTCTGCAAGCGGTCATTGTTTTTCTTGATCAATGAAGAGAGAACGATGGTAGGATTCATGAGCTCATATTCTGTTGTCGTTGACATGAGCTGAAGGATGGAGATGAATTCAATAAATCTTTCAAACGGAGTCAGCTTGGTTAAGCGTATGAGCTTTCTCGTTATTTTATCTTTGATAGCCCCTTTAAAACAAATGCCGTATTTCGCATGTTCAAGCAGTTTATGAACAATGCTCATCTCCGGTCTCGATAAGATCGACTGGTTGAAGACTTCTTCCTTTACCTGTATCACAATTTCTTCATGATAACCACGCGCGTTCAGCCCGAAACCTGCATGAGGCAGATTGGGGCCAATGAAGACCAGGTCACCACCAGCATAACTGCTCAGGTGATTACCTACGTGTTTGGTTCCGCTTCCATTAATGACGCAAACTATTTCGTATTCGGGATGGCAGTGATATTCCCAGGGATATTCTTCTGCCTTTGTTTTGGTGTGCAATAATCTGAAAGAACTTCCTTCGTCGGGTTGAATGATTTCAAATTCGACTTTCATTTGTATTAAGGGGTTATTTAACCAAATATAGCCTTTTTGTAATAATGGAAAATAAGAGAAAGTAAATACAGCGTAATTATCAATGGTTTTTAATAGAGACTTTTACTTACTCGTGCAGGGTTGTCGCAATTTCCAATTTCCATTTCTAAGCTTAGCCAAAAAATAACTGCTGAAATGACTGGTCTAAAGATCAAGATTTCAATGTTTATCAACTACTTCTTATTTGCCATATTGCTCAACAGCATTGGCACCATTATTTTACAGGTTCAGCATTATTTCGGCGCTTCTCCATCTTCTACCGCGATGATAGAACTCTTTAAGGACATAAGCATTGGCGTTACTTCGTTTCTGGGCGCCAGTTTACTTACCCATTTAGGTTATAAAAAATCTATGCTTCTCGCGTTGGCGCTCGCTGGCCTCGCCTGTCTGGCGATGCCTCTGTTAAAAACATTTACTGGCATCAAGATTCTTTTTTCAGTTTGTGGTGCAAGTTTCGCGCTTACAAAAATGTCGGTACTTGGAACCCTTGGATTAATCACGCAGAGTGAGAAAGAATACATCAGCACCATGAATTTCATTGAATCGTTTTTCATGGTGGGGATTGTCTGCGGTTATTTTATTTTCAGTAGGTATATAGACGACCGGCAAGCGGGATCGGCCAGCTGGTTCAATGTTTATTTCCTTCTTGCAAGTATGGCGGCACTTGCATTTGTGTTGCTCTGGAGCACGCCTTTACAAGAAGAAGGAAGACTATTAAAAGGATCGATCAGGAAAGATTTTTCGGGAATGCTGAGGTTAATCCTCATGCCAACTGTCGTTGCCTTTGTTATTTGCGCATTTCTTTATGTTGTGGTGGAGCAGAGTATCATGAGCTGGCTGCCCACATATAATAATAAAGTGTTGCAATTGCCCTCGACAATGAGTGTTCAGGTGACAAGTATTCTGGCGGGCGCCACGGCGCTGGGCCGATTGGTAGCAGGAATCGTTATGAAAAGGTTTAATTGGTTCCCTGTATTATTGACCTGCCTGGTTTCAGCCTGCCTGCTTGTGATTGCCGCCCTTCAACTGTCAGACAAGATGGGTGGTACCGGGTGGTTTTCTGTTCCGGCTGTAGCATTTTTATTTCCATTGATTGGTTTTTTTCTTGCTCCCATTTACCCGGCCATCAATGCAGTTGTACTTTCCTCCTTACCCAAATCTAACCATGCATGGATGTCTTCACTGATCGTAGTTTTTTCAGCATTGGGCGGCATGCTGGGATCGCTGACGACGGGATTCATGTTTGAATTCTATGGAGGCAAGACCGCTTTTTATTTTTCTTTAATCCCTATGACCCTCTTGATGACTGCTTTATTTGTCTTTGACAGGTCCAGGACCAGAAGACAGGCCGACGTAACCGTACTCAGGGAAGCTTTTAGTTAGCATGTTCTTTTCATACATAATAGAGTAATACTGAAGCAGAATTGAAGACTAAAAACAAAAAAATTTTCAATTTGCGAAGTGCAGCATTCAACTGATGCCCGCTGTCTTCAAGAGGTATTTTGATAAATATTATTGACTGGTAGATCTTAAAAAATTTGTTAATTAAGAATTAATTTTTAATTTCGACCGATAATTGCTTAAACCATTGATTATGACCATTAACCGATTGCTTGTAAAAATA
>PSRA01000025.1 GCA_003175695.1 Bacteroidota bacterium | reverse complement strand
CACCTGTTTGGAACGATGTTTGGTAAAAGATAAAATAATTAGAATCTTTAGCGCGTTAAAAAATCAATATGGACGATCAGTGAAGGAGGTTCAGTGGCAGTCATGAGGCTGGCATATCCTGTCTAAAATCACCTCATCTAAAGTCCATGTAAAATCAATTTCAGCGGATGAAACGTTCAATCCTTTTTGCTTTCATCAGTTTAATCACTTCCTCTTCATTTGCTCAGCAAACATATTTCGTCAACGATCCTGAGGGAACTTTTAAGCAGGCAAAAGAGTATTACCAGAAAGAGTATTACAGCCTGGCTTATCCTTTGTTCAAAGACCTTCAAAGTGACTTAAAAATTAAGGATCGGAGCGACGATGCCCTTAACTACCAGGAAATAAAATATTATACGCTGGTATGTGCGCTCAAGCAAAATGATAGTGGCGCCGTAACTCCTGCGAAAGACTTCATCGACCTGGAGAATAACAAAGCGAGGGCCGAAATGATGAGCTATCATCTCGCAGAATATTATTTCCGCCGGGGCGATTTTACTGCTGCCACCAAGCTCTATGAATCAAGTGACATCGAAAATTTAACCAACAAAGAAATTGCAGACCTGAAATTCCACCAAGGTTACGGTTATTTTACAACGAACCAGTTTGATAAGGCCAAACCATTGTTGGATGCAATCCGTCAATTGCCTAAGGATCCCAACTATATCGACGCGAATTATTATTACGGTTTTATATGCTTCTCACAACACAATTACCGGGATGCTTTAGCTGCTTTCAACGTCGTAGAAGATAAACCGAAGTATCAATCAGTAGTGCCCTACTATATCGCCAACATTTATTTGGTCCAAAACCAGAAGGAGAAAGCTATTTCTTATGCAGCAGCAAAATTGGCAAAGGGCGGCCAGTACTATGAAGCGGAGTTAAAACAAATGGTGGGTCATGGTTATTACGAGCAACAGGATTTTTCAAAGGCGTTGCCCTATCTCGAGCAATATGTAAATCAATCGAAGAAAGTGTCCAGGCAGGATCTATATGAGCTCTCTTATTGTTATTACCAGACAAAGAACTGGAATAAGGCAATTGAAGGGTTCAGACAATTAGGTGGCAAAGAGGATTCCCTTTCCCAAAATGCCATGTACCTGCTCGGAGACGCTTACCTCAAAACCGGGCAAAAAGCCAATGCAAGAAACGCATTCCAGGTTTGTTCTTCCAACAGTAGTAATGCTGCTCAAAAAGAAATTTCCAAATTCAATTATGCAAAATTGTCCTATGAACTAGGCTACCAGGACGTCGCCCTGAATGAGTTAAAGGAGTTCTTACAAACATATCCCTCTTCAAACTACAATAAAGAGGCAAAGGAATTAATGGTGAGCGTGTTGGCCTATACCAACAATTACAAAGATGGTTTATCCATGATCGATAGCCTGTCGAATCCATCTCCCAGTGCCAGGCAGGTTTACCCCAGAATTCTCTATGGCAGAGCTACTGAAATGATCAACGATGGGATGCTGCTGTCGGCAAATGATTTGCTCGATCGGGCTCTCAAAGAACCTAACAATGCGTCAATTCTTCCGCTCATTAATTTCTGGAAGGGTGAAATTGCTTACCGCCTGAACAGAATTGATGAAGCGATCCCTTTTTATTTTGAATATCTTAAGAGCGGTATGACAAGCGGAGAAGTAAATCTCAATCATGCGCGCTATAATCTGGGTTACTGCTTTTTGAAGAAAGAAAATTATAAGCAGGCTCAGGGTTTCTTTGAACAGGTCATTCGATCGCCCAAGATAAATGCTTCGCCATTGGAACAGGACGCTTATGTCAGAGTTGCAGATTGTTATTACATGAACCGCGATTTCAAAACTGCACTCGCCATGTATAACAAAGTGCTTGACTACTCATGGCCATCCAGTGACTACGCGACATTCCAAAAGGCCATGGTGGCCGGAGTCAATAATGGTGGTGAGAAAATTAATCTCCTTAATGGATTAATCAGAAAATACCCCTCTTCAGGATTAGTCTCCGAAGCAAACATGGAAATCGCCAACACATATCTTTCAAATGAGCAATTCCGGGAAGCGCTTCCATTTTTGAAAAATGTGATCAGTGGCCAGGGTAACGATGCCTTAAAACCACGGGCCTACCTGCGTGCAGGCATTGCCTATTATAACCTCAATAACAACAGCGAAGCGTTGAATCAATACAATGCACTGCTGAAACAATACCCCAATTCCAGTGAAGCACAGGATGCGTTGGAAAGTGCGAAATCAATATATGTCCAGGAGGGTAGAAGTGACGATTATGTAAATTTCGCGAAGACATTGGGCGTAAATGTTTCAACGAGCCAGGAAGATCAGTTGGCTTACCAGGAAGCAGAGGTCCAATTCAATGACGGTAATTTTCCGGCTGCAGTGCAAAAATTTGAGACATATCTAGGCAAATTTCCAGAAGGAAAATTTTCACTGGAAGCAAATTATTATAAGAGCGAGATTTATGTAAACCAAAAGAATTGGGAAAAAGCTACTGGCGGATACGAAGCTGTGGCTGACAAGGCACCTAACAAATTCGCTGAAAAATCATTGCTGCAGGCAGCCCGTTTGAACTTCTTTTACCTGAAGAATTACGATAAATCAGAAAAATATTTTGCAAAGCTAAAAGATTTCTCTTCGTCCGAAGAGAACCGCATGGAAGCCATGAGAGGCCTTTTGCGAAGTCAGTATGAATTACAGAAATGGAATGAGGCAGTGGACAATGCAAAAGAATTGTTGAGTCAAAAAGGTGCTAGCACAGACGACAAGATCCTTGCCAATATGATCATTGCAAAGTCGTACCAAACTAACAACCAATGTGAGACGGCACTTCAATATTTCAGGATCGTAGCTAGTCTGAGCAAGGCGGCCTATGGTGCAGAGGCGAGATACCAGGTGGCAGATTGCCTATTTCAGCAGAATCAATTAAAGGATGCAGAAAAAGCTGCTTTCGAAGTGATCAATAAATCCGGCTCATATGAAATGTGGGTTACGAAAGCTTACCTTCTATTGGGAGATGTTTATTTCAAAGAGAAGGATTATTTCAATGCCAAAGCGACATTCCAGAGTGTGGCGGATAACGCCAAAATTGAAGAACTACGTCAAACGGCTCAACAACGCCTGAGCCAGGTAATTGCAGAAGAAAGCAAAGGGAGTAAAATTAGAACTGATAATTAAGCTGATTAATCTTGAAATACATGCTCGCGAAATCATTCTTGCTGTTTGGAATCTTAATAGGAGGATTGGCAACGACAATTATGGCGCAGGATACGTCCCGCCGCAAGACAATCAATATTACTTCTACATTTAAGCCAGTTCTTCGTGATGCTGTCAAGATTAATTTTAATGCGGCACCGCCAACAATTGATACTGCCAGGCCTAAGTTGAATTACTCGATCCCCAATCAATATTTATTCCTGAATTATCAGCCATCGGCTTTGAATCCTGTTGCCTTACAGGTCGATTCCCTCTTGGCGTGGCAGAATGATAACTATATCAAAGTAGGGATTGGAAATGTACACCAGCCTTACCTGAAAGCAGGTTTTAGCTTCGGGGACGGAAAGACGACTTTCTTTAATGCTTTCGCTGATGGATATGCGGCAAAAGGTAGTATGCCCTATCAGAAGAACGACCTGGCAGCAGTTTCCTTAGCCGGTACGGTCCGAACAAAAAATAACCTGGAGTGGAATGGCAAATTGGGATTTAAGAATGAAGGATATTATTTATATGGATTTCAACCGGACACTCTCAAGTACGACAAGAGTGTTCTTAGACAAAGATTTCAAACTTTTGATGGCAAGATTGGATTGAGAAACATGAAACCTACCGAGTTCGGCCTGACGTACAATCCAAGTCTGCAGGTAGACGTATTTAGTGATAATCATACGCCTAAAGCTTCTGAAGCCAACACAGTGCTCATCCTACCCTTGCAAAAGGATTTTGGAAAACAATTTGCATTCGGACTAGGATTTACCGCTAACCTCACAAATTACCGGCTGAATGAGAGCTCCACTATGAATAATAATTATTACCTGGTCTCTCCGGCATTGACTTATAGAAACAATAATCTGAATTTACATCTGGAAGCAACGCCATCATGGGATAACAAGAATTTTCATCTCCTTCCTAATTTTACAGCCGATCTTACTACAGATGATCAGCGGTTTACTTTCCAGGCTGGATGGATAGGATATTATGAGAAGGGTAGCTATCAGCGTTTTGAATCTATCAATCCGTGGCTCGCGCAACCTACTTTGCTTCTCACCACCAGAGTGCAGGAGTTTTATGGCGGTTTTAAAGGTTCTCTCAGTAATCATATAAGCTATTCCGCTAAAGTCGGTTTCGCCGAGTATTGGAATATGCCTTTGTTTGTGAATGACAGCATTGATGGCAAGACCTTTGTGATTCGCTATGACCATTTGCAGGATTTCAAAATACATGGTGAAATTACTTACACGCAAAGCGAACAGTTTAATGTTACAGCAGGTCTGACTATCAACCAATACTTGAATATTAAGAATGGGCAAAAGGCTTGGGGACTAATCCCGATGGAATTCACCACGACTCTGCGGTGGCAATTGCTCAAAGATCTTTGGTTGAAGGGTGACCTCCTGGCATTTGATGGCGCAGCCTATCTTGACAAAGATGGAAGTTCTCATACCGGCGATCGCGGTTTTGATCTGAATGCGGGAGTTGAATTCCGGATCACCAGGCAGTTAAATTTGTGGTTTCAAATGAACAATATTTTCAATAACAAGTATGAGCGCTGGCACCAGTACCCAGTCTATGGCTTCAATGTCCTTGGCGGTGTCATATTTTCATTTGCGCAAAAATGATTTTATTTGCATAATTACAGTGCAAGTTCTTCCACCACATAGATAGATAGAGACAGAGGTACAAATAGACCATGTGTGCCTAGGTCTATATCTGCGTCTAGGTTGTGGAAAAATACACAAGGCAAAGTCCAGAATCAGAATCGTTGCCAGTAAAATTCTAAGCGATATGTTTGAAATCCTGAACAGCTATTTATTTCAACATAAAAGCATCAGCATTCCGGGGCTTGGAACCATTTATTTGGAAACTTTGCCTGCCAGTGTAGATACGAGCTCTAAAAATGTTTTGCCACCATTGTATTATTTTCGCTTTGATCGAAGCCAGGATGCACCTTCCAGGGATTTCTTTTCATTTCTTGCCTCTCAAAAGAGAATTGAGGATTACGAAGCGTTGAAATTATATAATGAATTTGCTTATTCACTTCGTAGCGAGATAAGCAGGGAAGAAAGATTTAAGTGGGAAGGAGTAGGAGAATTGAGAAAGGATTCTACAGGGGTTGTTCAATTTGAGTCTTCGCTTGGTAATCCATTTTTTCTTCAGCCTGTACCAGCGCGAAAGGTCATTCATCCAGATGCCAAGCATCTGCTATTGGTTGGGGATACGGAAAGAACCAATTTAGAAATGAGTGAATTGCTCCAGGCAGAAACTGAGAGTCACAGAAAAAGATTGTGGTGGATATTATCTTTGGTAGTTGGGATTATTGCTACTTTTATTATCCTTTTTCATTTTTCATCCCATGGTTGGAAAATGGAATCGACAGGGAACCAACAAACGCTTCAAATACCAAAATAGTTCAATTCAGTTTCGTATTCACTTAATTTCCTATAATAAGTTCCGGATGCTCATTCTATTCGTCTGCTTACTATATTGCGCATCCGTATGAAATCACTTTCTGACATAACTTATGATCAATGTCCGGCTTGCGGATCAGCAAAAATCAGGAAAGAATTAACGACCCGGGATTTCACCGTTTCAAACGAGGAATTTGAAGTTTGGGAGTGCACCACCTGCCGTTTGCGCTTCACTCAACATGTGCCAGGGATGATGGATATTGGCAAGTTTTATCAGTCTGAAAACTATATTTCACACACTGAAACAAGCAAAGGATTTATCAATCGCATTTACCATATTGTCAGAAAAAGGACATTGACTGGTAAGCGAAAATTAATCAATTCTCAAATAAAGAAGAATTCCCACGCAAACCCGTACAAGATTCTGGATATTGGTGCCGGGACTGGAGCTTTTGTGTCACATATGAAGGAGCACGGATGGATGGCTACAGGTTTGGAGCCAGATCCGGAAGCGAGAAAAAAAGCCAGAGAATTGTATGATGTAGAATTACTTCCCGCCGAAGAGCTGCAGAACCAGGCAGCAAATTCGTTTGATGTGATCACTCTTTGGCATGTGCTTGAACATGTCCACGATCTGCACAATTACCTGGATCGACTAAAAAATATAACAAAGCCAGGCGGAATAATTTTGATTGCAGTACCTAATTACACGAGTTTTGACGGTGGTCATTACCGGGAGTTTTGGGCAGCTTATGATGTGCCCCGGCATCTATACCATTTCTCACCACAATCCATGAGGCAGTTGCTGGAAAAGCATAGCCTGCAACTGGACTCCATTCATCCAATGTGGTTTGATAGTTTCTATATCAGCATGTTAAGTGAAAAATACAAAACCGCATCAACGAATCTTCTCAGCAGTTCAATAATCGCTACTATTTCCAATTTGAAAACTTTGTTTCGAACGGAAAATTGCAGTTCCCTTGTATATGTAGTGAAGTCCTGAGAAATGAGAGTGAGGAACAAGGCGCAGAGCGAATGATAAGGCGCTCTGCGCCTGTTTCCCGCTCTCATTTTCCAGGCCGCTCTAGAAATTGAATTTTATCTCATAGATATTGGGCCAGAGTTTGCCCGTTACGAATATTCTGTTTGTAGCGGGATCAAAGGCGATGCCATTGAGGGTGTTGCTCTGAGGGTATTTGTTCTGAGCCTCGGTAGCCAGGGTCGACAAGTCGAGGCGGCCTACTACTTTCCCGCTGGCTGTATCGATCTTCAGGATATAGTTTGTTTGCCACTGGTTCGCATAGATATATCCGTTAATTATTTCCAGGTCATTGATATTGCTTACCGGTCCATTATTATCAGTCACGCCCAAAATTTTCGCGACTCTAAAAGTAGTTGGATCGATAAAATTTATGTTGCTGGTACCATCGCTCATAACGAGATGAGTTCCGTCTGTTGTCAAACCCCAGCCTTGTTCACTGGGAAACGTAAATTCCCCGATTTTCTTGAAGGTTTTGCCATCATAAATGAATCCTACTTTGGTTGTATAAGTCAGTTGGTACCATTTGCCATCGAGATAAGTAATGCCCTCCCCAAAATATTTTTTCTTATCAATTTCCACTTTGGGTTGAATTTTTCCTGTCTTTAGATCTACAATTCCAAACAAAGACTTGGAACTCGGTGCGTCCTCGGGACTGTAACCGGTACTTTCATAAAGCTGGCCGTCATGCACCAGGAAACCTTCGGTATAACTGGTGGTATCATGTGGAAAAACATTCACTACGCTGTAATTGATCGTGGCAGGTGCATTTACTTCAGGAGTCAACTCGGCAGATCCGGAGCTTGATGAATTGTTACAGGCAAACAGGAATAGGGTAGAGGAAAAAATGAGGAGTTTTCTAAGCATATTTACGAATGAAGCGCAAAAATACGGTGCATGATTTTCATAATCTTGTCCGGTTAGTAAATAATACCTTAAAAATTTGGAATTCTTGCTAAAAAACAGTTGTTTTACTGAGCTTATTGTCTGGAATACACCCACAGCCAACCATCTTCGGATGCCAACCTCAAGTGATATTCAGTTCTCAAACTTCTTCTATCGGATTGCTGCCAATTTCCTGTTGATTACCAAAATAGTCTTCTGCTAAGGTTCTGAAGTGACCCTATGGTTCGATTTATTTTTCTCGTGGCCACATTCTTGCATAGATAACCTTGCGTCCAATATTCCTTCTAAAATCTCCTCGTTCAATACTTATGAAGTACTAGTCATAGCTGATCCACGCTTGTGAAACGCCGGGTAAAAAATATCTCATGAGAATATTTTTACTTTTCATGGTGTTTTCCTTTTTTTCGTTGCTTGCTTACAGTCAATCCCAATGCGCTTCGGCTGAATACAGGATGGAATTGTTTAAGCGGTCTCCTGCATTTGCAGGTAAAGCGGCATCGATTGAATCATTTACAAAAAAAATTATCAATAGCCATCTCCAGGTTACCAACGATTCAGCAGGCAGCATAACGGGAATGCCTAAAATAATAACCATTCCGGTTGTCGTTCATATCTTATACAATAATGCAGCGCAGAACATTTCCGATGCGCAAATTCTCTCTCAAATTGATGTACTTAACAAGGACTACCAGCGCCAGAATGCTGATTCAGTTAATACGCCCGAAGTTTTCAAACCTGTTGCTGCTGATTGTGAAATCAGGTTCGCCTTAGCGAACGTGGATCCACAAGGCAAAACCAGTTCTGGCATTATAAGGAAGTACACGAGCATCCAGGGTTTCAGCATTAATGACGATATGAAGTCTGCAGCCAGTGGAGGCGACGATGGCTGGGATCCAAATCAATACCTGAATATCTGGGTTTGCAACTTGGTCAGTGGTGTATTGGGATATTCTAGCATCCCGGGCGGCCCCACGGAAAAAGATGGGGTGGTTTTGCAATATTCAGTATTTGGAACAACAGGCAATGTGCAGGCTCCTTTTAACAAGGGTCGTACAGCAACGCACGAAATTGGACATTGGTTAAATTTATTGCACACATGGGGCGATGCAGATTGCGGAGATGATCACGTGGCAGATACGCCACCTCAGCGGGCTGCCAACCGTGGTTGCCCCGATGCCATCAGGATCACGTGCGGGCAGGGTCCTAACGGTGATATGTACATGAATTATATGGACTTCACCAATGACGCCTGCATGAACTTATTTACAACGGGTCAGAAAGAGAGGATGCGTGCTCTTTTTGCACCTGGTGGCGTGAGGAATGCCATGCTTTCTTCAAATGCTGTGACAGCATTGGCCCTTCACCCGTCTCAAGGCCTGGTATCTGACAACAATATTCATCCTACTATTCAAATCTTTCCCAACCCGACGGCGGGAACCGTTTTCATTCGCACGTCCGCGCTTTCGACAATGGCTAGCCAATTGGATATCTTTAACGAGTTGGGACAAAAAATGATGTCATTTCAATTGGATCAGCACATGCAGCAATTTGATATTTCAAGGCTGAAACCCGGGTTGTATTATATCCATTTTAATGACGGAAAAAATCAGTCAGTTACTAAGTTGATCAAGAACTGATCACAATTGAAATCCGCAGAAAATGTAGAGAGGTTTTCGAACTGAAATGCAAAATCAGATCATATTCTTCGCAACCCACTTGCCCACCTGCGGCGCCAGTGCGACACCCATACCGCCCATCCGAACTGCACAAAAAATATTTTGAGACAATTCCCGAAGAACAGGTTTTTTCTCTCCTCCGGTTCCCATGATCCCGCTCCACCGGTATTCAATTTGAAGATCCTGCCCAGGCAAGATCACCTCCCGCAGGAATCTTTCCAGCTCATCCTGAATGAGTGCAGTAGTTGATAAATCATACGTGTGCTCTGCTTCAAATGCTTTATTACGTGCTCCACCTAACAAAACACGATTATGCAGATCGCGGAAGTAGTAAAACCCTTCATCATAATGAAAAGTTCCCTTCCATTTCAGACTAGGCAGGGGAGACGTAACCAGAATTTGTCCCCTGGCCGGTTCCACATCCAGGTCCGGGAGCAACTGTTTAGCGAAAGCGTTGGTGCAAACGAGAAGCTTGTTGCAATATAAATTTGTCGGCACATTGGTTTCCAATTCTATCCTTCCATTGACATGCCCGAAATGCTTTATTTCAATATTATTTAAAACAGTGACACCGAGCGATTGGACCAACTGCAACAGTTTCTGGCAAAGTTTGCCCGAATGCAATTCACCTTCGAGCTTGTTTTCTATAAGATGGTTAACTTCCCGAAAGCCAAATTGACTGATCTTCGAATCGGAAACTTGAAAAGTTTTTGTTTTACCTGTTATTCCCTTTAAGCGTTGATTCAGCCAATCGATATTGCTTCGAAGCAAGTTGATCCCGATTCCCTGGTAGGGCGTGACCAATTCATAGCCTCCTGCTTCTTCATATGCTATGTCACTACTTCTAAAAGTTTTTCTTATTCTTTTTAGACCACGATAGCGCATTTCTACCAACTCAAGCATCTTGTCTTCCCCGATATTCAATGTATCAGCCATCAGCTCTGTCACACTTCCGAAGCATGAAAAACCTGCATTTCGGGTACTCGCACCCGTTGGTATTATGCCCCTGTCAATAATTGTGATAGAAAGAGAAGGATCCTTTTTTTTGAGGAAATAGGCAGACCATAGACCCACAAATCCACTGCCCACGATGACGATGTCTTTAGGGGCATAAAAACTCTCTTTTTCCCAGATGGAAAACATGGCTGTTATTTAAAGAGGTTGAAAATGCGGTCTGGTCCCTGAGCTTTCACAGATGGATAGCTTCGCCATAAGCTACTTCAATAGCATCTTTGACACTTTCGCTGATCGTCGGGTGAGGATGAATGCTATTCAATACCTCGTGATAAGTTGTCTCCAATTTGCGACCCAAAACAGTTTCGATGATAATTTCGGTAACGTTATAGCCAATCATGTGCGTACCAAGCCATTCACCATACTTGGCATCGAAAACTACCTTGACAAATCCTTCTGTATGACCTGCAGCTGAAGCCTTGCCAGAAGCACTCAAAGGAAATTTCCCCACTTTTACTTCATAACCTGCATCTTTTGCCTGCATTTCTGTTAGTCCAACAGAAGCTATTTCCGGCACACAATAGGTACATCCGGGCACATTACCGTAATCTAACGGTTCCGGTTGATGGTTAAACTTCTTTTCGTTGAATCCAATATTTTCCACGCAAATGATTCCTTCCTTGGAAGCAACGTGAGCGAGAGCTTGTCCGGGAACGCAGTCGCCTATCGCATAAATGCCAGGCACATTGGTCAGATAATATTTATCAACGTTTACTTTTCCTTTGTCTGTTTTTACTCCCAGGTTTTCTAAGCCGATATTTTCAATATTGGCGGATATGCCAATTGCACTCAGCACTACATCGGCTTCCAGCGTGATTTCCCCACCTGGAGTTTTAACTTTTGCTTTTACGCCGTTGCCACTCGTATCTACAGCAGTTACTTCACTATTGGTATACACTTCCATGCCATATTTCTTGTAGATTTTTTCGAGTTCTTTAGAAATATCTTCATCTTCTACAGGGACAATCCTAGGCAGGAATTCAACGATCGTAACTTTTGTACCCATGCTATAGTAGAAGTAAGCAAATTCGACACCGATTGCTCCGCTGCCCACAATGATGATGGATTTGGGTTGTTGGGGTAGGGACATTGCCTCCCGGTAACCAATTACTTTTTTTCCATCCTGTTTCAGGCTGGGCAACTCACGGCTACGCCCACCTGTTGCAAGAATGATATGCTTTCCTTCTACAATTTGCGTCTTGCCATCTGCGCCCGTCACTTCAATCTGGCCTTTAGCTTTCAACTTGCCATATCCCATCACAACATCGATCTTATTCTTCTTCATCAGGAATTGAACTCCACGGCTCATTTTATCTGCTACCCCGCGGCTACGCTTGATCACAGCCGGAAAATCCTGTTCACCACTCGCATTGATGCCAAAGTCTTTTGCATGCTTGATATATTCAAAAACCTGTGCAGATTTGAGCAGGGCTTTCGTAGGAATACAGCCCCAATTCAGACAAATACCGCCCAGACTCTCTTTTTCGATAATTGCTGTTTTGAATCCTAATTGAGCGGCGCGGATCGCGGCAACATATCCGCCGGGTCCACTGCCAAGAACAACTACATCGTATGCCATAAGTTTTACAATTTACGGAGTGCGAAGCTACGAAAACAATATGATATGAATAATCTGCGCATATACTAACAGTTTAAGAACTAAAATGTTTTTGTTGCCATCCTTCATTCGCATGCTTGAGCAAATGTTCTACTTTTGCCAACTCAATCGAATAAAATGAAACTGGATATCCTGGCAATTGCCGCTCACCCGGACGATATTGAACTGGGTTGCGCCGGCGCGCTCATGATGGAAAAAATGGCAGGCAAGAAAGTAGGTGTCATCGATCTCACGCAAGGCGAATTAGGCACTCGGGGAAATCCGCAGTTAAGGGAAGAAGAAGCTGCGAAAGCTTCGAAAATTTTGCAATTGGATATTCGGGAAAACCTGGGTATGGCGGATGGTTTTTTCCAAAACGATGAAGCTCACCAACGTCTTCTTATCAGATCAATTCGAAAATTCAGACCTGAAATTGTATTGGCAAGTGCACTGGAAGACAGGCATCCGGATCATGGAAGGGCAGGGCACCTGATTGTTGATGCATGCTTTTTAAGTGGCCTGCGCAAGATTGAAACAGTAGATAATGATGGCTTGTTGCAGCCACAATGGCGGCCAAAGTATATATTCCATTTTTTGCAGGATCGGGTTTTCGCCCCTTCATTTGTTTACGACATCACTCCCGTTTTTGAAAGAAAGCTGGAAGCAATTCGTGCGTATTCTTCCCAATTTCATTCTACAACGTATAAAAAAAATGAACCGAGCACTTATATTTCGACTCCTGACTTTATGAACGCCCTGGTTGGAAGACATAATTTATTTGGCAAGATGATAGGAGTGCCATATGCGGAAGCCTTTACGACGGAGAAAATTATTGGCATAAGGCAATTCGATTCATTTGTGCAATTGGATACCTGATTTTTCGTTACATGCTGACAATTGAGAGTGGAAAGTTGTCAGTTTTCAGACATATGATTCAAAGAACTTGAGTTAACTTCGCAAATCGTAGTTAAAAGGCTGCCAACTGACAACCATCAACTTCTTCAAAGAATTTGTTGATATTTTAACACGATAAAGTCTTGAAATGCGTTAACTTGCGGCGTCGCTTACTTCAAATGACATGCAGATACCAAAATTTTCCAATATCCCACATTCATTTCACGCGGAACTTAAGAGAAGAATCAGTGCATATTTTGATTTGGCGGGAAAATCACCTACCGGTAATACTTCTTTATTCATAAAGGCCCTGATCCTGATTTCGGTCTTCATATTCGTATATATTCACCTTGTTTTTTTTACTCCCCCAGCTGTTGTGGCAGTGCTCGAGTCTGTCCTATTGGGATGCCTGGTGGCCGCCATTGGCTTCAATGTAATGCATGATGGAGCGCACGGAAGTTTTAGTAAATACAAATGGGTGAACAGTATTGCGGCTTTCTCCCTTAATATCCTGGGCGGCAACAGTTTTATGTGGAATATGAAGCATAATGTGATCCACCATGCGTATACAAATGTGGACGGCATAGATGATGATATTGATATTCAACCGTGGATGAGGATGAGCGAAACCCAGAAAAAATATAAGCTGCATAAATACCAGCATCTATATTTTTGGTTTTTTTATTCTCTGCTTTATATTTTTTGGGTATTCATGCTGGATTACCAGAAATATTTCAAAAGTAAAGTGGGCGCGATGCCCTTAAAGAAAATGAAGATCTCCGACCATCTCGTCTTCTGGGGATTTAAGTTGTTTCATGCTTTCCTTTTTGTCGGCCTGCCAATTTATAGACTCGGTCTGATTGAGTGGATCATTGGATTCCTGATTGTTAGTTGCGTGGCGGGATTCGTTCTTAGCCTC
>PSRA01000208.1 GCA_003175695.1 Bacteroidota bacterium | reverse complement strand
TTTCGGCCGCCACAAGGCATAACGTCGCAGTTTTTTTACTGCATTTGGGCTTTTTATGGTTCCTGATTGTACTTTTTCGCCATGGATCCGGTTCAGATGGATTTGATATGTCGATGGCGTCTTTTATGGGCAACAGCGCCTTATTTTTGACGCAGCTATTGAAAAAATGGATCCTGGAAATTCTTCCCTACTTGTCCACGCTTTATTTGATAGCGTTAGTTATCATTTTCGTCCGCTATACCAGGAATTATTTTCATCTGATTCATTTAAGAACTTATGGATTGCAGAAAATTGATCCTGCCATGCGTGTCTTTACCGACCAGGTATCGAAACGCTTGGGCATTAAGAAAAATATAGGCGTTTGGTTTTCAGAACATGTCAGCACGCCGCTGACCATCGGATTTCTTAGACCCATCATTTTGATACCAATAGCAACGGTTAATCATTTGAGTATGGAACAAGTGGAGACTGTCATCCTCCATGAGATCGCGCATATTCGTAGAAATGATTTCCTTATCAACCTACTGGTAAGTGCATATGGTGTGATCTTTTTCTTCAACCCGTTCACCAGGATTTTTATCCATACTATCAAGAAAGAAAGGGAACATTGTTGCGACGACCTTGTCATCCAATTTCAATACCAGCCCCATACTTATGCTTCGGCTTTGCTTTCGCTAGAAAGGAGCCGCACAAAACAAAACAAATTAGTTTTGGCAGCGGTAGGTAAAAATAATTGGCTTTTGTTGGAAAGAATCAAACGCATGACTGGGCATTCGGTTTTATCTTCACGCTACCAATTGATTTTTCCCTCATTTTGCCTCCTGACTTTGTTTGCTGCCGCATCCATCCTTGTGCAACCCCGGGTACACGCAAATAAAATAATAGCAGCCATCCCCACCAGATTTGCCTCCGATAAAGAATTGATGAACACTCAATTCCTTGTGGATAAACCACCAGTTAGGGAAATTAAAAACATCAAAAAGAAAAATAAAAGCAAACTAGTCGTATCTCATCCGCAATGGCAGGATGTCAACGATATGAATCCTGATATTGTACCGGTGAGCAATGATGATATCGACAATCCCGAAGAGAATCAACCCGCCAGGAATGCGATGGCAACAATACTGCCTGAAAAGAATGAATATTCTTACCAGGTTACTCCTGCTCCCTCCGCCCCACTTGCCAATGGTGATTACGGTCATCCATATATACCGAATTCTGCCTTTTCATACTCTCTTAGTGACAATGACAGGGATTCAGGAGAAGAAAAAGAAAACCTGAATGACGGATGGTCCGACGAAACGACTGCAAAAGTTATAGAAGCACTCAGGCAAATGGACTGGAAAAGAATCGAAAAGCTGAATGACGAGGGAATAACTAACTTAAGCAATGAGGATATCAGGAATATTCAGAATCAAATAAGAATATGCATTCGCAAAGCTGATTGGTTCAAGATCAATAATCAGGCAGATGCGATGTTATCGGTGACTGATGAAAAGCGGATCCGCCAACAGCTCTATGTGCAATTGAAGGCTCTCACAACATTCAAGAATAACCTCGAACATCTTCAAAACGGAACTGAGTTATACAGGATCGAAATTCAGGAGCAAAGACAGGGGAATGAATGCCAAAATCAGAATCGCCCATCCCAGCATGTCAGAAAGAGGATCCTGATGATAGTCCATATTTGATTTAGCCTCTTCTTATCAGCAAAGAAATTGACGCCAGTAAGGTCCAGGCATTTTGCGCCATCAATACAAAAATCACCAATACCAAAGCTGTACTACTAAATAAACCAGCGACCCCCAGTACCTGGAATAAGATACCCAGCACTATAGCCGATCTCCTGAATATCGCTGGCAGAACCGATGATCTCATTAATGCAAATCCAAGAACAAGAAATAACGACGGTGCTAAAAGAAAGATATGAATGAAAACACTGCCCATATCGACGCTAGTGACAACAGCTTCATTGTGACCATTGTCTCCTGCCTGCACCGCGGCCATTATGAATGTGCCTTCTGCTAGGCTTAAACTTAGGATAACTGCGCCCACTAAGAGGACCAATCGCCCTGAATAAGATCTTGATGTTCCCGCCAGGTGAACAAGCGCAAGTGCAAACAAGACTGTCAGAATCGAACCAACCTGTTGGAGCCAGACATCGAACAATATCAGATTGCGATATTGCCTGCCAAAGTTGACAAGGTCTTCTGCACTTGCATTGGCGGCAGGCAATGGCAGTAACCAAAATGGAGCGGAGAAATAAAGAGTAAGGGCAACAGTGCCCAGGATCCCACAGCAGGCCGAGAACCAAATAAAATATTTTAGGGGCATATTGCAAGGTTTGGTTGTATCCAGGTCCATCACCACGACCTCAAACTATTCGACCATAATTTATTCCATTATTTCAATATATTAGCCGAGAAGTTATGGTTGTGCCTCGACAATTGATAGTTGTCAGGCTTTAGTCATTCAAAAAGCAATAATTGTCAACTGCCAGCTATTAACCAGGAACACACAAATTCATATGAAACTATTCGGAGCCGCGCTTTTGTTTTTGACACTTTCCACGGGTTGTGCCAGGAGTTATTTTAAATCCTCTAACGACGTTTACAAAAAAGAGTCAGTTGTCTATATGGCGGATGGTACCCAAAAAAAGGGACTTATTACTGTCGATTTTGAGAATACTGAATCCAAATTTGCTCACAAGGACTACATCGCGTTCATTCCGGATAGTCAAAAAACTGATGAAAGATTATATCTGGGCAGTATCAAAGGATATTCTGTCAATGGCGAATACTTCGCCCTGAAACTGATAGATCTCCAAAATACCATTTTTGATTTTGGTTCAAGTCCAAGTCCGCTCACTACCTACTTATTCGTTAAGCCCCTGAATGGTGAGGATTCAAAGATGCGATTATATGAACTCCACCGGACCCGCAAGAGCAGCCCGTATGACGAGGAATCCTACTATTATTTCATGGCGCTTCCGGGGTACGGGTATTACCAGACTGTTCCGATGACCAATTATCTTTCCAATTTTGATGTTAAGATGAGCCGGATTGTGATGGACTGTCCCGCTCTGGTAAACAAGATTCTGGCAAAGACCAAAGGCTATTATGTTGTGCCTATGGGATTCTCCGATAAAAAAAGGCTCGACGTTTATATGCGAATTGCCGATGAATATAACCATTGCAATTAGCCAGAAATTCCCCCCGACTCAGTTCTCTTTCAGCAAATCTGCAGCATGACCTCCTTCGCAGAACAATAGATCTATTATAGAAAGATTGGGAAGAAATCCAAGCTTTTCTTCAAAAACCTGGCGATAAGACGCTGTCTCAAAATCACGGTAATTTTTCGGAATTACGCGATTCCGCTGGTCTATCCAACTGCCCGGATCATAGTTCTTTTGATACGTCTCGGTTAGAAAAATATCGAAACTTCTATTCAATTTTTGGGCAACCCATTCAAAACAACGGAGATTCCAATCCATCAAAAATTCAAATCTATTTAGATATAAAATTTCCAGTTCATCACGATAATGGTCAAACCAGGGAGAGTGGTTATAGCTCGAAAAAATGCTGCGCCAGTGTCTTTTTTGCCAGGCTTCCTGGTTGGCAATTCTAACATCCTTCATTAAGACTTTTTGATTTCTTCCATCAAGCAAAGGGATACTCAAATTGATGATTCCATTCGATCCTGCGATCAAAGCCCGGTTCCTAAAACTCCTCTTCTGGTAAAATTCATATTGCTCAAAAAATATATTTGTATGATTATACAAATTTTTGATTGAGATAACACTTGGAAAATATTGTATTTCAGTTAATACGTTCATAAATATGAAAAAATATTATGAATTTTCATACCTGCATAAAAAAAATCAAAATCGATTCAAAAATTAAGGAAATACTACCTTGATTAAATATAAGATAATTAAGTATAAACTATTTAAAATCAATAATATGATTAAAATTTTTTTTAGCTAAAAATATTGTCAGCGATTTTTCATGGTGCCTGACACGATGTCCCTTCAAAATTCCAAAAAATTTAGCTATGGAAAAAATAAAAAAAAGAGCCCATTTTTGGCCCTTATCCCACCCCATTTTATGATGTTGAAAAAAGTGAATTGAACCCTGCGAAATTCCGGTTCAAGGAATTCCGGGCCATCTAATAGCGTCGCCCGTATTTGATAAAAAGAAAAAAAATCTAGTAAGGTGAAGGACTAACGGATGTCCATCCTCCATCGATGATCAGACTTTGACCCGTGATTTGCCTGGCTTGTTTGGAAACCAAAAAAAGAGCGGCATGAGCAATATCGGCGGTCGTGGCTGGTCTCCCGGTTGGAGTAATCCGCGACCAGGTTTTTTCGTATTCCGGATCATTTATGGTTCGCTCCGTCAAGGTTGCGCCGGGAGCAATTGTATTTACGTTTATTCCAAAGGGTGAGAGTTCAACGACAAGATGCCTGGCCAGCATTTCCAAGGCCGCTTTTGTCATACCGTAAGCTGCCAGATTTTTGTGCGCCTGGTGACCAGTAACCGATGAGGTGAATAAAATGGATCCACCTTTGCCATTCGCTTTCATTTCAATTGCCGCTTGCTGAGCCAGGAAAAAACTTCCACTCATGTTTACTTCCATTACTCTTCGTAGCGATTCTTCAGGGTAATCCAGAAAATCCCCGAATAAAGTGATACCAGCATTGGCAATTGCAATGTCCAGTTTGCCAAATTCTTTTTTCGCAAAATCGATCATTGCCCTGATAACGGGCATTTGACTACAATCGCCTGGGGCCGCCAGGCACTGGCCTCCTTCATGCCTTATCTTTTCGGAAGCTTTTAAAGCCAGCTTTTCATCTATATCATTCAAAATAATTTTGGCTCCGGCAAGTGCGAGATGTTTAGCTATTTCGAATCCGATACCCTGGCCCGCGCCGGTTATGATCGCAACTTGATCAGCGAAAGCTTTCATTGTATTAGAAAGTTATTAGGAGATTGTCTTCTGTCAGAATAGAGAACGCCTGCTAGAAATAAATTACGAAAGAACGGACCGGTTGGCGCAAGTTTTCAATGTGAATCCCTTGTCACTGCACTTCCCGATCCTCCTTTTAGGAAGTCAAGATCGGCTCCTTCGCTTGCTTGTTCAACATGCTTCATATATAAGCTTACATATCCCCTTTGAACCGGGGGCACAAATGAATGGGCCCTATCTCTCCTCAATGCCAATTCTTCTTCGGACACTTCTAATTGCAGGCGCCTTGCAGGGACATCCAATTCAATCCAATCTCCATTCTGAACCAGCGAGAAATTCTTTCCTTCTGCTGCTTCGGGAGATACATGCAGAACGACAGTGCCGAATCCTGTTCCACTCATTCTACCATCGGAAATCCGGACCATATCAGTAATCCCGCTTTCCAATATCTTTTTGGGAAGCCCCATATTGCCAACTTCCGGCATACCCGGATATCCTTTCGGCCCCACATTTTTCAAGACCAGTACGCTCGATTCATCCACATCCAGCTGCGGATCGTCAATCCTCGCTTTATAGTCTTCAATATTATCAAATACAACAGCCTTCCCCCGGTGACGCATGAGTGCCGGTGTTGCCGCAGAAGGTTTGAGCACTGCACCATTTTCAGCCAGATTCCCCTTTAGAACTACGATTCCTGAAGTCTTATTGAAGGGAGACGAGGAAGTTGCAATTACATCCCGATTGTGACACTCGGCCTGAGAATAGTTTTCCTTCAGGCTTTTGCCATTGGCGCCTACACAATCTCCATGCAGAACGCCGTCAAGTTCTTTCATCACGGCTGGCAATCCGCCGGCATAATACAGATCTTCCATAAAGTATTTTCCGGAAGGCTGAATATTGGCAAGAAGCGGAATTTTTGCAGACGATCGATCAAAATCCATCAAATCCAGGGGCACGCCGATGCGGCCCGCAATCGCCAGGAGATGGATTACAAAATTCGTAGAGCCTCCTATTGCAGCATTGACCATAATAGCGTTCTCAAATGCCTTACGGGTAAGGATATCCGAAGGTCGCTGCGATTCCTTCACCATATTCACAATGCGAAGCCCTGACAACTGTGCCAACACTTTTCGCCTGGAATCTGCGGCAGGAATAGCAGCATTTTCTGGCAAGGTAAGTCCCCATGATTCAACCATACAGGCCATCGACGACGCCGTACCCATCACGGCACAATGTCCTCTGCTTCGGCACATACAGGCCTCGGCAACTGTCAATTCTTCCTGGGTCATTTTCCCCATCCTATAATCTTCGTCGAATCGCCAAACATCGCTCGTTCCAATTTCTTTTCCTTTATAGCTCCCAGTCAGCATAGGGCCTCCAGATACTACGATCGCGGGAATATTAACACTGCATGCACCCATTACCAGGGAAGGTGTGGTCTTATCACAACCACACAGCAGCACAACGCCATCCAAAGGATTTGCCCGGATAGACTCTTCCACGTCCATACTCACAAGATTGCGATATAGCATGGCCGTTGGTTTTATCAGCGTTTCACCCAGTGACATGACTGGAAATTCAACAGGGAAGCCACCAGCTTCGAGAATGCCTCTTTTGACCGACTCTGCCAACTCACGAAAATGAGCATTGCAGGGCGTCAACTCTGACCAGGTATTACATATTCCAATTACAGGCTTGCCTTCAAATTCATATGCAGGGATCCCCTGGTTTTTCATCCAGGCACGATAAATGAAACCATCCTTTCCAGTCTTACCAAACCAATTGCGACTTCTTAATGTGGGATGCATAGCGATTACAAATTATTAGAAGGCTCAACAATTGAGGACAGTCCCTCGATGTGAACCATGGGTTCACATCGAGGGACTGAGTTAATTAATGGAACAATTTACAAATCTTTGAAAGAAAGCACGCTTTCTACAATAATGCCTCATATAAGACTTCGACAGGATGCAAGGCCAGCCTGCCAGTACCATCTTTTACCTGGTGGCGGCAACTCGTGCCCGGAGCGGCAATGATCGTGTCAAAAGACTGGCTGCGAACCGCCGGAAACAAAACCAGTTCTCCCACCTTCATGGATAGATCATAATGTTCTTTTTCGTACCCAAATGAGCCCGCCATCCCACAACATCCCGTTGGAATATTTTCTGCCGAATAGTTTTCAGGAAGGGACAATATCTTAAGGGAGTGAGTAAGCGAAGACAAGGCCTTTTGTTGGCAATGACCATGCAATTTCACCAGCTTTTTCTCGCTCGTGAACTGATCTGAACGAATATTTCCTTTCTCCATCTCGATTGCAAGGAACTCATCAATTATGAAACTTTGTTTAGACAATCTTCTTGCATTTTCGAATTGATCATCATTTGCCAGGTCCACATACTCATCTCTGAAACATAAAATGGCGGAAGGTTCGATCCCGATAAGCGGTGTATTATCGCTAATCAAAGAGCTGAAGATTTTGATATTCTTATTAGCAATTTTCTTTGCCTCCCGAACCAGGCCTTTAGATAACCAGGTCCGCCCACTTTCTTCATGGTCAGGCATTATGACTCCATATCCTAATTTTTCCAGTAGCAAAATTGCCTTCTTCCCTATTTCAGCGTCATTGTAATTGGTAAATTCATCGCAAAACAAATAGACCATCCTACCCTTGTCATTTGTAGTGTTTTTCTTCTTGTGCTTCTTGTACCAGTTACGCAGTGTTTGTTTGCTCAATTTGGGCATGCTCCTTGAAACTGAAAATCCAGAGATCTGTTTGACCCATTTCGCAGTGACGGAATTCGTCACAATCCAGTTGTAAACCGTCGGTGACAAAGATCCTACAGCAGCACTCTTAGTAAAATTGGCTATAAGGCGACTTCTGAAAGGCACTCCCCGCGCGTCATAGTAATGCTGCAAAAATTCCGCTTTCAACTTGGCCATATCCACGTTAGATGGGCATTCAGATTTACATCCTTTGCAACTCAGGCAGAGATCCATGACCTCGTAAATTTCGTCGTGGTCATACCGATTGGGTTTCTTCGAATTCGTAAGAAATTCTCTCAGAATATTTGCCCTGGCACGGGTGGTATCCTTTTCGTTTCGAGTAGCCATGTACGATGGGCACATCGTTCCTCCGGACAATTGTGTCTTCCTGCAATCTCCCGAACCATTGCATTGCTCTGCGTGCTGTAGGATATTTTGATTATGAAAACGAAAAACAGTAGTGAATTGTGGTATTATTTTCCCAGGTTCATACCTGAGCATACTGTTCATGGACGGCGTATCGACGATCTTATGTGGATTGAAAATGTTATTCGGATCCCAGGTCTTTTTGATTTGCCTGATCAGTTCATAATTTTTTTCTCCGATCATCTGCCGGATGAATTCTCCCCTGAGTCTGCCATCTCCATGCTCCCCACTAAGCGAGCCTTTGTATTTCTTGACCAAGGTCGCGATTTCTTCTCCGATCTTTCTAAAAAGCAAATTTCCGTCCTCAGTCTTGAGATTGATGATAGGCCTCAAATGAATTTCTCCGGAACCTGCATGAGCGTAGTGAACAGAATAGAGATTATACTTTTTCAGAATTTCATTGAACTCACGGATATATTCCGGAAGATCCTGCACGTCCACTGCCGTGTCTTCAATTACCGGAACTGCCTTCTCATCGCCTGGTAGATTTCCCAATAAACCCAAACCAGCTTTTCTCAGTGACCAAATTTTCTTAGTATCCTCTCCGAACAATAACGGAAAATAGTAACCGAGATTGGAAGCTCGCATGTCGGCTTCCACTTTAGCCGCAGTTTCGCGGATTGACTCGCGATTGTCAGCGGTGAATTCAACAACAAGAATGGCCCCCGGATCCCCCTGTACGAAAAACCGATTCTTTCTTTGTTCTATATTATCTTTTGTGCACTCCAGGATATAATGATCGATAAGTTCACTGGCACTCGGATGATATTTGAGGGCAATAAGATTTGCACGGAGTGATTCATCGATCGAATTGAAATGAACGCACAATAAACCAGACTCCTTCGGTGGAAGCGGAACTACATTTAATTTTATTTCAGTCAGGAATGCCAATGTTCCTTCCGAACCCGCAATCAACTTGCAGAAATTAAAATCTTCCTGTCCCGCGGTAAAAGGGGCCGAATCCAACAACACGTCAAGTGCATAACCAGTATTTCTTCTTTCGATGCTGGGCTTGGGGAATTCTCTGCGAATCTCCAATTGATTGTCATAGTTGCTCAGCTGACTGCGGATAGTTCTGTAAATATTTGACTCAAGGTTCGTTCCTTCACATTTTTCATGAAATTCATTTAGAGAAATAGCTTTGAATTTGGCTTCGGATCCGTCACTCAATATGGCTTTCACTTCGAGCAAATGCTCCCTCGTGCTCCTGTATATGACGGAATTGGAGCCGCATGAATTATTCCCCACCATCCCGCCTATCATCGCACGATTGGCAGTACTTGTTTCCGGACCAAAAAAGAGTCCCTTCTTTTTGAGAAATTGATTCAGTTCATCACGAATAACTCCCGGCTGAACCCTGACCCATTTCTCTTCAACATTCAGTTCAAGTATTTCAGTAAAATATTTTGAAACATCCACTATGATCCCATTTCCAACAACCTGGCCAGCCAAAGAGGTCCCCGCAGTCCTGGGAATGATGGAAGTATTGTTTTTGGTGGCAAAGACAATAAGTTTTCTGATATCGTCTGCATTTCTGGGAATTGCGACAGCAAGGGGCATCTCCCGGTATGCCGAGGCGTCCGTCGCGTAGAGAATACGGGTGGTTTCATCAGTATAAAATTCGCCCTCCAGGAGCCGGCCAAGTTGCTGTAACGCTTCCTTCATTCCAATTTTTTTTCGCTTTGAGGATGCAAAATTACGTGGTTTCTTCTATCTGGTCTTGTGTAATCAGGCAGGAGCTTTGTACCCTGAGGATTAAGTGATAAATTAGGACTTAAATCCTCTTAAAGATCCTGTTATTTCGCCCTTCGAGCAACGTACAACCTACTGGATTCGTCTTAAAATGAAAGATTGACCGTGAAAGCTGCCATTTCAACATTGTTGGTTATTTTTTTATTCTCTTTAGGATATGCGCAGCCTTGTTTATCTCCTGAAGCGGGACAATCTCCATCAAAAGCGCTTCCGATTTGCGGTCTGACCATGCTCAACCAGGCAGTTGAGGCACCTTGCAACACCAACAATATCCAGATTGGATTTTGCGGTATGTATCCTCTTCCTAATGTTTTCTGGTATCGAATTACCTGCTATCAATCAGGCAGCCTTGGTTTCTTTATCAGTCCACGTTACCTGGTCACTCAGGCAAACCTGGGAGATAACTACAATTGGGCTGTTTTTGACATCACCAATCATAATCCTGAGGACGTCTACACGGATCCATCACTTTTCATGGGTGGAAATTGGTCAGGGACCTATGGTGTGACCGGCGCAACGGCAGGGCCTCAGCCAGTCGAATGTGCGTCAGATAATGCGGCAAACATAACACCCTACAGCGCACAGCCGCCATTGATCCAGGGTCATGTTTACTTGTTACTCGTAACACACTATACAGATACGCCGAGTGGTTACGATTTGGCTTTTATAGGTGGTACGGCCGTGATCACCAATCCAAATATCCGGGTATTGGGAGCAGCCATTACGGACTGTGATGGGGTCACGGTGAGCGTTAAAATGAACCAGCAAATAAAATGCAAAAGCGTGGCAAGCGATGGCAGCGACTTTAAGCTGCGAGGTAGCAATGTTGCAATTACCTCAGCTACGCCCTTTAATTGCAACACCGACTCTACCACAGATTCTGTAATTCTCAAATTGAGCAGTCCGATGGCACCCGGCAACTACACGCTTGGAATCCAAGCTGGTTCTGATGGAAATACGCTTCTGGACAAATGCGACAACGGTGTCACGACAAATGATAGTCTGAACTTTTCGATGGACAGCCAAACTCCTCCAACGCCTATGGATAGTCTTACAAAAGCTGAATGTGGTCCCAAAACTTTACAATTAGTTTTCCGAAAACCAATTCAATGTAACTCGATTGCTACAGATGGCAGCGATTTTTCGATCACCGGTTCGAGCCCGGTCACCATTCAATCTGCCTCCGGAGTTTGCACAGATGGGAAGACGAATATGATTTTGCTGGTGCTGGGTCAATCCATACCAGCAGGTAATTATGAGATCCAGCTAAAAACAGGATCAGACGGTAACACGATTATCGATGCATGCCAGCAACCTACCGCCGCCGGTTCTTCGATTCAATTCAGTGCAACCGGTGGTTGTGTTATTGAAGTTCCTTCGGGATTTACGCCAAATGGGGATGGTCGAAACGATTACCTCTATCCTTTAAATGCAGCAAGGGCAGATAACCTCGAATTCCGGGTATATAACAGGAACGGTCAGCTGGTTTTCAGCGCGCGGGATGGAAGTAAAAAATGGGACGGAACATTCAATGGGAGGCAACAGGATACGGGGACATATGTGTGGACCTTGGAGTATACGGATAAACAATCAGGCAAGCGGGTTTTCAAAAAGGGGTCATCAGTACTAATTAGATAAAAGAATTTCTACAACAAAAAATAGCCGCAGCCAATTCAAAAAATATTATTTCTCTCCTTCTGTGTCAGATCTCTCTAGATAAATGAGACCGTTCATTCAACGTCTCATTCCTTCTAAGATTAATATCCGCTAACTTTGCGTCCCGCCTCATTTCACAATAAACTTTTTTTTATGAAACCGAACATTGGAATTACCGCAAACAACACACAGGAAGTTGCTCAGATTCTTTCCAAATTATTGGCAGATGAATTTGTTCTCTACGCAAAAACAAGAAATGCTCATTGGAATGTGGAAGGCCCGGACTTCATGGACAAACACAAATTTTTCGAGAGTCAATATGAACAGCTGGATGATTTCATGGACCAGGTTGCAGAAAGAATCAGGAAAATAGGTCATTACGCGCCAGCTACATTAAAATCCTTCCTGGAACTGACTCATCTTACTGAAGCAAGACAACAGGAAACAGACGCGAAAAATTTCATAAAAGACCTGTTAGGTGATCATGAAAATATTGTGATTTACCTGCGTGAAAATATCGATCCGGTCGCTAGTAAATTCAAAGACATCGGTACTAGTGACTTCTTGACCGGCCTTCTCAGAGATCATGAACAGATGGCCTGGTTCCTCAGGGCTCATTTTGCCTAGTATTCACTTGGATATCTTAAAACAAAAACGAGATAGTTTTCCCTGGAAATCAAAAGGAGTAGTTGCCTTAGTGATATTCTTTATCGATGCAGCTTTTATTTTTGATTCATCGAGCATGAACTTGCTGAAGTTGGTGCTGAAATACAAAATTCCGTCTGCGCTCAATGCAGATAATGTATCATTCAGTAACTGAACGTGATCTCTTTGCACATCAAAGAAATCCAGCATCCGCTTACTATTGCTAAAAGTTGGCGGATCTAGAATGATCAGGTCAAACGATCCAGGTCGAATCTTTCTGAGGTATTGCAACACATCAGCATGCTCAAAATGATTGAATACCGCATCAGCAAACCTGTTTAAGCGCATATTTGCATGTGCCCAATCCAAATAGGTTTTAGACATATCCACCGACACAATCGAAGCTGCTCCCCCTGCGGCGGCGTATACGGAAAATGATCCTGTGTAGCAAAACAGATTGAGAACTCTTTTGTCTTTGGATTCATCCCTGACCATTCTCCTTGTAATCCGGTGATCAAGAAAGAGCCCGGTATCAAGGTAGTCTGTCAGGTTCACTTTAAAATTTAATCCTGCTTCTTCCACCACAAAAAAGTTTTCTCTCTCGTTAAGTCTTTCATATTGATCCTGCCTGCCCGCTTTTCGCCTTCTCTGGCGATGGAATATTGCCTCAGCAGGAAGACCGACCACCTCTGCAATCATCGAAACACATTGTTCCAACCATACATGATGAGCCTCATCTCCCATTTCGAAATGGCGTTTATATTCCGACAGGCATATACGTTCGCCATAAA
This sequence comes from Bacteroidota bacterium, assembly GCA_003175695.1. Classification (GTDB taxonomy): domain Bacteria; phylum Bacteroidota; class Bacteroidia; order Chitinophagales; family Chitinophagaceae; genus Puia. The sequence goes on along the minus strand of PSRA01000208.1, from coordinate 31,031 downwards.
ATTCAATGCAAAAAGGAAATTCGGGAAGATCGTTGTCGTATAGCCGGTAGCATGAAATGTGTTGACGTCTCGCCTGTTTACTTAGATGGCGATATACTTTGACAAGCCGATTCCTAAACATCTCCAGTTTCGAAGATTCCAATTTTCTATTTTAGAATGATAAGATTAATGATGCCGCTTCCTGAATTGAGATGGATTTTCACCTGTGACTTTCTTAAAAGTCTTATTGAAATATGACAGGTTTTCAAAACCGGATTCAAAACAAGCTTCTGTAACATTTTTGTCGTGAAGAAGCATCTTCTTTGCTTGATTGATCCTGTATTGATTTAGAAATTCTGTAAACGTATGCCGGGTGGTCTTTTTGAAATAACGGCAAAATGCCGCTTTTGTGAGATTCGCCAATCCCGCCGCTTCATCGACTTCGATTTTTTCCTGGTAATGTTCTTCAATATACCGATATAAAATTTTCATCCTTTCCTGTTCGCGCCCAATGAAATGATTCGAGACAGGGCGACTATCCAAAGCTGTTACTTCGGATGAATGGGCCAGCAACTCAAGAATTCGCAACAGTTCCAGCAATTGGTCGAATTGATTCAGAGAAGAAATTCTTTTCAACCGGGCTCCGGCCTGCAATTTAGTTTCGCCATAAAAAGAAAGGCCTCGCTTCGCCCTTTCAAAAAGGTTGCGGATTTGCGAAATTTCAGGTACCTGAAAAAAATCTTTCCCGAGAAAATCTTCTTTCATCTGCACTACCACTTGTTCACACTCTGCCTTGACTCCGTAATCAAAATTCAGATGAGGGATATTCGGACCTATAAAAACCAGGTCGCTTCCTTCGTACCTGGAGATATGATCACCAACATGCCTGATTCCGTTTGGTGCTTCGACAAATACAATCTCAAATTCCGGATGGAAATGCCAATAAAAAAGCTCATTAAGGTTTGGTGTCAGCAATATTTTGAATGAACTGCCGGCATCGGGAACCAACTTTTCCAAAACAACTTTCATAACAGCAAATTTGCACTTAAATATACTTTTTAGGTGCCATTTAGCCCAAAAATATCAATATAGATCAAAAACTGGGCATTATTGCAGTAGAAACGGGAGTCCACGAAATATTAATTTTGGTTATTGCAAACAATAAAATCAGCCATATGCAAAATGAATCATCTACAAAAGCGCAAACCATGGCTCCCTCGATGGCTCCGACTATGAGTCCTAACAATGCTCATAAAGATATTCCCGGCAATCCTTCAACAGCAAAAAGCAGCACGGTAAAACTGAGTGACCGGTCTAACGGCAAACCGCTGAAAGTACTGTCAGAAGAGGATTGGAAATTCTGGATTCACAATGGATATATAGTAATAAAAAATGCTGTACCAAAAGAACAGGTTGATCGGTTGGCTGCCTTTCTTTGGGAATTTGAAGAGAAAGATCCTAAGGACGTTTCTACCTGGTACACACCCCCGAGAGCCGAAATGAAAATGAAGGAACTGACCAATACAGGAATGGTGGAGGTCTACAATCACCAATATTTGTGGGACAATCGTCAGTATCCAAAAATCTATGAAGCGTTTACAGATATCTGGGGTACCGACAAATTATGGGTCACCATCGACAGGGCAAATCTGAATCTACCGATTCGACCCGGTCATGAGTACAAGGGCTTTATCCATTGGGACTACGATCCCGAAACAAAGCCCCAAAATGTGCAGGGAGTATTAGCCCTGGTTGATCAGACAGACGAAAATATGGGCGGATTTCAATGTATACCCGAGTTATTCAGAACATACGACACCTGGAAGCAGACCCAGCCGGAAGACAGGGATCACTTCAAGCCCGATACATCAGGATTTGAGCTGGTAAAAGTTAAAATGAACGCCGGAGACCTACTAATATTTAACAGCCTTCAACCGCATGGCATAAGACCTAACCTGAGTAAAGATAAAGTCAGGCTGGCTCAATATATCTCCATGATGCCCGCGGAAGAAGACAATGAAGATCTTCGCCAATGGAGAATCAATTCATGGAAAGACCGAAATGCGCCTGAAGGATATGCATTCCCGGGAGATCCGAGAAGATGGGAAAAAACAAAATATGAAGCGGCCAAATTGTCTTTGCTTGGTAAAAAATTATTAGGATTGGAAAAATGGGAAGATTAAATCTGAATCAACCGATTGCAAGGCTCAACAATGGTTCCGACATGCCATTGCTGGGCCTTGGTGCATACAATATGCATGGAAAGGAAGCCGAGAATGCAGTCGCTCACGCTCTGGAAATTGGATATCGGTTGATTGATACGGCGGAAATGTATGGGAATGAGTTAGAGGTCGGCAAAGCTATCAGGACAAGCGGTATTGATAGATCAGAAATATTCCTCACCACCAAAGTTAATAATCGAGACCAGGGCTACGACTCCACCCTTCGGGCATTTGAAGTCAGCCTGCAAAAATTGGATTGCGAATACATAGATCTTTACATGGTTCATTGGCCCATTCGCGGAAAACGAAAAGCTACCTGGAAGGCGCTCGAAAATATCTACACCGAAGGAAGGGTGAAAGCCATTGGAGTGGCCAACTACCTGGTTCCTTTTTTGAGGGAGTTAAAAGATTATGCAAGCATAGTACCTGCTGTAAACCAGGTTGAATTCAGCCCTTTTCTTTATTTGAAGGAACTGGTTGACTATTGCCATTCGAATCAAATTCAGGCCCAGGCTTATTCACCGCTGGTCAGGGGGAAAAAAATGAAAGATCCTGTTTTGACGAAGTTGGCAAATAAATACCATAAAACTCCTGCTCAAGTTATTTTAAGGTGGGATATTCAGTTAGGTGTTTCGGCGATTCCCAAATCGGCTAGTCCCGCTCGTTTGAAAGAGAATTTTCAAATATTCGATTTTAATCTCTCCGACGAAGACATGGCATCCATCGGTGGCCTCAATGAAAATTTAAGAGTGGTGGATGATCCGATGGTTTATTTTTAGAGTAATTTCACACTGACGCGAGTTTGTTTCTCATTTTATCCGCTCATCACCGGATCTGTGAAAAATTTATGAAAAATGAAATTACTTTTTTTATTTTTTCTATTTGCCGCATTCAACTGCCCGGGACAAACAACCAGCAGTTCAATTAACGTGGATGGCATCCCGCAAAATCTTACATGGGTCAACAAGCCATTAGATTGGAGCTACTCCAATAAACAATTGACGATTGTTGCCGGAAAAAACACAGATCTGTTTGCTGATCCCCAGCATGAATATGCGGTATTCAATTCCCCCAAGGCAGTTTTCATCCCAGATAAAAATTTTCAATTATCAGGAAAGGCGGAAGTTGATTTCAAGACGGATTACGACGCAGCGGTTTTGGTTTTGTATGCCGGAGATGAAGCCTGGGCAAAATTATGTTTTGAATTTTCTCCCCAAAAAAAGCCCTTTGTAGTATCAGTAGTAAACAATGGTTTGTCAGATGATTGCAATCATGTTCCTATTTCAGGCAACACTATTTATTTGCGAATATCTGGTTTGGGAAATAATATATTTGCATTTCACTATTCTACAGATGGCAAATATTGGAACATGGTAAGATATTTTTCAATAAACACTCCGAAACAAATCAAAGTTGGTTTTTCTTCCCAGTCGCCAACCGGAGATTCCTGCAAGTCAGTTTTTTCAGAAATCAACTACAATACGGTGAAGCTGAAAGATCTCCGGAATGGCGAATAGAATGCTCCAACTCCATTCATTTTTTATTCTAAATATTCTAATTTTTTCATGAAGAAGTTTTCATTATTCATGCTGTGTGTTTTTGTGGGCGTTGCAACACAAGCTCAACCGAAGAAATTTATCTCCACAAAAGAAAAGCAAATCATAGGAACGGATGGAAAAGAATTCCTTATCCGAGGCACCAATTTGGGCAACTGGCTTGTGCCGGAGGGCTATATGTTTAAATTTAAAAAAACGAATTCGCCGCGATTGATCAACCAGGCTTTGACAGAGCTGATTGGGCCAGGCGACATGCGTATTTTCTGGCAAAAATACCTGGAGAGCTACATAACTTCTGGAGACATTCATTACCTGAAGAGCCTGGGAATGAATTCAATCCGGGTTCCTTTCAATTACCGGCTTTTCACCGACCAGGAATACCTGGGCGGACGTGGTGAAAAAAGAGCTTTTGAACTATTTGACAAATTGATTGGATGGTGCAAAACGGAAAATCTTTATGTATTGTTAGATATGCACTGTGCGCCAGGCGGCCAAACTGGAGACAATATTGATGACGGTGATGGATATCCGTTTTTGTTTGATGACGAAAAAAGCCAGGACCAGGTGATTTCAATTTGGAAAAACATTGCAAACCATTACAAAGATGAACCGATCATTTTGGGTTATGATCTTCTGAATGAACCGATTGCTACTTATTTTGATTCTGCCCACTTCAATCCATTATTAGAGCCTCTTTACAAAAAAATTGTAATGGCTATTCGCGAGGTCGATCCCAACCACCTGATATTTCTGGGCGGTTCCCAATGGGATTCGAACTTCAAACCCTTTGGAGCGCCTTTCGATTCTAAGCTTGTTTATACATTTCACAAATATTGGACATCCCCTACAATAGATGTTATTCAGCCATATATTGATTTCAGGGATAAATTTAACGTACCAATTTATGCAGGTGAAACAGGAGAAAATGAAGATAGCTGGAATGAAAAATTCCGGAAACTATTAGAACAAAACGATATTGGCTGGCATTTCTGGCCTTATAAGAAAGTCAGCAACAAAAGAGGCGTTGTGACTTTCGATTTGCCCGAAGGATATGATGCCATTATACAATATGCTGACACAACACGGTCGACATTTGCAGATATTCGTAAGGTAAGGCCGAAAGACATTTCGAAAATCCGGCAGGCGCTCGATGGTTTCCTTATCAATTGCCGCTTTCAAAATTGCAAACCGAACCTGGGATATATTAAATCGCTAGGGCTAAATGCAGGCAAATAGGACACGAAAATATAGACGAAGGGCACCTGAAGGACACGACGTCGTATCCTTCGTATCATTCGTGACAAAAAAAAACCGCTCAACTTTGAGCGGTACGGGAATGCATTAGTGAACTGTCACCGTTATGGTTTTGGCAAGTTGCCCTCCATACGACCGGTGGATTCCATCTGCATACTGCAGTGTAAGTTTATGTTTACCGGGCGGCAAAGTCAATTCAGTTTCAGTCTGTCCTTTACCGAAATGGAGATGATTCGCATCTTTCGCAACAACGGTTCCCGCCGGAATTGAATCCTCAGCATCGACCAACAGATGATGGTGTCCCGAGCCCGCAACCACGGGTCCTGCAGTATCCAATCTCATTCCTTCAATTTTGAATTGAACTTTAAATGGAGATGATACTGATTGTCCATCCCTGAGGTTGGAAAAGGTCACCCTTGCACCTACAGGGATAGCGGGCAAAGGAGTAACATTTGCAGCAGCAGCGGTATCATGGTGCATGTTGGCCATGGTGTCATGAGCGGCAGAATGCGTGGTATCGGCGGCGTTAGAGGAAGTATTGCTGGAATTGTTGCAAGCCATCAATCCCATAAGCAACGCCGCAGGTAGAAAATTCAAATTACGCATGGTAGGTTATTTAATTTTAAAAAAATCAGAACCGAGAACTAGGTACAAGTTAGCTTAAAAACTGAACGGATATTTTGTCCTTAACATTTTTTATTCCCTGATCCACGATATTTTATCAGTAACCGGTTTCCGGTTACTCTTAACAGATGGTACCTGGACAAAACCGAGGAAAAAAAACCCCAAAAGTTTGTCAAGTTCTCCCAGCCCAAAAAAACTTTTTGCTTCCGGATAATAAGTCACTCCTCCGGTGCTCCAATAACCACCCACACCATAAGCCGAAGTTGAAAGCCACAAATTTTCTACTGCACAGGCAACGGAGGCAATTTCTTCTACTTCGGGAACTACGGAATTACGCTTCATGCCAATGGCAATAATGTGAGAACATAACAAAGGGGTTTGCTGCAATTTGTCAAATTTGACCTGGTTGAATTTTTCCCCCGCATTCTTTTTATATAAGTCCGATTGAAAATGGGCAAGCCTTTCAAGTCCCTTTCCGGAGAATATAGTGAATCGCCAGGGTTCGGTCAACTTGTGCGAAGGAGCAGTGTTGGCATTTTCGAGCATATTCAAAATCCATTCGTCAGGGATTTTTTTACCTGGGACAAATTGTTCAGGCTTTACAGATCTTCTTAATCTGATCATTGAGTCAAACTGAGCAGCTTCAATCATTGTAATTGAATTAATAGAGTGAATTCCCGGCGAAGATAGTTACGGGACTAGAAAAATGTATTTTCAGAAAATGAACTCAGGAAAATCAAAAATCCTTCTTTATCCAATGATGTAATGTGGATGGACTCCATGCACCAGGAACAATAATTCTGCGAATCGTAAATAAAGGATCGTCGGAATCTCTTTTTTCGTTTAATTGGAAAGCGGCAACAAATCCCCTTTTTTTCAACTCCGGGATAGCTTCCCTGTTCCATAAGCCAAACGGATAGGCAAAATACCGAACAGGTTTTCCTGTAATAGCTTCCAATTGGCTAGTGGGTTTTTCTATTTGAATGACCCAATCATTTCCGTGGTATTGTTTGACATTGTGATGATCCCAGGTATGGGACCCGATGAGATTTCCATCATCCGAAATTTCTTTCACCTGATCCTTGCTCATATAGTGAGGGCGACCCAATGAAACAGTCATGATGAAAAAAACACCTTTAAACCCATATTTTTTCATGTCCGGCCATGCTACAGTGTATTGATCAAGATCAGTATCGTCAAAAGTGAGCATAATGGGTTTATCAGGCAATGGAGCACCCTTTGTCAAGTAAGAATACAACTGGTCCGGGAGTATCGTATGATACCCGCTGTCTGCCAACATTTTGATTTGATCATGGAAAGCAGCGATCGGAACTATGTAGCTTCTTGCAGTTTTTGAGTCAGTTGGACGCCAATCCCGAATTTGGTGATAACAGAGTATAGGGATTTCTTTGCGACCTAATATTAAACTTGCATTCCCGCCAGAGTAGGAAATTGAATCGGGGACAGCTGCCTTTACTTCCTCCTTTTTAGCGACAGTATCCTTTACGTTGTCTTTCTTTTTTTCACCGGAATTAGACTGGCAAGCGACGGAAAGACTGAAAATTATCAGGAAGGGTACAAATTGGATAGATTTCAACTGTTTTTTTTTGGCAAGATTAACGAAAATCCCAATCACATAGTATCACAAAAATTCAATTTCCATTTGCATAAAATTCGAAATGAGGAATCAACTTATCCCCACCCGTTATAAATTCAATTTGTAAATTGCTATTCACAAACATTTTACACTATGCGCATTTCCGTCGTGTTGACATTCATTTTATTATCTGCCAGCGCAATTGCTCAAAATTATTATATGTTCGTTGGCACCTACACCAAAGGAAACAGCGAGGGAATTTACGTGTATCGATTTAATACAAACAATGGTGGAGTTGTGTTGCTGAGCACAATCAAAACTGACAATCCCTCCTACCTGACTATTTCACCGAATGGAAAATATCTATATGCCGTGAATGAAAACGACACAGTCGGAGGAGTTAGTTCGTTCGTTTTTGATCGCGGCACAGGCCAGTTGCACCTGCTTAACAGGCAGTCGAGCGAAGGTGCTGACCCCTGTTATGTTACCGAGGATCGATCTGGCAGGTGGGTGGCCGTCGCAAATTATTCCAGTGGAAGTGCCGTGGCGCTTCCTGTAAACCCGGATGGATCACTGAATCCGGCAGCGCAGGTGATCCAGCATACCGGCAGAGGTGCCGATCCGGTCCGGCAATCCCAACCGCATGTTCATTCCACCGTATTGTCACCTGACCAGCATTTTTTATGTGTGTCAGACTTAGGCACGGACAAACTGAGCATTTATAGGTTCAGTGCTGACAGGAAAATTCCACTTTCCTCAATAAAGGATTCAGTTGTATCGCTTGATCCAGCAACAGGTCCCAGGCATTTTGTTTTTCATCCATCTAAACCTTTTGCATATTTGATCGGCGAATTATCGGGAACGGTAGATGCCTTCACCTACACAAGCTCTACAGGTGCATTGAAACGTTTGCAGCGCATCAGCAGCCATCCTCCCGCCTTCAAAGGGCAAATTGGAAGTGCAGACATTCATATAACACCCAATGGCAAGTTCCTTTATGCATCAAATCGTGGTGACGCAAATAGTATTGCCGTCTTTTCAATAGATGTGAATGGCAAACTTCATGCAAAGGGATTTCAATCCACACTGGGCGTGCATCCGCGTAACTTCATGATCGATCCTACAGGTCGTTTTCTTCTTGTGGCAAACAGGGACACCGACAATGTTGTCATTTTTTCTATTAACCAGCAAACGGGTCTCTTAAAGAATACCGGAAGGCAGATCAAAATTCCCAGCCCCGTATGTTTGAAAATGGTGAAATAATTATGAAGAATGTGAGTGCGTAAAAGTTCGGTCTCGGATTCTGTTTGTATCTTATTAATTGGAGCGCATTGACAAACACGAAATATGATGCCGTTGTAGTTGGATCGGGTCCAAATGGTCTGTCAGCAGCAATTGTGCTAAGGCAGGCAGGGCTGTCCGTATTACTTATTGAAGGTAAACCGACCATTGGCGGCGGATTGCGCAGTGCTTCGCTTACCCTTCCGGGTTATATCCATGATGTTTGCTCTGCAATCCACCCTTTTGCAGTCTTTTCTCCCCTTTTCAACTCCTTACCACTGCAAAAGCACGGGCTCGAATTCTTATATTCTCCACTGGCACTCGCACATCCATTTGACGACGGTTCGGCTGCTGAATTGGAGCATGACATCCATCAAACAGCCATGTCACTGGGAGCAGATACTCGCTCTTATGAACACTTGATGCAGAATACGATGAAGAATTGGCCGGCCGTGAGTAATTCAATTGCCCATCCATTTGCATTTCCAAAACATTTAATTCCATTGGCAAGATTCGGGTCCAAGGGTATTTTTTCGGCAAGAAGATTGATTGAACGAAATTTCAAAGGAATGCAGGCCCGGGGAATGCTTGCCGGCGTCGCTGCTCATGGTGTTCAGCCGCTGACCAATTGGATAACAGGCGCCATCACGTTGATTTTTCTTTGTCTTGGCCACGATAAAGGATGGCCCTTCCCAAAAGGCGGGTCACAACAATTAGCGAATGCATTGGCCTCTTATTTTTTGTCATTAGGAGGAAGGATAGAAACAGATTGGATGGTAGAAAGCCTCGATGAACTTCCCAACGCAAGTGCCTATTTACTTGACATCACGCCTAAGCAATTATTAAAGATCGGAGGAAGCAGATTATCTGCATGGAACCGTAGACAAATGAAAAATTTCAAATACGGTTCAGGTGTATTTAAGGTTGACTGGGCGCTGGATGGACCAATTCCGTTCAAGTCCGATGCGTGCAAAAAAGCTGCTACCGTCCATTTGGGAAACTCATTTGAAGAAATTATGAAATGTGAACAGGAAGTGTCCCTCGGGAAAATTCCGGAATATCCATTCGTTCTCCTGGCACAACAAAGTCTGTTTGATCCCACACGCGCACCACAGGACAGACAGGTCGCTTGGGCTTATTGTCATGTTCCTGCGAACTCAGGTGTTGATATGACTGAGCGGATTGAAAAACAAGTCGAGCGTTTTGCTCCTGGGTTCCGGGACCGGATACTGTCAAAACATGTTTTTGACGCAGTTGAAATGGAATCGTATAATCCAAATTACGTTGGTGGTGATATAGGTGGAGGAATTCAAAATTGGAAACAACTGATCACCCGGCCCGCATTAAGATTCCCACCCTATCGAACATCTGCCCAAGGAGTTTATCTATGTTCATCTTCTACCCCCCCAGGAGGCGGAGTCCATGGTCTCTGTGGTTTCAATGCAGCAAAGCAGGCGTTGAAAGACATATTTGGTCAGAGATAATCCTCATTCATTCGCCATTTCTCGCTCGCCCTTCTGTTTTGTATTTAAAATGTGAACCCATTAACTGCACAATTCTCCCGCTGATTAAATCAAATCTCCTTGCGGTAGATTTGCATGAATGAACAGTTCACTCATCAGCAAACCAACACTTTTTAGTTTTCGTGAATGTCTGTGGTTTCTTGATCGCAATTATGACGAATGTTTGCATAAAATCAGTAATAGCCGCGTAACAAAAGCTATTCAATTTAATAATAAGCCGCTGGTCTTTTCGCTCGCGGACAAAGATCAGGATATATTAATTCAGATTGAAGAGGGGCATGCGACCCCTTCGATGATGGAAGAATTGAGATCGTGGGTGCAGGACTGGCTGGACATACAGCGGGACATACGGCCATTTTACCAAATGCTTGCAAACCATGGAAAGTTAAATTATATGACAAAGGAATTCAATGGTCTGCGACTGATCGGCATTGAAAACCTGCACGAATCCATTTGTTGGTGCATCATTGGTCAGCAGATCAATCTGTCTTTCGCTTATAAGCTAAAAAGACGCCTGGTGGAAGAATTTGGCACTAGAGTGAGAACGGCCACAGGGAATTTCTACTTATTTCCATCTCCGGAAACACTATCGTCTGTATCAGTCGAAACATTAAAGGCTCTGCAATTTTCAAGACAAAAAGCCGACTATATCATTCAGATTTCGAAGTCATTCAGCGATGGACTGATCAGCAAAGAAAAGCTATCAACTCTGCCAGATTTGAAAGAAAAAAAATATTTGCTAACATCTCTGAAAGGCGTGGGAGAATGGACTGCGAATTATGTCTTGATGAAATCACTTCGTGAGCCGGATTGCATTCCATTAGGTGATATTGGTCTGCTGAATGCGCTTTCCAATCATGCTCTTATAAAAAACAGAAAGGATAGCAGGAGCATGGAAAAATTATTTTCGGCCTTTGAAGGATGGAAAAGCTACCTGGTGTTTTATTTGTGGCGAAGCCTGGCAATTCCCAATTTCCACCATTGATAACGATCATCCAGGCAGTGAGCGCAGGGGCGGAAATCCAATTCCATCGCTTCCTCTTCGTCTCTAAAAAACACCCTGTTTTCTCTGAGCATTCTCCTGCCTGATTTGCAATCTAATCGTCCATAAATTTTCAGCTTCGCATTACCTGCCAAACGGATTTTGCCTTGTTTGATCAGTTGTTGCAAATATTTTCTCCCTTTAAAATCGCTCGGGATGTCTTTATGCCTGATCATGATCGGGGGAGATAAAAATTATTTTACAGCTTGGATCACAAAACTTAGTTTATTCCCACTTTAGCCGCTTCCCAACCAATCATCGCCATTTTTCTCTCAGTACCCCATCTGTATTCGCCAATACCTCCCACACTCTTAATGACCCGGTGGCAGGGAATAATGAATCCGACCGGATTGTTACCAATTGCAGAGCCGACTGCTCTTTGTGCCTTCGGTTGTTCTATACTGTTAGCGAGTGCAGTATATGAGCTAAGATGACCTTCAGGAATACGAAGCAAAGCTTCCCATACCTTCAATTGGAATGGCGTACCACGTAAATGCAATTTAATTTTTTCGGCACCTGAAATATTGTTACCAAAAAACTGTTCGATTCTTTCGTGATGTTTGTTTTCACCCTCAAAAAATCTGGCATGAGGCCATTGAGCCTTCAATTCATTTTCCGCACCTTCAGCAGATTTTTCAAAGAAAAACAAATTACAAATTCCAACAGCCGTTGACGCGACAACATAATTTCCAAATTGACATTCATGAAAACTATATTGAATCGAAAGGTTCTTGCCTCCATTTTTGTATTCCCCCGGTGTCATACTTTCTATATTAACAAAAAGATCATGCAACCTCCCGGTTCCTGATAGTCTTGTTTCGAACGCCGCATCGTACACCGAATTACCATTTTGCTTCAAAATCTTTTTCGCATGTTCGATACTGATATATTGCAGGAATTTTTTCGGACTGATTCCTGCCCATTCAGTAAAAAGACGTTGAAAGTGGAACGGGCTTACATGAATTTGCCTGGCAATGGCGTCCAGGCTAGGCTGCTCGTGCATATTTTCTTTGATGTATTGGAGAGCTTCGGCAATTCTGTAATAATCATGCATAAAGTCTTTTTATAGCACAAATGTAGGAGTAGTCAATCCCGAACAAAACCCGAAAATTGCGCTTGTTAAACCTGAACCTTAAGGGTGGTTCCAATAAAGTTCATTATCCACGGTGAAAAATGGAAATAACGCATTAGCAGGCGATTTCCAACAGATGTCCTATCACTGAGGACACGTGTTTTTAAAAAAACCTTACTTGTCGAGCCAGGCAACTTTTTGTTCGGCTTGATGCGGCTGGCCAATAATTTGCCTGTACAATTCGGGCCTTCTGGCCTTTTTATATCGGTATCCCCCGGCCTGAACCAGCTTTTCTGGCGTTATAACAGTAGTTACTATCTCGTTGCCAAGAGCATTACATTCTGCGAGTATATCTCCAAAAGGATCCAGAATCATGCTATGGCCATTTTTCAATTGGTCGTCGTCCATTCCAATAGCATTGGAGAAAACAACATAAGCTCCATTGTCATAAGCACGGGCTGGTAACCATTTCATTAACCATTCGCGACCTTTCAATCCTTCAAATTCTTTGCGGAGAGACGTTGGATCATTTTCCCTGTTGATCCATAATGCGGGGTTGACGAATCCTGCTCCCGGCCTGGAAGATGGCGTACACATTGTCACATGCGGCATGAATATAATATCTGCCCCTAAAAGAGACGTGGCGCGAACATTTTCGATTACATTGTTGTCGTAACAAATAAGAATCCCGCATTTCCAGCCTAATATGTCGAAAACGCAATAGGAATTTCCCGGAGAAAGGTGATGGCTGATGAAGGGATGCAGCTTCCGAAATTTTGCTACCAGTCCCTGGCTGTCTACACAGATATAAGTATTATACAATCGATCATCGTCCCTTTCATAAAGTCCCGCCAAAATGACCAGGTTAAATTTAGCAGCGATCTTCGCCAAAGCCTTTGTGCTTTGGCCATCAGGTATCCGTTCGGCTACATCCAACATTTCTTCCTTAGACAAATGCCTCGCGAAACTGTATCCGGAAATACAGCACTCATGGAATGCAACAATTCTTGAACCGTTCGCTGCTGCTTTTGATGAGAGTTCTTCGATTTCTTCCAGATTGAATTTTTTGTCCCCGCTTGCATTCTCGAATTGAGCGGTTGAGATTCTAATTTTTTCCATGTTAATTTTTTTAAATGAGGGACAAGCAACCAATGGCTGGGGTGATAGGCGGGCAGTAAATTGAATTGTGATCTTAGGTTTCTCCGACTTCCTGCTTTTTGAGACTGAAGAAGACGAGAATTAATATGCCCGTGGTCACATAAACATCGGCAAAATTAAAGATTCCTGTTCTGTATTCGTTAATTCCAACATTAATAAAATCTACCACATGCCGGTCGAATACAATTCTATCCATAATATTTCCAATTCCTCCGGAAAATATCAAGGCAAATGGAATCATATCGCGAAGGTTCATTACCCGGGACTTATTTATAACATACACGAATAGCCCAAAGAGAATTAGCAGGGGAATAACTGTCAATGCCCAAAAGCTGACACGGTTCGACCAATTTGCACCAAAACTCAAAAAGGCACCGGTATTCTCAACGTATTCGAGACGTATCGTATTATGAAAATAGGTAATCGCATCCCTGTCTTTGAGGTTGATCTTGGCCAAATCTTTCGTTGCCCTGTCACAGCTGATAAAGGCAAAGCAAAAAATACAAAAAATAAAAATTTTGTAACTCGTTCTCATCTGTTATGTCTTTCTATTGACTGCCCGGTTCTTCACAAAAAATAATTGCGCACAAGGCGGTCCCCGAAGTTATCTATTTCGATGGTATAAAATCTCTAATTCATTCAGGACTTTGGTCTAACTTTAAAAATTGCCAAATCTTTTAACAAATAATTTATATCTCGAGTTCACTTAATCATACAATCCGCGAGAGGAGAATAGTTTCTCAGCTCGATCAATCCATCAGATATCTCCTTTTCGTTCCAATGCGGATGAATTGACAAGGCTGCACCCAATGCCGTTGCCTGTGATAGAACTGCAGCATAGACGGATATGCCAGGGAAAGAAGAAGCCAGCATAGTCATGAACAAGGAATTTTGACTGAAGCCGCCGTCAACAAAAATTTTTTTCACCGGTGCACCTTTCATGACCAGTTGCAATGAACTCACCTGTCTTGTTATCAGGTCATACATATAATGATGATAGGCCTCTTCAAAGTTTTTGAAACTGGTAAGGTCGATTGCGGCAAAATCGTGTGTTGATGTTTCAGTGCGAGCGCCTTTTTTTTCTTTATGCAAATTGGTGATTGATTTGACCAGCGCCGCGTCGCAAGGCAATTTCTGATGATAATTTTCAGCCTTGCCAAAATAAGATGCGATCCTTTTATTTTGTTGTTCATGTTCATGCCCCGCAAAGAGCCTCGACGACTTAATAGATTTTCCTTTATGGCTTATATAAAATAAACAATCATGCTTCAGCTCTTCTTTGGTTAAAGGCGCATGATTAAATGGGTTCATGCTGACACTCCAGGTTCCGGTTGAAATTAAAATAAATGGATCGGAAAACACTTCCAGGTAAGGTATCAAAGCTGCAGAACTGTCATGCAATCCAATGCCTATTGGTACATTATTCATTTTTACCCGCGTCGTTCCAATTGGATGATCACTGGAATGAATCTGCGCTAATTTGGGAGTGATGTTTTCGGCCTCTACCCAGGGATGATATTCATTATTTTCAAAATGCCAAAGATTGGTGTGACAGCCAATACTTGTCATATCAGAAACCAATTTCCCCGAAATGATAAAACTCAAGTATTGAGGTAAATGCAAGGAACAGACTATCCGGTTGAACACATCTGGCTTCTCATATTTCAAACGATAAATTTGCATTCCGGAATTCAAACTTCCAAGCACCGGTGAAGCCGTTTGCATTGAAATCAAAGATTCTCCACCATACATATGGTAAAATTGTTCCTGCAAACCGAATGGATACGGTTTTAAATAATTATAAAGGGGAATGAATGGTTTATATGCAGCATCCAAATGCACTAGGCTAGCGCCGTAAGCGGTGAAATTTACTGCCCGAACCTGGAAGCGGGGATCTGATAAGATTATCTGAAGAGATTGCTCCATCCATTGGGTGAGCAGTTGGATATTTTCGCATGGAAAACCATCTTCATCGGCAGTTTCTTCGAGTTGAACTTCTTCCTTATACGCAAGCACGTATTGTTCATCAAACAACAAGATCTTCTTGTTGGTTTTACCAATATCAAATATGGCGATTACTGGTGTGCTACTCATGAGTGGTCACAGATTAGCCCCGGGGTCCCTGAATATTTGCTTAACTGGTTAAACTGTAAAAATGCAGGTTTATTGCACGAATGGACCATCCCCAATCACTTTTCCGCGATATCAGAGACCGGTAGCAATTGATTTTGTCCCTCTTGAATTTATCAGATTATCGCGAATTTTTCTTTCGCGATAAAGAGCAATTGGATCCAATGCAGCTCCCCCTCTTAACCTCGCTTCCGCGACTATGGGCCTGACGTCTGATCTATATGCCTGTTGCAATACCTCCTGCGCCATCACCACGTCGTTATTTTCCTGGGCATTTGTTAATCTTATTCGATCAACTAGCAAAGCTTGTGCGTATCCTATCATTATAGCCTCCACTGATTCCAGTAAATCTTCGAGAGGATCCTTCACATTGTGCGAGGCATCAATCATCCATGCCAGATCAGCAGCGTGATCCATCCCCCGGTCATCCATACCCTCTACCAATTCATTAAAGATGAGGAACAATTGGTATGGTTTTATACTGCCAACAGTGAGATCGTCATCTCCATATTTAGAATCATTAAAATGAAATCCTCCTAATTTCCCTTCCATTAATAGCAAAGCGACGATTTGCTCAATATTTGCATTTGGAAGATGATGCCCCAGATCCACTAGCGTAAACGCCTGTTTACCTAATTTAGAAGACAACATATATGATTGTCCCCAGTCGCCTACCGTTGTTGAATAAAAATTAGGTTCGAACGCCTTGTATTCAATAAAGAGCTTCCAATCAGGCGGTAAGCCAGCATAAACTTCTTGCAGACTTTCTTTTACGAGTTGAAATGCTTTTCTGAAATTCAACTGACCAGGATAACTGGACCCATCACTTAGCCATACTGTGAGAGCTTTGGATCCCAGGGCGATTCCGTATTGGATTACTTCGAGATTATGGACAATGGCCTGCCTTCTGACTGATTTGTCCCTATGCTGCATCGAGCCGAACTTATAGCTGAGCTTCTGGTCGGGTTGGTCCTGGAAAGTATTTGAATTCATAGCATCGAAGCGCAAACCTAATGAAGAAGCCAACTGAAGAACATTGGCCGGATCAGATGGAATATCCCAGGGAATGTGTAGCGAGACGGATCCGCTTGATTTATTCAATGCATGCAAAATCCCGACATCTTCTATCTTCTCTTCCAAACTGCGAGGTTCTCCACCTATACCAAATCTTCCAAACCTGGTACCTCCCGTCCCCAAGGCCCAACTGGGAATGGCCACCTGAAAATTTACCAACTTGCCCAGGATGGAATCCAGGCCCTCCATTTCAGACGAAAGAAATTCCATTTTCCGTTGATGGGCCTTTAGTCGTTTTTCATTGTGAAAGTCTATCCAGTTTTTTTCAATTCGCATATGGATTGCAGTGAGGAGATTTGAAGATCATGTAACATTTTATCGTGGGAAGGCCATTGCAACGCCTCCATCCACATTTAGCATGTTGCCGGTTGACTTGTCCAGCAATCCCGACACAAACACAAAACAGGCATCGGCCACATCCCTGGGTAAAATCACTTCATTCAATAGTGTTCTTTTTGCATAATAAGCCGGCAAATCCTTTACCTCGATACCATAGGCCCTCGCTCTTCCTTCGGCCCAGGCTCCAGACCATATCTTACTATCAGCAATAACCGCATCCGGATTGACGGTATTCACTCTGATTTTGTCCTTGCCCAATTCCGCCGCATTTAACCTGCTAAGATGCAACTGCGCTGCTTTCGCTGAGCCATATCCCGCATTATTAGGTCCACTAACCAGCGAGTTCTTGCTGACGATATTCAGCACGTCTCCGCCAAGTTGCTGTTTTCGCATGATGCCTACCGACTCTTTGGTAATCAGGAATTGTCCTTTAACTAAGACGTCATATAAAATATCCCAATCTTGTTCAGTATGTTCTTCCAAAGGTTTGGAAATGGATAATCCTGCTGAATTGACAACTATATCAACGCCTCCAAAATCAACGCAAGCTTGTTCAAGACATCGCTCAACGGTGGCAGATTTTGTTACATCCAATATCTGGGAAGAAAAAGCATCCTGTCCAAAATTGCTTTTAAATTCTGCCTTCGCCTCGTCCAATCTTTGTTGGTCATTGTCGGCGATCATCACACAGGCTCCTTCTTCAATAAATTTTTTTGCAACAGCCTTACCGATACCTCCTGCACTTCCGGTTATTAGTGCCACTCTTCCTGTAAGCGATTTTGGTTTTGGCATTCGCTGTAGCTTGGCCTCTTCCAATAACCAATATTCAATATCGAATGCCTCCTGCCTTGGCAACGCAGTGTATGAAGAAATGGCTTCCGATCCTCTCATCACATTTATAGCATTCAGGTAGAATTCTGCTGCCACCCGTGCCGTCTGTTTGTCCTTTGCAAAAGTGAACATCCCGATCCCGGGCCATAGTAAGACAACAGGATTGGCATCTCGCATGGGGGGACTATCTTCTCTTTTGCAATCATTATAATAATCAACATACAATTGCCTGTATGCCTCAAATTGTGGAAGTAGAATGTCTCTTACTGATTGCGCATCTTCCAAATTTATTCCAAGATCCAGGTCTAACACCATCGGGCAGATCTTGGTTCGCAAGAAATGATCCGGACAGCTCGTACCCATGGAGGCCAACCGCCGGAGATCTTTGGAATTGATGAACTCCAGCACGCGGTCATCATCTGAAAAATGACCGACCATCTTTGTTTTTGAAGAACAAAATCCCCTTAGATAGGGTGCCAGGGCGGCCGATTTTTTCATCCTTTCCGATTTTGGAATGGCCTCGTTTTCTATGCCACCAAAGACTTTCTTTCTTTTCCCGGTTTCCTGTTCAACGAATTCCGCACATTTTTCTATCACCTCCAATGTGTTTAAGTAAGATTCGTAAGACGTGTCTCCCCAGGTAAACAACCCATGTGAACCCAAAATAATACCCCTGATCCCGGGCTTTTCATTCAGACATTTTTCTAATTTAAGTCCGAGATCAAATCCAGGTCTTTGCCATTGAACCCAGCCTATTTTTCCGTCAAACAATTCCTTTGTTATGGACTCTCCGTCTTTGGAAGCTGCTATGGCAATCGCGGCGTCCGGATGCAAATGGTCAATGTGCCTGAATGGAAGAAAAGCATGTAAGGGCGTATCGATAGATGGCGCTTTTGAGCCGAGATCAAAGAGGCAATAATTAAATAATTCAACCATCTCGTCCTCATGCCGAAGACCCCGATATATTTTTTTCAGGTTCAATAGGCGGTCTAGATAAAGCGCAGCCAAACCATTTTTTTTTAAAGTGCCCAAATCCCCGCCTGATCCCTTTACCCACATGACGGGAGTATCTCTTGTTGTCAACGGATCGCGTGCCATCAGCTTGCAGGAAGTATTGCCACCTCCAAAATTGGTAATTCGAAGATCAGAGCCCAACAAATTTGATCGATAAATCAACAAGGCTACTTCATCTCCCGCGAAAGCCTTGGCCTTAGTTTCGTCCCACAAATAACTCACATGCCCAAACGATTTTGGGCCGCCTTCAACTCCTGAAAATAAAGTACTCATACTATTTTTTGTCAAGAAACAATTAATAAATAAGACAAGATTCTTTGAAAAAAGCTATTTCCTGGCATTACCAATGCCCACAAGAAGAACCGAGACCAGGATGGTAATGATGCCAACTGTGATGAGAGATTTTGTTTTACTGCTTACACCTTTCCATTCTTTCAACGCAATTCCCCACGAATTGGCAACTAAAATAATAAATGCCATATGCAGTATCCATGAACTGGCTCCATTTCCTAATTTGCTTTCACCCATTCCGTAAAAAAAGAACTGAAGAAACCAGACTGTTCCCGCAATCGCGGAAAAAAGATAATTCGTCGGTAAGGGAGCCCTGCCATCAGTAAAATCAGAAAAGCTCCGGTTTTTAATATTCAATAATAAACACCAGACGAGGTTGGTTGTAAGTCCACCCCATAGCAAAACAACATAAGTTACATTATTCTGGAACAATGGATTCATACCTGCTTCCACTGCCGCGGCAGCCATCGGCTTACCCGCCTCAATGCCGAAATTGAAACACGCGCTCATGATCCCAGAAAAAATTGCAACAACCAGCCCTTTGGGCAAATTAAATTCGTCTATAGAACGCTTTTTCATTTCATCTGTCAATTCCCGTTCTTTTCGCACGCCCGCTTTTCCGCAGATATAAATTCCCAGTAAACAAATCGCAACCCCTGACAACACGATTCGACCCCAGGAACTGTTTAATAAATCATGAAAACTTGTTTTACCGGGCGTGGGAAAAAAATCGTAGTAGATGGAAGGCACGAGCGCACCGAAAGCCGAACAAAATCCCAACACGACGGAATTACCGAGCGACATGCCTAGGTAGCGAACACCTAACCCATAAGTAAGACCACCAAAACCCCATAGCAGGCCAAACAGCAAAGTATATTCGATCGTTCGCCAGGGTGTATTGTGAATGATAGTTCCAAAGCCAGGTATCGTTAACCATGCGGCGAGCGGCGGAACAATGAGCCATGAAAATAATCCTCCAATGATCCAATAATTTTCCCAATGCCAGTCCTTCACCTTTTTGAATGGCATATAGAAACTTCCGGAAGCAAAACCACCGACAAAATGAAAAATGATTCCAAAGATTATTTGCATGACGGTAATTTGTCTAATGAGTTTCAATTAAGAACAACAAACGCATATTTGCCTGAACCAAGGCTCAGTTCCACGTAACCATTGGCGTTAGCTATAACTTTGATATCCTTGTTTCCGTTGAGCGGTTGACCGTCTGCTTTAATTTTATCCGGAGAACCAGCCGGCACAAATACATTAGCGCGCGTGTTCGCAGGAATTTCTACTTCCAAATTAAATTGCCCATTCTCCATTTTCCAATGGGAACTTAACTTCCCGTAATATGTTTGTAAATCCCCATCAGCACTTGTCAGACCTTCACCTGTATGGGGGGCTATTTTTATGTGCTTGTAACCGGGCTGGTCTTCGTAAGTGTCCATTCCCGCAATCACTCTGTACATCCAATCGCCAATCGCACCATAGGCATAATGGTTGAATGAATTCATTCCTGGATTTTGAAATGTGCTGTCGGGTTTTAATCCATCCCATCGCTCCCAAATTGTTGTAGCACCCATGGTCACAGGATATAACCATGATGGATATGTCTTTTGCAATAACAACTGGTAGGCGACATCAGTATGTCCAAAGCGACTCAACACGTGGCACAAATAAGGAGTTCCCAAAAAACCCGTTGTCAGGTGGTTCCCGTAGCTGTGAACATTTTGAACCAATCTATTTGCCGCTTGTTCCCGAAGCGAATCTGGCAACATATCAAATTGCAAAGCCAGCACATAGGCTGTCTGTGTACCTGAAACGAGCCTTCCGTTGGGGGTCATGTACTCTTTTAAAAATGCGTCCTTAATTTTTTCCAGTAATGCGGAATAGAAAGCGACGTCATCGGGTTTGTTCAGCAACCTGGCTGTATTTATCAGAATCTGGGTTGAACGCGCAAAAAAGCATTGAGCGATCAAGTATTTGTCAGTAACCGCCGCGCGACCATCATTGTCGTCATCAGGACGATAAAACAGCCAGTCTCCAAAATGAAAACCGGTATTCCATAAATTATTTTTGCTTTGATAATGCATGTAATCCACCCATGCTTTCATACTGGAATATTGATTTTCAAGAATGCGCTTGTCGCCATATGCAAGCCACATATTCCAGGGAATGATGGTAGCCACATCAGCCCAACCGGTGCTACCAATGGCAACATTCAGCACATTCGGAATAACAAAAGGAACTGCACCATTGGTACCCTGATCTGCACTGAGGTCCTTAAGCCACTTTGAAAAAAAGTCATTGACATTCATATTGTATGCAGCGGTGCGGGAAAAAACCTGTGCGTCTCCTGTCCAACCAAGGCGCTCATCACGTTGCGGGCAATCAGTTGGCACGTCCAGGAAGTTTCCTTTCTGACCCCACTGAATATTATGCTGGAGTTGATTGATTAGTGGTTCAGAGCAACTGAATGAACCAGTCCTCTTCAGGTCCGAATACAAAGTGACTGCCGTGAAATTATCTGAATTCAATTCTCCGGGATATCCTTCCACTCTTATATATCGAAATCCGTGAAATGTAAAATGGGGTTCAAAATTTTCTTCGCTCTCACCCTTGAGAACAAATTCGTCCTGCGCTTTGGCAGCTCTCAGATTTTCCGTATAAAAATTTCCATTTTTGTCTAGCACTTCTGCATGGGAAATTGTAATATGATCACCCGGATGGCCTTTTGCTTTCATGATGACCCAACCAACCAGATTTTGGCCGAAATCAATTACTTTTTCTCCTTTGGGAGTCGTGATGATCCTGACGGGCTTGAAGATCTCATGTTTCCTGATCGGCTCACTATACGTTGCAATTAGGTTATCATAAGGATAATTTGCACGTTGAACCCCGGCCCAATCTTTGTCATTGTAGTCCGGCGTAGACCAACCCGGTTTACTCTCCCTCGCATCATAATATTCCCCGTTGTAAATTTCTGCACTTCTGATGGGGCCTGAAGATGATTTCCAACTGTCATGCGTGCCTATGGTTTCCCTGCTCCCATCGCTATAATTTATTTCGAGTTGAACCAACAAGGCCAATTCGTGCCCATAGAAATTCCTATTGTTAGTGAATCCGATATATCCCCGATACCAGCCGCTGCCGAGCGTAACGCCCATTGCATTATCTCCCTGCTTCAAAAGGGGTGTCACATCATAGACCTGGTATTGCAACCTTTTATTGTAAGAGGTCCACCCGGGTGTCAGGTAGGCATCACCAATACGATGACCATTGATTTCGGCCTCATACACTCCGCGTGCGGTGATAAAAGCAATGGCAGACAGGATTTTTTTAGGAGCAGCAAAGACCTTTCTGAACATTGGGCTGGGACGCAAAACAGTATCCTCTTGGAAACCCTGTTTGATCCATCTTGCCTTCCAATCCGAAGAACGTAAAAGGCCCATTTGCCAGGATGCTGGTTCACTCCATGAAGATGTTTTGTTTTTATTGTCCCAAACCCTCACCTGCCAATAATATTTTGCTCCTGATTTCAATTCGGGCCCCTGGTAACTAACATGAACCGATGAGTCCGACTGGACCTTTCCGGAAGTCCAAATGAGTTTATTGTTATTTGGCAGCGTGTTGCCATCCTCACCCACCCTGATCTCATAGCCAGTCTGTATAAGATTCCTCTCATTCGACGACAATTGCCAACTGAACCTCGGCTGATAAACGTCCACGCCTACAGGGTTTTCTCGATTTTCGGTCAGCAAATTTTGAACACTTACTTGAGCTATGGATTGAAAGGAGACCAGGGATGAGGCTATAAGTAAATGAAGAAAATTTTTCATGCTGGCAATTTTTGAATTAGGGAGTTACTAATAGTCATGTTGGCTACGGAATTCTATCCACTTAAAGCCTGTCAAAACAATAAATTTATTGGCTTTAATCCAAATCAAACCAAGAAACTCCGGTAAAGAGTTTAGTTCTCCCACTCTTTGATTTGTTATTGAGGTGGGTCAAGAAAACGGAACTGCCAACTTGTTACTATATTCGCGCGGTTCACAAACTTGAAGAATGAAAAGATATAAAAACATTTTAGCCGCTCTCTGTTTCCTGGGCATGTTTTGCAATTGTCGCCAGGCAAAAAACCCATTCTCGGAATGGCGGATGTATGGCGGCCACGACAATATTCACTATTCTTCGCTTAACCAGATTGACACCGCCAATGTAACTGGTCTTAAAGTAGCCTGGGAATTTCAGACGGGCGACATGGACACGGCCAACCATTCTCAAATTCAGTGCAATCCAATTATCATCGATGATGTGATTTATTGCGTTTCACCTAAAATGAAATTATTCGCTCTTGATGCAGCCACCGGAAAACAAAAATGGGCTTTTAATCCCCTTGACTCCCTGCGTGCGATGAAAATAAATTTTGTGCTGAACAATTGCCGCGGAGTGAGCTACTGGACGGATGGTTCCAACGACAAGCGAATCTTCTATACAGCCGGTTCTTACTTATTTGCGGTAGATGCGAACACTGGCAGAGCCATACCCGCCTTTGGTCAACAGGGAAAGATCGATTTGCATGACGGACTGGGCAGAGATGTGAAAGATCTTTTTGTTACGTCGACCTCACCTCCTGGTGTATACAAAGATTTCTTAATTCTAGGAACCCGGGTGGATGAAGGTCCCGCTGCCGCGCCCGGGCACATCCGCGCTTTCGATGCTCGCACGGGCCAGTTGAAATGGATTTTTCATACTATTCCGCATCCTGGTGAATTCGGACATGAAACATGGGATGATACGTCCGCTTACCGGCACATAGGAGGAGCCAACGCCTGGTCAGGTGTTACGGTTGACCAGGAAACTGGAATTGTTTACGCTCCAACAGGATCCGCTTCTTTTGATTTTTATGGTGGCAAAAGAACAGGAAATAACTTATTTGCTGATTGTATTATCGCGCTCGATGCCAGCACGGGCAAGAGAATTTGGCATTTCCAGGGTATTCATCACGATGTTTGGGACAAAGATTTCTCTTCGCCTCCCGCCTTAATAACGGTGACGGAAAATGGAAATAAAACTCCAGCGATAGCTCTAACAACGAAGACTGGTTTTATCTATCTTTTTGAGAGAAAGACCGGGCGTTCTATTTATCCGATCACAGAGCAACCCGTCCCCGCAGAAACAGAACTGGTAGGAGAAAAACTGTCTCCCACTCAACCTATTCCTTCTGCACCAAAACCGTTCGTGCGGCAGATTTTTGGTTTAGAAGATATAAACAAATACCTGCCCGACTCATCTGTCCAGGATGTCAAAAAGAGATTATTGACATATAGAAATGGCAATATGTTTAATCCTCCTACCCTGGAAGGAACAGTTATATTACCAGGATTCGACGGAGGTGGGGAATGGGGCGGCCCTGCATTTGATCCCATATCTGGTGACCTATTTGTCAATGCCAACGAGATGGCCTGGGTATTGACCATCGTGCCGTTGAAGAGTGAAGCTGGAAAAGCAGAGACATTTCCCGTTGCAGGAGAACGCCTTTACAAAATTAATTGCATGGCATGCCATGGACCCGATAGAAAAGGCTCGGCGAATATTCCTTCGCTTATTAATATTGAAAAAAAATACAAAGCAGATAGTTTTTATACATTGATATCTTCAGGAAGAAGAATGATGCCGGCTTTCAAACAATTGAGTGAACAGGAAAAACAGGCGATCGCAAGTTTTGTGTTATCGGATCAAAGCAAAAACAATAAGGTTTTTGTTGAAACTCCCGGGCCTGAAGATGCATACAGAAAACTTCCTTATACGATGACCGGTTATAACAAGTTTCTGAGCAAAGATGGGCAACCTGCCATTAATCCACCATGGGGAACACTTCAGGCTATCAACCTTAATTCAACTCAGACAAATTGGAAAGGCACTTTGGGTGAAAGCCCCGACCTGGCAAAAAAAGGAATTCGCAGTGGGACTGAAAACTATGGTGGTTCTGTTGTTACAGCAGGAGGACTCTTGTTTATCGGTGCAACCAGCGATGGAAAGTTCCGGGCATTTAATAAACGAACAGGGCAATTGCTTTGGGAAATGAATTTACCCGCCTCGGCATTTGCAACACCTGCTGTTTATTCCGTAAATGGAAAACAATATATCGTAGTTGCATGTGGCGGAGGGAAACTGAATACTCATTCAGGAGATAGTTACATGGCATTTGCTCTTCCATGAGGCCCTGCTCGAAAAAAATAACCCATTGTTATATTAATTCATTCGGATCATCGATGTAATAGCAGTGAGCGAACTGTTTCATTCCAATGCGAGGATAATAGTTTACTGCTTTAGGAGCAGCCAGCAAGATAAGTTTTGTCAGGGGAGATGCCAATTTTGTTTGCCTGATCAGTTCTCTGCCAATCCCTTTCTTTTGATATACTTCGTCCACCGCCAAATCCGAGAGGTATGTGCAAAAGGCGAAATCAGTCATTGATCTGGATACACCCACCAGTTTTCCATTGTCCCTAGCCGTTATAATCAGGTTACCATGCTTCAACATATTGGTAATTCTTTCCAAATCATTGACGGGTCTTCTCTCGCCCAAAGTTGATTTGTTGAGAATGTCTACGAATTCCTGTGCGGAAAGATTCGGTTCTTGCTGGTAGGTGATCATGGTGATAAATGTTGAAATTGATTGTGCCAGCCACGGGGGGTCGTCCCGCAAGGGCACGTGATGTTGCTAGACCCGACTGCCCTGATGGAGCACCCGCGCCAGGATTGCTTCGCCTTCAACCGATCTTGATCCCTGGCAAAACGGGGGCTATTTTGAAAAATCTTCAGAGACAAATTCATAACTACCTGAACCAGCTTCAACCACCAGGTAAGATCCTTTCATCCCGATTATTCGAATGTCGGGATCGTGATCTAAAGTCAACTTATCAGCACCCATGACTGATTGTTTATTTTTTGCTGGAATCCAAATTTCAGCCTTCGTGTTTGCGGGTATTCCAACTTTAAGATGAAATTTACCTTGCCCGATTGACCAGTCACATACGATAGGTCCCCGAATGGATTTATAGCGACCTCGGGCCCACGATAAGTCGCCTGCCGGTTGTGGCTTTATTTGCACTTTTTCGAATCCTGCGGCTAAGGGATTAATGCCGAGGATTGAACGATAAAACCATTCATCCACCGATCCAAACATAGGATGATTTTGTGAAGGGCCGCTTTCTGGATATTGCCATGTTTCCCATAGAGTAGTCGCACCGCTATTGATCATGTAACCCCATCCGGGATAATCAGGCTGTGTGGCAATCTTATAAGCTATATCATTTAGATCATTCATGCGCAGAACTTCAAACAACATGCGCGTTGAGAATATACCAGTTGAAAGGTGCCAATTGTGACGCTTAAATTCTTCCATTAATGCGGCCATTGTCATTTCTTTCTCGGGTGAAAGCCCGTACCAGAGTGCAAATAGTTGTGCGGATTGTGTCGCATTATCAAATTTGCCTGTGCCTTGAACCAAAAACTTTCTGACAATTGAATTCAAAACATCCTTTGCCCGGTTTGCATACAAAGTTGAATCTTCATGGGCATGAAGAATGGTAGCGAACTTAACGCCGAGGCATAAGTGATGATAATAAAAAGCGGCAGCAGTTAATGCTTCAGGTTTAGCATCCAGCGCTTCATGATCGCTGATATCCCAATAAAAAATTCCATCCATGGATCTGGATGCAAGAAAATCCAGCTGTTTTTTAAAGGCTTCGTAATGATCTGTGATGATTTGCTCGTCGCCATAAAATTCATAAAGCTGGTCCTGCAAATAAGGAAAGGCCAATTGCCATCCCAATGGTCCGGAATCATCACCGTAACCCTTATCTGCAATCCCCGTAAATGGTGCTATTTCAGTAATGCCACCAGAAGGCCTTTGCTCATTGGCAAAATCCTGGACAGATTTAGCATAAAAATTTGCCATCCCAAAATTGAACATGAATGCGTCCGCCGTGGCAACCATATCGCCGCCATAACCCATTTTCTCACGTCCGGGGCAATCGGACTGAATGCTAAAAATATTGCTTAGGAAAGTCCATTTAATCGCTTCATGCAATTTGTTGAGCATTTTATTTGAGCAGGCAAATTCACCATTTTTGGCAACATTGGCATTCATTCGTAACCCCTCAATATCTTTCAGTGTGGGTTTACCCGGCCACCCCGTGATTTCAACATACCTGAACCCATGAAATGTAAATCGAGGCGACCATTCCTCAAGGCCATTCCCTTTCAATGTATATCGATCTTCCTGCCATGCTGTCTCTGGCGTCCCTGGTCCGCCTTTAATACCTCCCTTTTTTATTTGAGTAGCACAGGTCGTAAGATAGTTTAGAGTGCTGTCCCCGAATATATCTTCCCCATATCGCAGAACAATTGTATTGCCCACAGGTCCTTTCACTTTTATTCTTGCGACACCAGCGAAATTTTGCCCCATATCTACAATGAATGTGTCTTTCCTGGGTTCGAATATGCGAACGGGTGAGACTACCTGGGTGATTTCGATCGCAGGTTGCATCTGCGACCTTAGCATTCCTGATGGACCCGGAACTGTCATAACAGGCTTCCAAACCTCCTCATTAGTATTTTGCGTAAGAAAATCCCGCTGCTCGAGTCGTGCGTCGTAGTGTTCCCCCAAATACACATTGTTCCGGGTAATGGGGCCTGGAGCTGTCAACCAGGATTCATCGGTCTTTATGATTTCCTTCGTACCATCAGCATACTCGATGTGGAATTCAGCCTTCACACATGGTCTTCCTGTTTGCTGAAATTCCCTGAGGTTCCATCTGCCGAATAATTTAAATGGTAAAGGATTATACCAGCCATTGCCCAACATGAATCCGGCTGAGTTGTCACCTTTCTTCAATTGAGTGCTAACATCATAAACGGAATATAGAACTTCCTTTCCGTAGGTCGTGAATCCCGGATCCAACACACTCTGACCGATTTTTTTGCCATTTAAAAAGCCTTCGTAATATCCTAATCCACTCACGTATAATTTGGCCGAACTCACTTTCTTGCCTATACGGAAATTCTTCTTAAAAAGTGGCATGCGGTCATCCTTGTAATAATCTTCATCCCGGGCCGGATTGAAGGAACCGTCACTTATCCATGATGATACCCAATCCTGAGGATCCAGGGCTGCAGTTTCAAACCAATTGATTTCGCTCCAGCATTCCTGATTCTTTAAATCATATACTTTAACGCGCCAATAATATTTGGTGAAGGGTTGAAGCGATTTGCCTGCGTATTTTACTTGGATAGATTTTGAAGAGGGGGTTTTTCCTGTGGACCAAAAATTCCCCTTTCCCTCATGGACCTGCTCCAGGTTATTACTTACGATCAGTTCATATGCGGACTGAAATTCATTTTTTCTTTGTGATTCAAGGGTCCAACTGAACCGGGGAGTCTTTACATCGATGCAAATTGGATTCTCGAGGTATTCACATAATAAATTAGCCGGATGCAAACAATTCTGTCCCCTGGATGAGATGACAAGAAACAAACAAAAAAATAAAGGAATAGATTTTTTTAGATGGATCATTTTTTTCTTCGTAAGGGTTGAGCCTTTGGTTATTAATAAATGCTGGTCAATATAAATCGTGACTCTCCTTATCCGCTGACGGCCGATACCAGTATGCAACTATGCTGAACACCCTTGTGATTATTATATATCAGGATGTTCCTGATGGGTTTCTTTGATGTTTGTTTTTTTATCATGTGCACCGGAATTTCACCGGACGAAATAATCTGCGTCGCCAGCCAAACAGCGATGCCGGTCGCGGTCGGAATTTCACCGAACATGTGCTTAAACCTCGCTATAGTCACTGAATCAGGCAGAAGGGATTCACAAGCTTCGTAATATCGCGACAGACGGCTGTCTCCATTTTCTCCACTTAACATCAAATCGATGGTTTCATCTGCCGAGACGGATAATTCAGAGATCACCGATTCAAAAAGCTTCTTTCCCAGTTCAGGGTCCTCGCCATGGATAGTCCCAATTCTTTGGATGGATGCGAGTGCATTCTGTCTCAGGCCACTCACATTGAACATCGAGGCACCCTCACCTGCTAATGTGCCTTCTTCTGAACCGATATATAGTTGTGCATTGGACGCTGGCGATTTCCTGAACCACCCGTCCAGGAAATCGATATTGTAATTAAAACTTGAAATTTCATCCACGCTTCCGACCAAATATGTTTTCGAAGGATTTTCAGAAATGAACATGTCAGTATCTAACAAAGCATTCTCAAATGCCAGTCCCCGATGCACATGGGTGACATTGTATTTCCTGTTCGCCGTTTGCAGCCCAATCTGCGAAGCAATGGCATTGGCAGTGCTTTGCACAAAATTGCCAGGTGTCAGCAATCCTTCTTTATATTCGACAATCTGGTTAAGAAATTTAATGCAGTCTTCCATGCCTCCATTGGCTGTGCCAATTACAATACCATCCCATCCTCCTTCCGGCAGCAGAGTCAGCGCTGCTCCGGTGCCCATTCTAACTGCCTTGCCCATCCTTCGAAGCATAGCCGGGGGTATTTGGGGATAAGAGGGCTCAATCGCAAGCATTTTATTTTGATTGGACGGAACCAATTTATTGAGGTCTGCAGAACCAAAACTATGCTGGGCGGAAATACAGGCTGATTGGTGGATGTACATCATTGCTTCATGCTTTTGAAAAAATCAATGAAGTACAATTGCCACCAAATCCAAAGGCGTTTGACATGGCATAGCTCATTTTCATTTTAGAATAAGTGGTCACAGGTTTGAGTCCGGTAGATTCAATGGGTTCCGTGAAATGCAGTGAAGGATAAGCCTCCTGGTATTTAAGATTCATTACCGTGTAGGCAGCTTCCACTGCGCCGGCTGCGCCAAGGGTGTGTCCGGTAAAAGATTTTGTTGAAGAAAAAGGCGGAGGAGCATTAAATAATCTGATCATAGCCCTGCTTTCTGTTTCGTCATTATTTTCTGTTCCCGTTCCATGTGCATTGATATAATTAATTTGGCCGGGCTCCAAGTTAGCGGTGTGCAAGGCCTTTGACATCGCAAGAAACGGGCCTTCTCCTGCGTCTGAAATAGAAGATGGATGAAAGGCATCGTTGGCATTACCATATCCAACCAATTCAGCATAAACGTGCTTGCCAGACACTTCGGATTCCTCCTCGAGTACCAGGAATGCAGAACCTTCCCCTAGGTTGAGTCCATTCCTGTTTTTGTCGAATGGTGCACAAATTTGTCTCGACAGAATATGAAGTGCATTGAATCCGTTAATGGTATACTTCGCTAGACTGTCTGTGCCTCCGACAATGGCTCTTTTCGCATAACCATGCCGGATCAACCTGGCACCGTACATGATGGCATTGGCTGAAGAAGAACAAGCAGTATTGATGGTATTTATTATACCCTTCATTTTATAGCGTTGACCAATCATTAATGCAATGGATCCACAATCGTATGATGGGAGATATGGAGAACCTTCATCAGTTGAATTCGCATCGTGATAGAGTTCATCTGTCAGGCACATTCCCCCCACCGTGGTCGCATTAACAAACGCGGTATCGGGTGCCGATAACAGATCGGGGTTGAGATCTGCATTATCGACACATTCATTGAAAGCATGCAATGCAAGCAATGTCGTACGCGTAACGCCGCTTTCTGAAACATTTAATTTACTGCGAAGAAAATCCGATGACAACCTGACTTCGCCGCAAGGTAATTTACCCGCGTATGCGGAAGGGAATGCCCCTAACGGGCCTATGCCACATTTTTCTTCTGAAAGGGCCGTGCGATTTTCGGAAACAGAATTTCCAATCGCACTGATAATTCCCATTCCAGTAACAAAGATCCTAGGCAATGGATAGAATTTACTTAGTCCTGTTTTTCTCAATGTAATCGACCATTGTGTTGATATCCACCAACACTTTACGGCCTTCCTTGGGATCCTGGATGCTGATCCCGTATTCGCGAGAGAGTAATACGATTAATTCAATTGAATCAATAGAATCCAA